>DAIDKV010000171.1 GCA_027449865.1 Planctomycetales bacterium
CCTGCAGGTGCGGGCCGCGTCGCTGTGCGACGATGAGCGCCTCATCGAGCACCTGCGGACGCGGCCCGGTTATCCGTTCGTACGTCGACCCAAATCGCCCGAATTCACAGCAGCGAAAAACCGAGGCTGACGTGCACCCCCAGGCCAGGCCATTCGACATGGGTAGAGGCTCCGGATGAAGGATCAGGCGGCTTCGCTTGGGTCCGCGGAGGATTGTCGGGAGATCGGTAGAAGGATCGCGAACTCGCTGCCCCTGCCTGGACCTGGGCTCTTGGCGGTGACCGTCCCACCATGCAACTCGATGAGCGAGCGGACCAGGCTCAGGCCGATTCCCAGACCGCCTCGGTCTCTTGCCGGAAGGATACGAACGAAGGGCTCGAAGACCTCGGCGAGAGCCTCGGGGGCGAGGCCGATCCCGGTGTCGCGCACCCGCAGAACCGCCAGGCCATCGGCGTCGTCGCTGGAGACAATCAGGTCGATCCGGCCACCCGGGTCGGTGAACTTCGAGGCGTTGGTAAGCAGGTTCGCCAGAACCTGGCCGAGCCGGGTGGGGTCGGCATCGATCCGTACGGGACGACCCGGCAGGGTGACTTCCAGCTGCTGTCCTCGGGCCTCGATAAGAGGGCGAAGGTCGGCGGCGGCTCGATCAGCCAGGGCCCCCAGTTCGACCGGAACCTTACGGATCGTGATGGAGCCGAGGCTGGTCCGGGCGGCGTCGAGCAGGTCGTCGACGAGTCGAGCCATCACCCCAGCTTGCCGGGCGATGACCTCGCGCGCCAGCCCGGAGTCGGAACCGGAATCAGAGGCGTGGTCGGCATCGAGCAACTGCACCCAATCACGAATGGCAGCGATTGGGTTGCGCAGCTCGTGGGCCAGGGTGGTGAGAATCTCCTGCTTGCGTCGGTCAGACTCACAGGCACGTCGGTGACGTCGAGCGTTGTCGATGGCGTCGGAGGCACGGACGATGTACTGCTCCGCAAGCTGAATCTGTCGAGGTGTTGGGCGATGCGGCTCGGCGAAAAATAGAGCGACGGCACCAAGAAGCTCTTCGCCACGAGCCAGCAGCGGAAGGCTGAAGCAGGCCCGGTAGCCACCGAGACGAGCCGCCTCGAGCCAGGGCTGGGCGACTGGATCGGATTCGATGTCCTCGATGACCACCGGCCCAAGGCGCTCGACGGCCAGGCCACAGGCACCCACGCCGACGGGGACTCGGCCAAACCGTTCGAGATACTCCGGCGAGAGCCCAAGGCTGACCACAGTCTCCAGCTCACCGTGGCCAGGATGGACCATGCGGATCGCGCCCAGATCCGCGCCTTGAAACGAGGCAAAAGCTGCCAGAACCTCTTCCAGTACCTCGCCAAGGTCGAGTGTCTGGAGTAGCTGGCCCTCCGAGGCTATAAAGATATGAGACGTCGGAGAGCCGCTCAGAGAGGCGGCGTCGGTCGGTGTAGAGCTGACGCTCAATCTTCTTCCGGCGGGTGATCTCCCAGAGCCCACCACGAACGACGGCCGGCCCACCGTCCCCGGCCGGGACGTGGGCGAGTGTCTCTCGGAACCAGAGTACCCGCCCGTCCGCGCCAACCATCCGGTATTCCAGGCCCCTGTCGCGGCCCGAGGGGAATCCTGGCCGGCGCCGATACTCGACGAGCGAGCGATCCTCGGGATGTACGATTGACGCCCAGAATCCGGGCTCGTCGGTCCATCGACGAAGCGGATAACCGAGGAGCGCCTCGATACCTGGGCTGATCCGACGAAGAAGGCCGGTCTCGGCGTCGGACTCCCAGACAATCACGCCGGCGCCGTCGAGCAGGTCGTGGAGCCCCTCGGATCCAGGCTCGACGACGGATTGGCGAGCGGGCGAGGGCGTCTCCCGGATCATCCATCGGATTCCGACCGGCTGGCCCTCGCGGTCGCGAACGGCCTCGGCGTTGATCGTGGCCGCAACCGCGCCGCCAGTCCTTGCCTGGAACCGGGCCGGCCACTCGCTCCGGCGCCCGGCCAGGAGGAGCTTGTGTATCCCGCCCCGAAATGCCGATCGGTCCTCCATCGGCAGGAAGTTCGCAAGTGGCTTGCCCCGGAGGAAATGGGCCGGCACGCCGAGAAGCTCGCCAGCCGACTGGTTCGCCTCGCGGATCAGGCCACAGGGATCGGTCACGAGGTAGGCGTCGGGGACGAACTCGAAGAGCTCGCGATACCGATGCCGCTCAGCCTCGACGGCCTCTCGCCAATCCAGTAACTCGTCACTCTGCCGTCGTAGTTCCTCCTCGGCAACCCGAAGCTCTTCCATCGAATCCCCGAGCGCCGAGGAGACCTGATCGAAGACCGAGGCAGGATCGCAGGCCCCGTCGGTTCCAAGCCGGACCCAGCCTCGAAGCTGGGCGGTCATCGTGTCAATCCGCTGCGAGAAAATGTCGAGATCCATCGATCTCTCCCGATCTCGAACTCAGGCCGTCAGCTCGGTTCCGCAGCGAGCCGTCGACACCTCTTCTCCGCTCGGGCAAGCGATCACTTCTGAGAAGAATTTCCTATCCCGGTCACCTCTGGTCCGTCGCCAATTTGCCCAGATCCCCTTCAATCGATGACGTCTATATCTCGCTTCTCCCTCGCGCGTCAATCGCGTTCCTCGGCAAACCACCTCGAACCGAGCTTTGCGCCGCCCTCCGCAGACTGTTGCTCGCCGATATCCATCGAGTGCCCCCGTCCTTATAGAGAGTTCATCATTACAACCATCAGCCGAATTAGGCGAGTTAGCGGTTAGGATCGGCGGATTTCGAGGGGGCCGGGGTGGAGAGGTGGTGATCGAACCAGTCGAGGAACGTGGGAAGATCCTGGTTCATGGTCAGCCAACCGTGTCCGGCGCCTGGCTTGACGATCAGGCGGTTTGGGACGCCGGCCTTCTTCAGCTCGTCGATGATTCGCTCGGATTGCTGGAGCGGAACGAGGGGATCCTTGTCGCCGTGGATGATGAGAGTGGGGGGATCGTCGGCCGAAACGTGGTAGGCCGGAGAGATTCGGCGGGCGATCGATTCGAGTTTAGTGTCGTCAGTGACGGGGACCCAAAGTCGCGATCCGGGGTCGAGTTCGTGGTAATCGAAGGCCGCGCGAAAGGGGGGCGCGTGGTCGGTCGGGTGGATCAATTTCCTGCCGGGCTCGCCGAAGTTGAGGAAGTCGGTGGGTGGGAAGAAGCAGGCGACGGCCTGGACGCGGCTCGATTCTCGGTCGACAGGGTCGCTGGCGTTGGGATTGCCGGCGGTGCCGGCGGTGCCGAGCATCAGCGATAGGTGTCCGCCGGCGGAGGCGCCCGTGACGCCGATCCGGGCGGGGTCGATGTGGTAGTCGTGGGCGTTGTGGCGGATGAACCGGACGGCCCGGTTCAGGTCGTCGATGATCTCGGTGACCTGATACCGGGGCTGGCTCCCGTGGACGACCGCGAAGACGGTGTAGCCTCGGGCGATCAGCGGGCGGATGAAAGCCGGCGAGATCGCGGCGTGCGACGAGAAAAACCCGCCGCTGACGACCAGAATCACGCCGACGCCCTTCGCGTCATTCTTCGGGGTGAAGACGTCCATCGTCAGCGCGGTGCCGAACTTCCGGCCGTAGATCACGTCGGGCTTGCGGTCGTATCTGGGGTCGTCGGCCGCGGTGGCGGGCGATGTCATCGCGGCAACGGCGATCAGGCCGAGGATTGTCGGGGTCTTGGCTCGATTCAACGCGGAGGCTCCAGCATCAGGGCTCCTCGACCTCCGGCCCGAGATCAGGGAAGTTCATCGGCTTCCAGACCTGAGCGTCTGGGACGCTGGTCAGGACGATCCTCTGCGACCGCCGAAGGCGGAGAAGGCAACTTTGGCAGCCGGGCCGGAGTTGCCATCGTAGCCCAGAGCGGGATTCAAGTCGATCCGGTCGTTGAACAGGGTGCCCCACTTGATTTTGGCATCCCTCTTCTGGTTTGCTTGACGAACCAGATTTGGCCACTTCCCGATCTGCACCCGGAGGCAGGGATGCCCACGCTGGCCATCACCTACCAGACCCCTGAAGAACGCCGCGCTTACGAGCGAGCCATTGAGTTCGTGGCCGAGATGCACCGGATCGGGTTGGGCGCCCCTGACGGCGGCGTGATCGATGCCTGTGAGTCCGTCTCGCTTTCTCAGGGACGCGACACTTTGGCCGCGGCGATCCAGGCCCGGGCCGAGGGCGTCGAAAAAAAGTCGACGCCCCCTGCGGCCACTCGACGCGCGGCAAGGGGCGGCGGTCGCGGTCGGTCGTGACCGCCATCGGGAAGATCTCGCTCACAAGGACATACCGCTCTTGCCCCCGCTGTGGCGAGGGGGGCTTCCCAGCCGACGTGGTCCTCGGGATCGAGGGCGGGTTCACCCGCCGCGCCCGCCGGTCGATCTGCCACGTCGGCATCGACAACTCGTTCGATCGTGGTGAGCGGACACTCCGGGAGTTGTCCGGATGGTCTGTCAACGCCGAGACCATCCGGCGGATCTGCCACGCTGAGGCCAGGGCGTGTCGTCAGTCCAAGACGGAGCGACTCGACGTCGCGACGAAGTTCGCGGCAGCCGAGGGACATTGGGAACTCCAGATCGACGCGGGTAAGGTCAACACCGAGACCGGCTGGCGGGACGTCAAAGTCGCCACCTTCGCCGTCCGCACGCCGGGCGAACCTTCGACCTCCGCGGATTTCCACGCCCGGGACTTGCCCACGCCTTCGGCGCGGCACGTGATCGCTGCGATCGAGCCGGCCGAGGCGTTCGGCCCGCGCTGCCGAGCCGAGGCCGAGAGGGTCGGTCTGGCCGACGTCAAAGACCTGACGATCCTGGGCGACGGCGCCGGCTGGATCTGGAACCTGGCGGCCGAGCACTTCAGCGGGGCCGAGGAGACGCTGGACCTGTACCACGCGACCGAATACCTCGGTGATCTGGCGCGGGCCGGCTACAGCGGGGACACCGTAGCGGTCGAGGCCTGGACCGACCGAGCATAGCGAGCCCTGGTGGCCGACGGATGGGCAGGCGTCTGCCAGTTCGTGCAGGAGGCGAAGGGGGAGTTGAGCGATCCGGCGGCGTTGGAAGGAGCCTTTCCCCGGGTCGCGAACTATCTGGCCGGTCACCGCGACCGGATGAAGTACGCCGCGCGACTCCGCCGGGGCGTGTCGGTGGGTAGCGGGATGATCGAAGGGGCGATCAAACAACTCGTCGGCCGTCGCATCAAGCAGACCGGCGCGCGATGGAAGACCGCCCACATCGGCCCGATCGTCGAATTGATCAGCCTCGGCCATACCGAAGACTGGGACACCTACTGGTCAACGGCTGCGTAGGGCCAACTTCGAATGGGGCACCCCAGTTGAACAACCGCTGCAGAGGGTCGACATCGGCAAGAACATCCCCCATCGGCAGGCGTGAGCTATCGTCCCTGGGCGGGGCCGGGAAGGAGGCTGGAAAAAGGGCTCTCCCGCAGAATCTGTGGAAGCGGGGACGGCCTTTGAGGGAAAGGATCGCATCCTGGGACATGATGGAGTTACCACACTTCATCAAGACCGGGAGTGCCCCAGGATGCGTATCCAGACGATCCTCAATCGCGTCGAGAAGTTCAAGTCCTTCGTCTACGGCGAGGCCCACATCGAGGATCAGGACGGCGGGCC
>DAIDKV010000172.1 GCA_027449865.1 Planctomycetales bacterium
CCGGGGGTTAGGGGGTGGTTCGCGCTCGGACCAGAGGAGCGATGGCACCCGACGACTCACTTATGAAGATCCCCCGATCTTGGACGCAGGGACTGCCCTAAAGTCCAATTGCTTGCGTGGGTGCGAATAATCCGGGCTAGACTAACATGCCCTGAACCGCGGCAACAATCGCGCCGACGTCTTGGCCGACGATCGCGACCACTCCGCCTTCCTCCAGGCCCTCGCCGCCACTCGCGAGCGCCACCCGATGCGGCTCCTCTGCTACTGCCTGATGATCAAACCACTTCCACCTCCTGCTCCGCCCGGAGCTCTTACATTCGATCAGCCGCATCCTCCAGTCGGTTGCCGTCGCTCATACGTGGCGGTTTCAGAAGCGGCATCGGTCTTCCGGGCACGTCTGGCAGGGGCGGTTCAAGAACCGACACCACTCTCCCGCCTTCAATACCGCTTTCCCGCCTTAAGAAACGTCAATACTTTCTCGCCATAAAAAGGTCGCGAGCGAGTCCGGGCGGTCTGTCAGTATCGGCCACGACGGCATGCGTGGTGGTCCGTCCTTTCGGGGGGTTGGTAGTCCCATTGGCCTGTCCCCTTGATCGAGACGATGAGGACAGGGAATCAGGATCAATTGTCCATGGGTGCACAGGACCCAGGCCCCGTAATCTCATTAGCCGGTTTCCTGGCGGTCGTCTCCGCAAAAACCGCAAAAGCCAAAGACCTTCTCCAGCCGATAAAGTCCAAAGAGGTCGACGGGAGACCGATCGTTTTCATTGCGGTCGGCGGATGGAGCGGTCGTTGAGCGAGGTGTGCTCGCGAGGGTCCACCGCGGCGGAGTCCGCCGCATGTTCCCGCGTCCGTGGGAACCGGATCGAGGGGCCCGCGAAGGCAACCATGCCGTGTTCGGCATGAGATCGGGTGAGGGACGACATTCATGAGGCGCCCAGCGATCGCCGCTTCTCTGATCGTGACCCTGGTCCTCTTCGGAATCGTGGGTCGCGAGGCGCGTGCGCAGGAGCCGGTCGAGCCGGGGTCGGTGGCCCGGCTTGTGCCATCCAACCCCGATTCGCCGGACGGATCGGATACCGGCGCGACGATGCGAGAGATCCATCAGCCGGGCCACTCCCGGCGCCGATCGCTTCTTTCCCGGTTCCTCCATCCCTCGCGTGAGCCCCGGTCCAGGGATGTCGACGTCCGTCGGGCGGGGCTGGGGTCCGGGACGATACTTGAACCGCCTCTGCCACCGCTTCCGGATGAAGAGGAATCGATTCCGGGCGTCCCGATCCAGGTCCAGGCCCCTGGGGCTGCTCCCTCGAGTTCGGCCCCACCGTCGACTCCCTCGCTTCCTCGGTCGAATTCTCCGCCCGCCGTGACCGAGACAAGGCCAACGGCCGCGCAAGTTCCGGGAAATCCCGCCACAGTCAGCGGGCCGGTTGTCACCAGCCCGCCGCCCTTGCCAGCGGCAACTCCCTCCGCGGCTGCCCCTGCCGCGACAGGTCTCCTCGCCCCAGACGCGGGCGCGGGGGTGAGTGTCAGCGTGAATGCGGGAGAGGCCCCCGTCTCTTCGGCCGTCGGCCCGGTCTCCGAAACGCTTGCCTCGCCCGACGCGTTCGGCGCGGGGGGCCAGGAAACCGGCGCGGGGTTCGGCGGTACGGTCGGAACCGGGACCGCTCCCTTCGCCATGATCGGCGACATCGCTCCCTTTGCCACCCGGCCCGTTTCGGCCACCACGCCAATCCCCGGGCCGCCCATCCCTCCAGGCGCCCGGGGCGCCTCGCCAATCTATCCGGCGGTCCGAAACTTCAACATCTCGGAGAACCAGTCGCCCCGCCCCCAGGATCGCATTTTCTTCGACTTTAATTACTATAGCAACATCGGCGATGCGTTGAACCGCGTGGCGCTTTCACCCGTCACCCGGATGAGGGCCTACGTTTACAACTTCGGTCTGGAAAAGACCTTCAATAATGGGATGGGGTCGATCGGCATCCGCATCCCGCTCGATAACCTGACGGCCGATAGCTACGGCAACATCGTCAACACTCCGACCTCAACCGCGCCCGGAAACCTTTCGATATTCGCCAAGTACATCCTGGCGATCAACGAGAAGACCGGGAGCCTGGTCTCGGCCGCCTGGGCGATCAGCCCACCGACTGGCCCGTCCCGGTTCGCCGGTGCCTCGTACATGTATCCTCTTCAGGCGACCTATTTTCAGCCAAGTATTGCCTATATTTATAATCGCGATCGATTTTATCTACAGGGTTTCAGCGGCTTTGGCTTTTCGATGAATCCCAACGATGTCTCGTGGATCTACAATGACGTCGGGATCGGCTATTACCTGATTCGCCGCGAGGACCCGCTCGCCTGGATTCGGGCGCTGGCGCCGGTGCTTGAGGTGCACGTGAACAATCCGATCAATCATCGAGACTGGCAGAACCGGTTCGACCTTGCCGGATCGCCCGACAACGTCTCGTTGACCTATGGGTTGAACATTGGGCTTCGGAATGCGGCCGTGCTGACGGCGGCCCTGGTGACACCGGTGACGACGCCGAAGCCGTTCGACAGCGAGGCGGTGCTGATGCTCAACATTTATTATGGTCGAACTCGTCGGACCACACCGTTCACGCCGCCGCCGGCTGTTGGTTTGTGAGAGGTTTCGCCGATCGTTCCCATCGCGATCGGCCCTGGTTGGAACGGTGAGGGGAAGATGGCCGTGCGTGCGTGGGTCTCGACTCGGCGGAACGCGTGCAGTGGGCCTCCTGGATGGACCCTTGCCCGGATCGGGTGACGGAGCCGGACGTGCCGGTTGTGTGGTTCCCTTGTTTGCTGTCCGGTGTTGCGGCCGTGGACCGGGAGCGGCGTCGCGCCGTCGAAGCTTCCCTGATAGTTGCGGAAGGGGATCGCCTCCGATCCGAAGTGGTTCACCTTCAGGAAGGGGGAGCGGCCCGTAAAAGGCGGGACCGCGTTCTTGGGCGCGTCGTAGAGGAGGACGCCGTAGTCGCCGTCTTCCCGGATCGTGTTCCCCGAGACGGTGTTGCCGATCGGAGGCGTGTAGCCGTTCCCCAGGAAATCACGGCTGGTGATGTAAACGCCCACCTGAACGTTGCCGCTGATCGTGTTTCCCTCGCTTCCGCCGATCCGGCGGTCGAGGCCGATTGTGTTCCGCGATGAGCCGAGGATCACTACCCCGTTGCGCTGGGCCTCCGCGTAGACGGGAATCCCGGGCTCCGGACCGTTCGACGAGAGAACCGGCTGCCCGGCCGCGGAAAAGAGCTGGCCGCCCGAACCGGTCCCGATCGTGTTCCCGAAGATGAGGTTGTCCGACGCGTTGGTCCCAAAGACCTCCACCCCGGCGATCCCGTTGGCCGAGATCACGTTGCCCGGCCCGATGAGGTTTCCCGATGCACCGTCCACGAAGACGCCGAGGTCGAGGTTGCCGACCGGCTTCGTACCCGTCGCGTCGGTCCCGATCAGGTTGCCCGCGATCGTGTTGCCGCTGCCGGAGACCTGGCCGCTGTTCTGGCGGATGCCGGCAATCTCGACACCGACGGCATTCCCCGAGAGGAGGTTGCCGGCGCCGACTGTGCCGATGGTCTCGCCCGATGTGCCCGAAATCAGGACGCCGACCGACTGCGCCGGCATCGCCTCGCTCGACCCCACGGGGAACCGGGCGCCATCGGGGCCGGTGCCGATGAAGTTGTTGAGAATTCGATCATTGGTGGATAGGCTGCCGATGAGCTGGATGCCCGCCTGGCTGTTTCCGGAGATCACGTTGCGATCGGCGGACGACGTTCCACCGATGAGAACCCCAGGCGCGTTCTGGACGAGGATGCCGGTCGTGGCCGAGCCCAGGGCGATCACCTGCCCCGAGGAACCGAGGCCGATGACGTTCCCCTCGACGAGTCCGCCCGTCCCCGATCCGACCGCCTGGGCGCCGACGAGCTGGATGCCGGCGTTGGGGTTCCCCGAGATGATGTTGCCGGCCCCGGGGACGGATCCACCGATGGTCTGGGGTAGGTAGGTGGTCGTCAGATTGTCGACGAAGACCCCCCCCTGCCCGTTGCCGATCGCGGCCGTGCCCGAGGCATTCAGGCCGATCCAGTTCCCCTCGACGGTCGAGGGGAGGTTTCCGGCCGAGGCGCCGGTGAGCTGGAAAAGAATACCCCACTGGCCGTTGCCCGAGATGAGGTTGCCGGTTGAGAGGCGGGCTGGAGCCTCCGAGGCGCCAAGGGCTGTCGCGAGGGAACCGATGCCGCCGATGGTGCTGGCCGAGCCGTCGATCAGTTCGACGCCGTTGCCGAGGTTGGGGACCGGGGCGGTTCCGTCGGCGTTTGTCCCGATGAAATTGCCGAGGACCTGGTTGAAGGCTGTCGGGGCGGTCAACTGATCGATCAGCACGCCGTTGCCGGCGTTTCCGGAGAGGATATTTCGATCGGAGGGAGACGGGCCGCCGATGGTGTTCGCGGAGGCGTTCTGAATCTGGACGCCGTCGCTTCCGTTACCCAGGCTCTGGGTGCCGTCGGCGGTCGTTCCAATCCGGTTTCCCTGGACGACATTTCCGACCGCCTGCGAGCCGCCCGGGTTGAAGATTTGCACGCCCGCCTGTGCATTGCCCGAGATCAGGTTGCCGGCGCCGGCGGTCGGTCCGCCGATCGAGTTGAGCGATGATCCGTAAATCACGACACCGGCGGACCCGTTGGGAACGGCGATCGTCCCGCTTGCGTCGGTTCCGATGAAGTTGCCCTCGACGAGGGCCCGGGTTGTCGCGTTGGTGATCTGAACCCCGGCCTGGCTGTTTCCCGAGATCAGGTTGCGATCGGCGGGCGAGGTTCCGCCGACGACGTTCCCCGGCCCGGCCGCGTTGAGCAGGACGCCCGCCGCCCCGTTCCCCAGCGATCGGCCGGTCGTCGGCGAGACGCCGATCTCGTTCCCGGCGATCGTGTTCGCGAGGGCCAATCCGCCGAAGATCTGGATGCCGTTCTCGTTGTTCCCGGAGATCACGTTACCGACGATCGCGTTGCCCGAGATGGTTGGGTTCGTGTTGACGACCCCCTTGATCGTGACCGAGGTGCTACCGAGCAGAAGGATGCCATCGGCCGAGTTCCCCAGGCCCGATCCGCCGGAAGCGTCGGTTCCGATCTCGTTGCCGGTGATGGCGTTGCTGGTCGCCTGGTTGACCAGCAGGATGCCGTCGAGCGAGTTCCCGGAGATCACGTTGGCGGCGCCTGGGGTCGTCCCGCCGATGGTGTTGGCGTCGGCGTTACTGAGGATGACCCCGGCCACCGCGTTCGGCGTGGTCACGACCGTACCCGAGCCGCCGGCGTCGATCCCGATCCCGATCCAGTTCCCCTCGACGACGTTGCTCGTCGAGATTTGTGCCGATGTCCCCGAGATGAAGACGCCGCTGGCATGGTTCCCCGAGATCGTGTTTCGGTCGCCGGCCGAGGTTCCGCCGATGGTGACCTCGCCCGACTGGTTGATGAAGACGCCGTCGGCGGCGTTGCCCAGGTCGGTCGAGGATCCTCCGTTGGTGCTGGAGCCCTGAGAATTGGTCCCGATCTCGTTGCTGGTGATCAGAACGCCCCGCGAGCCGAGGAGGTCGACGCCGTTGGCGTGATTGGCCGAGATCACGTTGCCCGTGATCCAGACGAGGGCGCCGGTGGCGCTCCCGGGAAGGCCGTCGAGGAAGATGCCGTCGGAGCCGTTGCCGAAGCCGTAGAAGGTGCCCGTGAGGCCGCTCAGTGTGCCGGAAGACATGCCGGTGGGATCGGTCCCGATCATGTTGCCGCGGATGACCAGGCCATCGGTCGTCACGCTGCTGCTATCGGCGAAGGCATGAATTCCCGCGCCCTGGTTGTTCGCGATGGTGTTCCCCGTGATGCTCACGAACGAGGAGGCCGTGCCCGGGTGATACAGGAAGATTCCGTCGGAAAGGTTGCCAAAGCTCGTCCGGCTGGCGTCGATGGGAAGTGTTCCGGGTCCGCCCAGGCCGATCGTATTTCCCTGGATCAGGTCACCCTGTAGGCTCGCGTTGCCTGGGGGAATGGTGAGAGCGTCGGTCAGGACCTCGATCCCGCGGCCGAGGTTGCCCGAGAGGATGTTGCCGGCCGACGTCCCTCCGACCGTCACGCCGAGGACCTCGTTGAGCAGGAGGCCATCGAGCCCATTGCCGAACGGGACCACCACGCCCCCCACGATCGTGCTGACAGCCTGGGCGTTCCGGTTCGTGCCGAGGTCGTTCGACTGGATCAGAACTCGAGCGAGGTCGACGCCCTGGGTCGTCGTCTTCACCTCGATCCCGCTGAGGCCGTTGTCCGATGAGAGATTGCCGGTGACCACGGCGGCGGGTGCAGTCCCCGGTCCCGCGATCGAGGTTCCGGACTGATCCAGCCGGATGCCGTCGAGCCCGTTCCCCAGGCGGATCGCCTGGCCGCTGGAGAGGATGCTGACGACGCTGCTGCCGTCGGCGGTTGTGCCGACGTTGTTGTCGAGGATCTGGATCTGAGTCGTTCCCTGGGTGAGGTCGCCGGTGAAATGGATGCCGTTCAGGGCGTTCAACGAGACCACGTTACCCTGAATGACATCGGCGGCCCCGATCGTCCCGGTGAGGCTGATGGCGATTCCGTCGCCCGAGTTGCCCAGGGATCGACCCGTCGGATCGGTCCCGACGTCGTTCCCCTCGACGAGATTTCCCGAGGCAAGACCCGAGAGGGAGATGCCGGTGCCATTGAACCCGACGGTATTTCCCGAGCCCGATGAGCTTCCGCCGATCGTGTTGTTCTCGGCCTGACCGGTGATCGCGATCCCGATCGTATTACCGAACTTGGCGCCATTTCCGTCGGTCCCGATCTCGTTCCCCTCGATCCGTTGGCCCGCCGACGAGCCGGTGATGAGAACGCCGACGTTGTTGAAGCCGATCGTGTTGCCCGACGCGGCGGCAGAACCGCCGATGGTGGACGTTCCCCCGGTGATCTGGATTCCGTCGCCGCCGCCGATCGCGCTTCCCGAGGCGTTGACGCCAATCTCGTTCCCCTGCACCACGACTGATCCGGCGGTGATGTAGATCCCCTGATTCTTCGAGGCGATCGTGTTACCCGGGTCGGAAGCTGTCCTGACCGTGCGCGAAGGACCGCCGTCTCCTGTTCCGGGAAGGATGGAGGTCTGAGCGGCGGCCGTCCCGCCGATCGTCGCCGAGCCGCCATCGATCACGATCCCCGTCCCGCTCCCGAGGCCATTCCCCTCGGAATCCACGCCGATGAAGTTTCCCTCAGCGACCGCCGTACCGCCGGTGATCGAGATCCCCGTCATTGACGAGGCGATGATATTCCCGGCCGTTAGCGATGTGGAGATGATGAAGGGATTGGTTCCGCTCAACGATCCACCGAGCGTCGAGCTGACAACCGAGGCGACCCCGCCGATCGTTGCCGACCCGCCGGTGATGGAGATTCCCGTCCCGCTCCCGAGCAGCTTGCCCGAGGCATCGACGCCGATAAAATTCCCCTCGACCAGCGCCGATCCGCTGGTGATCTCGAGGCCCGTTAGCGACGAGGCGATGGTATTGGCGGCGGGAGAGATCGACCCGCCGATGGTGTTGAAGGGAGTGGTTCTGGTGGAGGCCGTCCCGCCGATCGTCGCCGAGCCGCCGGCGATCACGATTCCGGTCCCGCCGCCGAGAAGATTTCCGGAGGCATCGACGCCGAGGAAATTCCCCTCGACCTGCGCCCCTGTCCCGGAGATGGAGACGCCGGCGCCCGAGGCCGTCGAGAAAACATCGGCGACGGCCGATGTGGTCCCGCCGATCGTATCGTTCGACGACTGCACGACCAGATCGGCGCCGGTGAAGCCCTGGAATTGTAGCCCCTGGATCACGCTCCCGTCGGACCCGGCGATCAGCTCCAGCCCGTAGGTGACGGATCCTCCGCCGCTGACCGTGATAAGGGGGATGCCTGGCGTCGTCTGCTGGGACGTTCCGTCAATGACCACGGGCGCGTTGATGGCAATCGGGGTCAAGAGGCCGATCGCGAACGGCCCCGAGGCGATCGCGAAGCTGACGGTGTTGTTCCCCGAGGTTGCCGCGGCGATCGCGGATCGGAGCGAGCCCGGGCCGCTGTCGTTGGTATTCGTGACCGTCGTGGCCGGATAGGCGGTGACCGCGGCCGAGAAGCCCGAGGTTCCGTCGGTGGCGATCGTCTCCGTCGCGACGATCTGTGCGCCGGTCGTCACGGCGGGGCTGCCCGGCAGTGTGATCGTGGCGATCGAGGCCCCGGCGGCGAGGCTCGCCTCGCCGAGGAAGATCCGCTGGGCTGGGGTGTTGCCCGAGGCGGGCGTCGAGAGATAGACGTCGAGCGTCGCCGCGATGGCGGCCGTCCCGGTCAGACCGAGAGTGAGCGAACTCTGATCCGACGAGAGCGAGGCAAACGAGAGAACCGGCGCGGTGATCCCGTTGTTGGCGACGGTGGCGACGTTGATATCGTAGCTCGAAGCAGTTCCGGTACCCTGGAAGAGGTTCGCGACGACGCGGTTTCCATTTCCCGAGAGGATGGAGACGTTGTTGGTCGTGTTGAGGCCGGTCGGGGTGGAATTTCCGAAGGTGTTGGCGGCGCCGGTGATGGTCGCGCCGATCGAGTTGTTCGAGGCACCTCCCGAGATCAGCACGCCCACCGCGTTCGACGCGATCGTGTCGCCGAGAACGAGGTTGCCCGAGGCCGAGGCCCCAGAGATCGAGACACCGGCCGACGTGTTCCCCGCGATCGTGTCGCCGGCTCCCGCGGACGTCCCACCGATCGTCGAGCCCGAGGAGCCGTCGAGAAGGATGCCGACACCGCCGGAGCCGATTGCGTCGGAGATGATCGTGTCCGCGTTCGATTCGAGCCGGATTCCCGCCCCGCCGAATCCGGTGATCGCCAGTTTCTCGACCGTGCTGTTTCCGGAGCCCGCGCCCAGGACGATGCCGTCGAGACCGTTCCCGCCGCGGATCGTCGCCGGGGTCGAGCCCGCCAGGCCGACGATCGAGACCGGGACGCTCACCGTCGGCAGTGACGTACTCACGACGATCACCGGCGACGAGAGGGCCGACGAGAACGTGATCGCGTTCGAGGTGCCGGCGGCGTCGGCGTTGAGGATCGCCTGTCGGAACGAGCCCACCATGCTCCCCGCATGGTTGTCGGTCGTGTTCGTCACCAGGTACGAATTCGCGACCGGCTGGGCGGTCGTCGTCGCGAATGGCGAGGTCCCCAGAATGGTGGCGCCGGAGGATTCTGTCACGGTCGCGGTCACTACCTGCGAGACACCGAGGACCGTCGCGATCGGCAGTTCGGCCGTGAAGGCGCCGGTTGTCCCGCTCAGGGTCACGGTCGACGAACCGAGGTATTCCGCCGCCGGGCCGCTGCCGCTGGCGCTGCTCGCGTAGAAGTCGACGATCTCGGTCTGCCCCGAGGTTCCGGAGACCTGGTAGTCGATCGCCGTCAGGTTCGCGACCGACGAGACCATCGAGATCGACGGCGCGGCCGGAGGCGTGCCGCCGTTGTAAGCGATTGCGCTGGTGTTGTTGTAGAAGAGATTGCCGCGGATCACCTCGCCGGTCCCGCCGGAGATGCTCACGCCGGAGCCGTCGTTGGTGAAGAGATCGCCGGCGCCGGCCGAGGTCCCGCCGATCGTGTTACTGTTGCTCTGGATCAGAATTCCGGGGCCGCTGAAGTTCTGGAGCTGGAGGCCGCGAATGACACTCCCCGATGATCCCGAGGCCAGGTCGAGGCCGTACATGCTGGAGCCGACCAGCCCGGTTCCATCGATGATCAACGTCGACCCCAGTGAGGAGGCGTCGAGGACAACAGGAACCGTGATCGCGGGCAGCTCACCCGAGGTCAGATCGATCCTGTAAGGCGCGGTGCCCGGAAGCACAAAGCTGATGGCGACCACACCCGAGTAACTCTGCGCGGCCTGGAGAACTTGCCGGAGCGAGCCGGTCCCGCTGTCGCTGGTCGTGGTCACGACGAACGGATTCGAGACGGTAACTGGTGCCGAGAAGAGCGAGGTGACGCCGTTGACGGTCGAGGTCGCGACGATCGACGCTCCCACCGGGACCGAGGTCGAGAGCGTCGCCGGGAAGCTCGTTGTGCTGCCGAGATAGATCGCCGCGGGACCGAAGCTCCCCGAGGCCGCGTAGAAGTCGAACGTTGCATTTGCCGGCGGAGTCGCCGAGGCCGTGACCGTCGTCGTGCCGCCGGACGAGACCGCCAGGCCGAGGGTCGGTGGTAGCACTGTCGGGTTGCTGATGACCAGCGCCTGCCCGGTGTTGGTGTTGCTGGCGAGGACGTTCCCCTCGATCAGGTTGCCGTCGACCGCGGCGATTCCGTTACCGCTGGCGAAGGAGATCGCGTTGCCGACGCCCGAGGCCGTCCCGCCGATCGAGTTCGCCGTCCCGGTGATCGAAATCCCGACCGAGCTTCCGCTCGCCCCGATCACGTTCGACTGGATCGTGTCGCCGCTGGACTCGACGAGAATCCCGGTCGAAGCGCCCTGAATCTGGAGCCCTCGAATCGTGCTTCCGCTGGCACCCGCGCCCAGATCCAGCGCCGGCGAACCGGAGAGACCGTCGATCACGATCACCGGCGACCCCGCGTAGCCCGGCTGCGAGGCCCCGCCGATGATCACCGGATGCGTGATCGTCGGAAACGCCGACGCGAGCGCGATGGTCCAGAGTCCGTGACTCGACTGACTCTGCGGGATGTCGAACTGAATGGCGTCGGCGTTGGGGTTGGTCGTGTCGGCGTTGACACTCTGGATGGCAGCGCCGAGCGAGCCGGTCCCGGTCGGACTCGTCGTCGTCACCACGAAGGTGCGGGGCGGCGTGACGGGCGTCGAAAGCTCGGAGGTATCGCCGGTCGTCAGGCCCGCGACCGACTCCACCGTCCACGTACCGATCACGATCTGGCCGCCACTCAGCGACTCGGGGATCGTCTCGCTCAGTGTCTTCTGTCCCGGGGCGATCGAGACCCCCGCGATCGCCCCCAGCGCGATCCGGGCGTCGACCTGCCCTGGCGACGGAACATCCCCCGGCGCACCGGCGAACAGGTCGAGCGTGTACGTCCCGGCGGACATCGCGCTCACATCCAGGTTCAGGGTCGTCGACAACGGACCGGCCGGCATCACTGACGTGATCACCGGCGCGGGTAGACCGTCGTTACCGCTGTTCAGGAAGATCCCGCTCGTCGCGGCGACCGCCCCGGTCACGGTGTTCCCGTAGATGTGGTTTCCAAGGATCGCGTCGCCGATGGCATTGAGGATCGTCACGGCGCCGTTGGCCGCCGTGGAATTGTTGAAGGCGATCGTGTTGCCGGCGCCTGTCGCCGTTCCGCCGATCGTGTTGTTCGACGACGCGTTCACGACCACGCCGAGCGCGTTGCCGAGGTTGGCCCCGCCCGCGTTCGTGCCGATGAGGTTTCCCTCGACGGAGTTGCCCGTCGCCCCGCCCGAGATCGAGACACCGGCCGAGGTCGCGAACCCGATCGCATTGGCCGCTCCCGCGCCAATGCCGCCGATCACGTTGCCGGTCGCCGTGGCACCGTCCAGCACAATCCCGATCGCGTTCCCCAGGTTCGAGCCCGAGGCGCTCGTGCCGACGTTGTTCCCCAGAACCAGGTTACTCGCGCCGGCGATCGAGACCCCGGCCGCCGAATCGGCCAGCAGATTGCCCGCGCCTGTCGCCGTCCCGCCGACCGTGTTGCCAGTGCCCGGAATCCAGAGAGCCGCCGTCCCGCCGAGCGGGTCGCCCGCGGCGTCGGTCCCGATCGTGTTCCCCTCGACGAGGGATGTTCCGCCCGAGAGAACCACCCCCTCGCCCGTGAACGCGACCTCGTTCGAGGCTCCGACGGCCGTCCCGCCGATTGTCGCCGAACCGCCCGTCACCACCAGGCCGACCGCCAGACCGGCCGAGCCGCCGTGGCCCCGAGTCCCGATCAGGTTCCCCTCGACGATCGCCGACCCACCCGAGATCGAGACGCCCGTCCCCCCGGTCTCGATCAGATTGCCAGCCCCCGGCGCGGTCCCTCCGATCGTCGACGAGCCCGAGACCATCCCGATCCCGATCCCCACGCCGCTCAGGTTGTCGCCCGCGGCGTCGGTTCCGAAATCGCTGCCGAGGACCTGAGCCCCACTCCCCTCGATCAGGACGCCGGCACCGTCAACTGTTGAGAAGACATCGGCGGCCTGGGGAGTCGTCCCGCCGATCGTGTCGTTCGACGACTGCACGACCAGGTCGGCGCCGGTGAAGCCCTGGAATTGCAGACCCTGGACGAGGCTCCCGTCCGACCCGGTCGCCAGCACCAGCCCATCGGCGATCGTCCCGCCTCCCGCGATCGCGACCAGCGGCGTCCCCCGCGCGGTCTGCTCGGTCGTCCCGTCGATCACCACCGGAGCCGTCGCTGTGATCGATGACGCTAGATTGATCGTGAACGGCCCGATCCCCGCGATCGCGAAGCCCACGGTGTTGTTCCCCGCGGTCGCGCTGGCGATCGCATACCGGAGCGACCCGATCCCGCTGTCGTTGGTATTCGTGACCGTCGTGGCCGCGTGCACGGCGATCGGGGAAGAGAACTCCGAGGTTCCGTCAGCAGCGATCGTCGACGTCGCGACCACCTGCGCCCCCGCCGCCACGGTGGGACTGCCCGGCAGGCTGATCGTGGCGACCGAGGCCCCGGCGAGAACGCTCGCCTCGCCGAGGAACGTCCGCCGCGCCGGCGTGTTGCTCGTTCCGGGCGTCGAGAGGTAGACGTCGAACACCGTCGCCGAGGCCGTACGAGTGGCCAGCCCAAGGGCGAGCGTCTTGCCGTCCGACGAGAGCGAGGCATACGAGAGAACCGGCGGGGTGATCCCCTGATTGGCGTCCGTGGCCAGGTTGATGTCAAAGGTGCTCACCGGTGGATTCAGCGCGTTGTTGCTCCCCTGGAACAGGTTCGGGCCGACCACGTCCCCGGTCCCCGAAAGAACCGCGACATTGGCCAGCGTGTTCGGCCCGAGTACGTTGGGCGCCCCGGCCGACGTCCCGCCGATCGTCGCGGTCGACGCCCCGCTCAGAACCACGCCGATCGCGTTGGAAAGGTCGGTTCCGGCCGGGTTCGTGCCGAGGAAATTCCCGATCACAAGGGCGCCGGTCGACCCGGCCCCCGAGATCGAGACCCCGGCCGAGGTGTTGAAGCCGATCGTGTTGGCGGCGGCGGAGGTCGTCCCGCCGATCGTCGCGCCGGAAGCACCGTCGATCAGAATCCCCTCGCCGTCGGCCCCGTTTGCCCCGGTCGGCGTGAGACCCAGCGCATTCCCCGCGATCAGGTCGTTGCTCGACGCAACCCGAACCCCCGCGCCACCGAACCCGACGATTGAGAGCCCCTCGACCGCGCTCCCACTCGACCCCGGACCCAGGACGATCCCGTCGGCCGACGCTCCACCCCCGCTAATCGCGATCTGAGGCACCCCCGAGAGCGCCGTCCCCTGGAGAGTTGTCGGCGTGAGAATCGTCGGTAGCGATCCCGAAAGCGCGATCGTCCCCGAAAGCCCCGAAGTGAACGTAATCAACGCCCCCGTCGTCACGGTATTCGCCGAGTTGATCGCCTCAGCCAGCGACCCCGCCCCGCTCGCGTTCGTGTTCAGAACCGTGAAGGTGGTCGGGCCGGTCATCAACCGGCGCTCCTCGCAACGCTCCACCCCCAGCTCGATCGGTCGACGAGGCTCACGGACACGCTTCCGACGCTCGCTCCGGCGGATCGGCTTCATCGCGATCGGACCCCTGGCTCTGGTAGGCTTCCTGGCCAATGGCACCGGTCCTACCCGGTCAGGCCCCGGTTCTTCCCGAGACAAATTTTCATTGACTATACCATGATAGCAAACTGTCTTGCATAGGTGGTAGTCCAACTGCGGGGAGTCACAAACGAATTCCGCCCCAGCGCCGCGGAGTCTCGCGGATGCGGGTGTCTGGATTCGAAATCGGTTAAGGAAGGGACTGGATCGCGATCGAATTCTCGGACCGCCGAATCGGGCGCCCGGTCTTTCCGGGCTCCACGGGCTCGGCGATCGTGGTGCATGCCGGATTGTCCCGGGAGGTTGGAGTCGTGGTCGGTCAAACCAATATAACCACCGAAATTGCCCACTCCAACAAATCGACCAGGATTCCGGCTCTTGCGCCAGGATATCCGAGGGACTCGGATGATCCTCGGGATTCAATCGTGGACGCACTTTCCCTTGCACGCACGTCAAAATGGCCGATTGTGGAAGATCGCCCGAGGGAGTCGGTCTCGGAGGGACGCATCCACTCGCGCGGTCGCTCGCCACGGAAGTCAGGAGACGGGAAATGGCGAGGAATCCAGGGAACCAGGGAGATCCTTCTTCCTGGTTGGATGCAAACCCGGTTCATTCGGGTCTGTGCGAACAAAGAAACGAAAAAGAGTGCGGGACGCAAAATGAGACGTACAACGTTTATGTGCAACTCGGCTGATCAGAGCGGATGCCATCGATCGTACAGGGAGGCCTGCTTCCTTTTGCTCATTCCTGGTCTTCGATCTGACGGCTCGTCACGGTGAGAGTTCGCCTGGCGGGCTGGGCTGGCCTTCGGGTGGTAGGTGCCGGTGGATGCCCAGGTCGTAGAGGATCGTCCCGGCGACGCCGCCGAGCAGAGGAGCCACGATGGGGATCCAGAAATATCCGCTGTGCGATTGGAACACCGAGGTCCCCCAGCCCAGGACGGCCGACGCCAGTCTCGGCCCGAGGTCGCGCGCGGGGTTGATCGCATAGCCGGTCAGGCCCCCGAGCGAGAGACCGATGGCCCAGACCAGTGCACCCAGCGCCAGGGGTTCGACATAGCCCCCCGTCGCTGCGTTGCGGCGATCGGTCAGGGCCCGCACCCCGAGCAGCAGCACGGCCGTCCCCAGGAACTCGCTGAGGAAGTTCCGCCCGACATTGTCGAACAGGGGATAGGTCGCGAACACACCGGCCCCCCCGGCCGACGGGCCGTCCAGCTTGCCCCCCTCCATCGCTCCGCGGACCACGTGCTGGGCCTGCTCGAAGGCCCGAAAGGCCTCGGCATAATCCACGTAGACCAGCATCGCCCCGGCGAACGCTCCGGCGAGTTGCGCCGCCCAGTACGGCAGCACCCGTGACCTCGGAAAATCGCCGCGCACGGCCAGAGACAGGGTCACGGCCGGGTTGACGTGCCCGCCGCTGATCCGGCCGCAGAGATACACCGAGAGCGCCACCGCCAGGCCCCAGGCCGTCGTGATCATCATCTTGTCGGGCGTCGGGTCCAGCAGGACGACCCCGGCGACCACACCGTCGCCCAGCAGGATCAGGAGCATCGTACCGAGGAACTCCCCCGTCAGGGCGGCGGCCAGCGGAGGAGCTTCCGTTTGAGGCGGTCTCTTATCCATAACTTCACTCGTCGGTTGGTCGATCCCGGAGCTGAGCACGCTACGAGGCCCCTATCCTGACCGCCTCGATACAACCCGTCAACGATCCCGTCCAGCGCGATCCCACCGTGCGCCCGGGGCCCGGATCGCCCCGGCACGCTGAGGATTTCGGAGGTTGGTCCTCGATCGGGCGGCGATCTCCCTCGCTCGGACTGAGCCTTCAGCCCTCGAAACGCCGGAGGACCAGCGTCGTGTTCTGGCCGCCGAAGCCGAAGCTGTTCGACATCGCGACGTCGACGACCCGCACGCGCGCTGAGTGAGGGACGTAGTCGAGGTCGCAGTCGTCGTCGGGCTCATCGAGGTTCACCGTCGGCGGGACGACTCCGTCGCGGATCGCGAGCAGGCAGGTGATTGCCTCGACGGCCCCGCCCGCCGCGATCAGGTGGCCGGTCATGCTCTTCGTGCTCGAGACCGGGATGCGGCGAGCGCGGTCGCCAAGGGCGAGCTTCAGCGCCATGGTCTCGACCGAGTCGTTGACCTTCGTGCTGGTCCCGTGAGCGTTGACATAATCGACGTCCTCGGGGCCGAGGCCGGCGTCGGCGAGGGCCAGCCGGACCGAGGCGACAGCACCCCGCCCCTCGTCGTGCGAGTCGGTCAGGCGGAAGGCGTCGGCCGTCGAGGCCTGACCGGCGATCTCGCCGAGGATCGTCGCCCCCCGCGACCTCGCGTGATCGAGCACCTCCAGGACGAGCATCCCGCCCCCTTCGCCGATGACGAACCCATCGCGATCGCGGTCGAACGGGCGGCTGGCGCGGCCGGGATCGTCGTTCCGGGTCGACATCGCCGTCAGGAGGATGAACCCGGTCAGGCCGAACGGGTGGATCATGCTGTGGACCCCGCCGGTGAGCATCACGTCGGCGGCCCCGTCGCGGATCAGATCCGCGGCCTCGCCGATCGCCTGGGCGCTTGCCGAACAGGCCGTCAAACAGGAGAAGTTCGGGCCGGCGGCCCCAAACGCCGAGGCGAGGTGGCCGGCGGGGGTCCCCGGCTCCTGCTCCGACTCCATCAGCGGGTCGAGCAGGCCGATACCCTGCCCGATGAACCGCCCCGTGTCGACCCGCTCGCCCTCGGCCGACCGGCGGACCAGGTCAACAAACCGGGGGAAGTCCAGTTGCCCCTCACCCGAGCCGAGGTAGACGCCGAACCTCGCCCGGTTGACGTCCCCGCCTTCGAGCAGCCCCGACTGTCGGACAGCCTGGGCCCCGGCCGCCAGGGCGAATTGCGTGTTCCGCCCGTGCCCAACCCACCGAGGGGCGCCAGCCCCGAGGTCGCGGGCCAGGTCGAAGCCCTTCACCTCGGCGGCGATCCGCGTCGCGAAGGCGCCGGCGTCGAACCGGGTGATCGGCCCGACCCCGCCCCTCCCCTCGCGAAGCGCCTCCCAGGTCGACTCCACATCGAGCCCCACAGGCGTGACCATACCCATCCCCGTAACAACGACCCTGCGCCGTGCCCCACCCATCGCCCTGCCCTCCACTCCGAGCCCGAAATCCGCATCAATTCGGGAAGCAACGGCCGAACGCGACCAGGAGCCGGAGCGGGCCCCGGACCCGGATTTTCCGCCGAATCATCGCCCAGGCCAGGCGGCGACGGCCGGCCAGGGCCCCGAGCCAGGCCTCGCTGTCGGCCTCGATCCGGAGATCGGCCTCGCCGACGTGCCCATCCCGGACGGCGAGCGTCCGATCGCGGATCTCGACCGTCGCCCGGGCCGGCTCACGCCCGGTGAACGTGAAGTGGTAGGTGGCCGAGAGCCCCCGCGCCGCCTCACGCTGGAACGCCAGCTTCATCCCGAAGAGGAAGCCCGGGATCGACGTCGGCCGCATCCCACGCACCCTTCGAATCGTCTTGGTCGGGAACCGCCGGGCGACGTGCCCCTCGGCATCCGAGCCCGGGACGACGTAGACCGGCTCCGCCCTGTCCTTCAGCGGGTCGACCACCCGCTCGAGGAAGCCCTTGCGGTCGTCCAGGAACGGGCCGATGACGTCGTCGCCCGCCGGGCAGACCGCGACGCAATAGGCGGCCTTGTAATTGGCCCCGAAGGAGAGGCTCTGCCACATCGAGGCCGACTCGCTCGCCGGGACCCGGCGGCGGTAGTCCTCGCCGTCTCGACTCTCGGCGACCGACGCGACCCAGTCGGTGAACCCGCCCATGAACTCCCGGTAATTGTGCGTCATGCAGGCCGAGAAGTTGAAATAGCCGTCGGCCCCGATCGCCCCGACCGGACAGGCGGCCACGCAGAGCTTGCACTCCAGGCACGGGTTGTAGTCGATCGGCTCGGACCGGGCCGAGACGTCGGCCGCCACGAGGATCGTCCCGAGGTTGACGAAACTCCCAAAGACCGGGTGGATGACGCATCGATGCACGCCGATCCGGCCCAATCCGGCGGCGACCGCGACCGGCTTGTGCGAGACGACCCAGATCCGGCCGGGGTAACGGTCCATCTCCATCGGGAAGCCGGCGCTCGGATTCAGGGCAGCGACGCCCTCCTCGCCCAGCTTCCTGACAATCGCCCGGGTCACCTCGTTGATGTGATCGTAATTCGCGTGGAATTCCCGGTTCGCGACCGATCGGGCCGGGCTCCGGATCGGCTCGGGGTTGAGCCGGCAGACCAGGCTGATCAGCGTCCGGGTCGGCGGAAAGGCCCCGAGGATCGCCGCCCGCTCGTCGTCGATCTCGGGGCGGTCGATCGCCACGAACCCGACGTCGTCGGCCCCGGCCTCCAGGCAGAGCCGACGCAGCCAGTCGGCGTCGAGCGTCCCGGGAGCCGTCCCCTTCGGCCGCCCCCGATGACGCGTGACCGAAGGGTGTTCGTCCAGCTTCGCCACGGGATCCTCCTCCGATCGCCTCGGCAACGAATCCGCCCCAACCCGACCGCCGGGGAGAGCCTGCATATGCAAGTATCCGGGCAAAAAAATCAACGGCCCGCCTGAAGGCTAGGAATTCGTGATTCTCTCGGGTAGCTTCTGGCTCTGGCTTTGCGGCTGACGGATGTCACCCCGGCAGGGAGGGCAGCGCGATGCCTTACCAGTGGGCCAAGGATACGGATTT
>DAIDKV010000173.1 GCA_027449865.1 Planctomycetales bacterium
ATCCGATTTGCTCTCCCAGCCGGGGTTCACGGCCTCCGACAGCGGATGAATGAACGGATGGCGTGGTGCTCGTGCTTTTCCGCGTCGTCGTCGTCGTCATCGTCGCGGTCTTCGTGCTCTTTCTTTTTGCACTCCTCGCACTCCTCGCCCTTAGCGCAGCACGCACACGACGCCTCGCCGTGGCCCTTGTGCTCGCCCTTCTCACCGCCCTTCGCGTGGTGCTCGTGCTTTTCCGCGTCGTCGTCGTCATCGTCGTCCTCATCGCCCCGGACGACCTTGCCATCGGCCGTCAAAACGGCCTCAAGGTCGACCTCGTAGACGACCGGCCCGTGATCGCCGCGCGTGACGGCCTCGGCCTTCTCGATCTTCGCGCCGGGGAAGTGTTCGGCGATCTCCTCGCGGACCTTCTTCGGGAGCTTCGAGACGGGAATCTGCTTCTCGATCTCCAGGACCTTGCCCTTCGGGTTGAAGACGGCGTCGACCGAGCGGTCGCCGATGGTCATCTCAACCTCGAAGGTGGTCTTGCCGTCCTCGACCTCCTTCGAGACGCCCCGAATCTTCGCCTTCGGGAATTTCTCCGCGACGGCCTTGCGAACGGCCTTCGGCAGGTCTTCGCGCGAGATCTTCTCCTCACCCGCGAGGCCCGATCCGGCGGACATCGCAAGGCCCAGCACGGCGGCCAGGCCGATCCGGCACCCGTTCCACTTCGTCATCGTCGTTCTCCTGGGGAGGTTCCTGAGATCGCCGCCGCCGAGCGACGGCAAGTGAAGCCCAGATTACCGAGCTTCTCTGAATTTCTCATGATCTCCGCATAAATTCCGCTTCAGACGGAAGGATCCGCATGGATCGGAATTGAGCCGAGGCCCGGCCCGTTGGCTCCCGAGGCCCAGGCGGCGTGTCGTTCGGCCTCGGCGTCGACTTCCTCGTCCTCGGGTCGGCCGCCGGCCCGGCCAAAGGCCAGGTAGAGCGCCGGCATCAGCCCGAGATTGAGCACGGTGGACGTCACCAGCCCGCCGAGGATCACGATCGCCATCGGGTGTTCGATCTCGTGACCCGGCTTGTTGCCCGCCCAGGCCAGCGGGACCAGCGCCAACCCGGTCGCCAGGGCCGTCATCAGGATCGGGGCCAGGCGCTCCTCCGACCCGCGAACGACCAGCTCCAGCCCGAACGGCACGCCTTCTTCCAGCTCCAGGTGCCGGTAATGGCTGACGAGCATGATCCCGTTCCGAGCCGCGATTCCCAGCACAGTCACGAACCCGACCAGGGAGCCCAGCGAGAGCACCCCGCCGCCGATCACCGCGCCCGCGACCCCGCCGATCAGTGCGAACGGGAGGGTCAGCGCGACGAGCAGCGTCAGGCGGATCGACCGGAAATCCGAGTGGATGATCAAGACGATCCCCAGCATCGAGAGCGCCGCCAGGGCCATCAGCCGGTTCTGAGACTCCGCCCGCGCCGCGTACTCGCCGAGGAATTCGGGGTGGTACTCGCGCGGCCAGTCGAGCGCCTGGACCTTCTCCTCGATCTGGCGGGCGACCGTTCCCAGATCGGCCCCGGGCGCGAGGTTGCAGGTCACGTCGATCCGTCGCGAGGCGCCCTCGCGCTTGATCTCGTTCGCCGCGGGCACCAGCGCGACCTCGGCCACATCCGAGAGCGGAACGTGCGTCCCCATCGGCGTCTCGACCGGCAACGCGCCCAGCTTCGCCACGTCGTTGCGGATCTCCTCTGTTCCCCAGATGAAGACATCAAAAATCTTTTGCTCGCGGTACAACTCGCCGACCTTCGACCCCTTCACCAGCGTGGTCGCGGCGCGTCGGATATCGCCGGCGGTCAGACCCAATCGGGCCGACGCCTCCGGCCGGAGCCGTACATCCAACTGCGGAACCAGCAACTGCGGTTCGACCTTCAGGTTCGCCAGTCCCTCGATCGGCTCCATCGCCTTGTAAACCTCCTGCGCCTTCTCGCGCAGGACGTTCATGTCCGGCCCGAACAGCCGGACCACCATCGTCGCCCCGGCTCCCGTGAGAACCTCCTTGATCCGCTCTTTCAGGTAAGTCTGCACGTCCTTATAAAGTCCGGGATAGCCGTCGACGACTTCCTGCACCTTCGCGAGGGTCGCGCCGTGGGGTGCGTTCGGGTCGATGCTGATCCAGAGTTCGGTGAAGTTCGGCCCGACGACCTCATCGGCGACCTCGGCGCGGCCGATGTGCGAGCCGAAGTTGCGGACGCCCGGGACTTTTCGCAGCTCCTTACTCACGTTCACCGTGACGCGCGTCATCGCCTCCAGCGACGAGCCCGGCTTTTCGAGCCAGTGCATCAGGAAGTCGTTCTCCTGGAAGTCGGGAAGGAACGACTGGCCGAGCCCCTTGACCGCGAACCCGGTTCCGACGAACGCGGCGAGCAAGACCACCACCGCGAAGACCGGTCGGCGCGCCAGAGGCGGCAGAATCGCCCGGTACATCGCCTTCAGAACGCGGACCAGCGGCGACTCGCGCCGACGCTCGGTGGCGCCGGTGAGAAGCATCAGGGAGAGCGCCGGCGTGACCGTCAGCGCGACCAGTAGCGAGGCGAGGATCGCCAGCACATACGCCATCGCCAGCGGTCGGAAAAACGAGCCGGAGAGCCCTTCCAGGAAGAAGACCGGGACGAAGACCAGGATCACGATCAGGCTCGCGTAAACGACGGCGCTTCGGACCTCCAGCGAGGCGTCGAGCACCACCCGGAACGCCGGCCTCGGCCGCGCCAGACCGCGATTGAGCCGAAGCCGCCGGACGATGTTCTCGACATCGATGATCGCGTCGTCGACCACCTCGCCCATCGCGATCACCAGCCCGGCGATCACCATCGTGTTGAGCGTCGCGCCCATCGACGTGATCACCAGCGTCGCCGCGACGAGCGAGAGCGGGATGGCCGTCAGGCTGATGAGCGCCGTCCGCCAGTCGAAGAGGAACGTCACGAGGATGAGAACGACCAGCCCGCAGCCCACGAGCATCGCCTCGCGCAGGTTCGCCAGCGACCGCTCGATGAAACCGGCCGGACGGAAGATGGTCGGGTCAACCTCAACATCCTTCAGGGCCGGCTTGAGGGCCTCAAGAGCCTTCTCGACCTCGTGAGTCACTTGCAGGGTGTTGCCGGTCGGCTGTTTCTCGACGATCAGCAGGAGGCCCGGTCCGTCGTTGATGACCGCGTCGCCGATCGGCGGCGGGAAGCCGGCCTGGATCGTCGCGACGTCGCCCAGCCGAAGCGGTGCGCCGTTGCGGAAGGCGACGGTGATCTTCTCCAAATCCGAGGGCGACTCGATCGCGGCGGCGTGTCGAACGGCGATCCGCTGATTCGGCATGTCGACGAACCCGCCGCCCGAGACGATCGAGGCGTCGGTCACGGCCCGAACCACCGCGTCGAGCGAGATCCCGTTGAGCCGAAGCCGCTCGGGGTCGACAAGCACCTGATATTGCCGGTCGCGCTGACCCCAGATCGCGACGTTCGCCACGCCCGGAATCGACATCAGCCGCGGCCGGATCGTCCACTTGGCCAGAAGCGTCAAATCCATCTGCGAGAGCGTCTTCGACGAAACACCAATCTTCATCAGCCGACTGGTCGACGAAAGCGGCGAGAGGATCACCGGCTTGTTGGCGACGGCCGGCAACCGCGACGACTCAACCGCTAGCCGCTCCTGCACAACCTGCCGGGCGGCCATCAGGTCGGTCCCCTCCTTGAGGATCAGGACAACCGACGAGAGCCCCAGCACCGACTTCGACCGGATCGTCTTCAGCCCGATCGTCCCATTCAGCGCATTTTCGAGCGGAACACTAATCAGGCTCTCGACCTCCTCGGTGGAGAGCCCGGGCGCCTCGGTCTGGATCTCGACCAGCGGCGGGGCGAACTCGGGGAAGACGTCCAGCGGGGCATTGCGCGCCTTCTGAACGCCCACGATCATCAGGACGATCGAGAGCGCCAGCACCATCACCCGCATTCTCAACGACGAGGCCACAATCCAATTCATCATTGGTCGCTGTGCTCCTGTTTTCAGTTTTCAGTTTTCAGTTTTCAGTTTTCAGTTTTCAGTTTTCAGTTTTCAGTTTTCAGTTTTCAGTTTTCAGTTTTCAGTTTTCAGTTTTCAGTTTTCAG
>DAIDKV010000174.1 GCA_027449865.1 Planctomycetales bacterium
CAGCTTCGACCTTCTCGCGACGGACAAGGTGACGAATTACTATTTGACCAATGCCCAGACGACCCTGAACAGCAACGTCAGCTATCTCCAGTTGGACAGCAAATCGACGGCGACGACCACGGCCTCGGGGAACGTGACGGGTGGGGCGGGCGTTTACGGCGGGAGCACGCTGAACCTGGGAGCCGCACTGAACCTGACGGGCAACCTCGACGTCCGCGACACGGGGACAACGCTCAATGCGAACGGCCACGCGATCACGGCCGACACGCTCTACGCCGGCTACTACAACTCCAGCGCAGTGACGCTGACCGATCTCGGTAAGGTTACGCTCAACGACCTGTTCGTCAACAATGGCACGAGCCTGACCCTTCACGGGGGCGACGTGATCGGCAACCAGCTCACGCTCTCCGGTAACTCGATTCTGACGGTGGATCAGGTGGGCGGGACGGGGCTGACCCTGAACGGCACCTCGTTGAGCAACCTGACGATCGACCCGAGCAGCATGGACCTGGTGTTCACGTCCAGCACCCCGGGGAGCTGGGACTTCCGGTGGCAGGACCCGTCGAGCACTCAGAACTGGATCAGCACTCTGGATACCATGATCAACGACGGCCAGATCGTGATCTCGGGGGCGAAGTCTTACTCAGTGGTCGATCAGGGCGGCTATACGTACATCGAGGGCTACACGACGCAGTCGGTGCCCGAGCCGTCGTCGATCGTGCTGATGTGCCTGGCTGGAGCGGGGATGGCCGCGGGCGCGTCCTGGCGTCGTCGGCGTCAGGGTCAATGACGAGGCGTCCGAGAGGCGTCGTCGGCTGGGGTTGGAACCGCCTCGGTCGGCGACGGGGCGCGGTCTCGGGCCGCGAAGGCGCGGCCCGGGATCCCTCTGAAGAACCTTCACGGCGAGTCGCGATCGACCGCTTCCCGGTGGACGATCGCTCTTCGCCGTGAGAAAGTAAGTGAGATGGGACGGGGCACGTCCCGGTCGACGTCGGCCGGATCGAGGGGAGTCATCCGATGCAGATGGGGACGGGGCGTTGGCGGACAGGACGGTTCGTAGCGTGGGTCTCGGCGTCTCTCTGGATCGCCGCGATGGGCCCGGCGAGGGGACAGGAGACGCCCAGCGCCGGTCTGACTCCAACGGCATCCGCCGAGCCCACGGGCAAGGAACTGGAGCCGGCCGTTCGGAAGGTCCGTGAGGGGCGTAACGATGAGGCCCTGGCGGCCATCCGAGAACTCTCGGCGCGGCATCCGGAATGGCCGCCGGCGCCTTTGATCCTGGCCCGGATTCTGCTGGCGGCCGACCAGGGCGCACCCGCCCGCCGGGCACTCGAGCGAGCCTCGGCCGAGGCGCCTGGGCACCCCGCCGTCTACCTCTCGCTCGGGAACCTTGGAATGGCCGACAGCCGGTTCAGCGATGCCCGGCTCAATTTCGAGCACGCGCTGGCCCTGGCATCCGACGAGAAGGCCAGGTGGGGCGCCGACCGAACCCGAGCCTTCCGGATCGAGGCCCTCGCCGGCCTGGCAACCGCCGACGAGCGACGCGAGGACTGGGCCTCGGCTCGCAACGACCTGGCCGCTCTCCTCGAAATCGAGCCGAAAAACGGGGCGGCCCGGCAGCGGCTTGGGGCGATGCTGTTCCGTCTTGGGAGAACGGACGAGGCTTTCGAGGCGCTGAAGCAGGCCGTCATCGACACGCCGCAACTGGAGCCGGCGGCCGTTTCGATGGCACGGCTTGCCGCCCAGAAAGGGGACGTGAAGAAGGCCGACGAGTGGTTCAACTACGCGACTCAGGCCGAGCCGAGGAGTGCACGGGTTCGACTGGCCCGCGCCGGATGGTTGCTCGACCAGGGCCGTCCGTCCGATGCCCGCGCCGAGGCCGACGAGGCGCTGCGGCTCGAGCCCAAATCCAACGATGTCCAGCGCCTTCGTGGTCTGATCGCCTGGCACCTCCGCGATCTTACCGGCGCCGAGGCGATCCTGGAGCCCCTGCACCGCGACGCTCCGGCCGACCTCGTCGCCGCGAATCTGCTGGCGCTTTGCCTGGTCGAGCAGGACGATCCGGCGAAGAAGTCGCGCGGGCTCCAGCTTGCCGAGGTCGACGCGCAGCAGGCGCCGAGGTTACCCGACCTGAAGGCGACGCTTGGCTGGGCCCAGTTCCGGTCGGGACAGACCGAGCCGGCCGAGAAGGCCCTGACGGCGGCCGTGCAGGGAGCACGGGTCTCGCCGGATATCGCCTTCTACCTGGCGAGCGTCCTGGCCGCGCGGGGACGGACCGACGACGCAAGAAAGCTCCTGCAAACCGCCATCGACCTCCCAGGCGCGTTCGCCCACCGCGACGATGCGAGGGGCCTCCTGAAATCGCTCGCGAAGTGACCGACTCAGGCGCCTGATTTCCTTCGTCGAGCCGATTCGGGTTGTGGATCGACGGTGACCCCTCCGACCACGGGGAAGACCCGGCCGGGGCCGCCTTCCACGTGTGGAAAATCCCTGGATTTTCACCCCATAAGGCTCGACAGGAGCCCTCCGACCGCTCACGCGACCGCCGAAAACCAGCGCACGCCCGTCCCGATTCCCCTTGCCGATGCCGCCGTTGGCGTTTAGGTTCTATCTTTATCTTCATCCCTGCAATCACCTGAAGAATGCAGGAAGGATCGCGACGGAGAAGCTCGCCGAATGGCGTGTGGAGGACCCGAAGGTGGGGCCTATTTGCTACGCGAATGAGGCGGTGGGTCGCTTCGGGGGAGATCCCGGAGAGAAGGGGCGAGACGATGGCGAAAGGCTGGACCGGCCCGGATCCAGGGCTGTCGGCCGGGCCGGACGACGAGGTACGGGCCGGTGGGCAGGCGTCCGAGGCAGGAGCTCCGGGAGCGAATGGGGCCGGCGCGCGCGAGGCCGAGGCGCGTCGGATGGCCGACACCCTGCCGCATATTGTCTGGACAGCGACGGCCGCCGGCGACGTCGATTACTTCAACGACCGATGGTACAAGTACACCGGCCAGTCGCCCGCGGAAGCTCTCTCAAAGCTCGGCTGGCAATCGGCGATCCATCCCGAGGATCTCATTCCGATGATGGGTCAACGCGACCCGGCGGTCTCGGGGGGCGAGGGGTTCGAGGTCGATGTCCGGATCCGTCGGCGCGACGGAAACTATCGATGGCACGCGGTCCGCTCGGTCCCGGTGCGCGACGAGGGGGGCCAGGTCGTCCGCCGGTTTGGCTCGGCCATCGATGTCGACGATCGAAGGCGCGATGAGGAGCGGCTCCGCGAGGGCGAGCGGCAGTTCCGATTCCTCGCCGAGTCGATCCCGCACCTGGTCTGGACCTGCCGGCCCGACGGCAGCCTCGTGTACACCAGCCGCCGCCTGCGCGAATACATCGGCGTCGGCCCCGACGAACCGCCCGAGCGGGCCTGGGGCGAGGCGATCCATCCCGAGGACCGTCCCAGCGTTTTCGACGCCTGGAACCAGTCGGTCCGCGACGGCACCCAGTTTCATATCGAGTATCGCCTCCGGGGAATCGACGGTCTCTACCGGTGGTTCCTCGGCCATGCTCTGCCCCAGCGTGACGAGTCGGGCCGGCTCGCCGGGTGGTACGGCACCTGTACCGACATCGATGCCCAGTGGCGTGACCGCCAGGAGATCGTCCGGCTCAACCGGAGCCTCCGCAACCGGGTCGCCGAGCTGGAGACCCTGTTTGAGACCATCCCGATCGCCATCGCGCTGGCCGACGACCCAGCGTGCACCCGGATCCGGGGCAACTCCGGGATGTCCCAGCTCCTGGAGTCTTCACCCGAAGCGAATACCTCGCTCACCGCGCCCGAGCCCGAGCGCCCGCGGCATTACACCTTCTTTCGCGACGGCCGCGAGATCGCGCCTGAAGACCTACCCATGCAGGTTGCGGCGCGGGAGGGGCGGGCGATCGCGGGAATCACGCTGGAGGCCGCCTTTGTCGACGGCCGCCGCAAGCTGATCCACGGCACCGCCGCCCCGCTCTTCGACGACGACGGCCGGACCCGAGGCGCCATCGGTGCCTTCCTCGACGTGACCGAGTGGCGGAGAGTGGAGGCCGCTCTCGACGCCAGCGAGGAGCGGCTCCGGCTGGCCGTCGAGTCGACGGGCCTGGGCCTTTTCGACCGCGACGTCCCCAGCGGCGAGCTTCGGTGGACGGACCGCACCCGAGCCATCTTCGGCCTGGGTCCCGACGAACCGATCACCCTCGATCGCTTTGAGGCGATGATCCACCCGGAGGACGTTTGCCGCGTGCGCACCGCCTCCGAGCGTGCCCTCGCCCCTCAGAACCCGCAAGACTACGACGTCGAGTATCGATGCGTGCGCCCCGACGGCGCGATCCGGTGGGTCCATTCCCGCGGCCGGGCCATCTTCGAGGGCACCGGCGCCGACCGCCGCGTCGTCCGACTCGTCGGCGCGATCCAGGACATCACCGAGCGCAAGGAGTCGGAGTCGCAGCTCCAGGAGGCCAAGGACGCCGCCGAGGGCGCCAACCGCGCCAAGGACCGATTCCTCGCCACGCTCAGCCACGAGCTGCGCACCCCGCTGGCGCCGGTCGTCACGGCTGTCGCACTGATGGAGATGGCTCCCGACCTGCCGCCCGAGATCCGCGAGAACCTGGCGATGATCCGGCGGAACATCGCCCTGGAAACCCGGCTGATCGACGACCTGCTCGACCTCAGCCGGGTCATCAGCGGGAAGCTCCGTCTCGACCTCCGGCGGTCGCGGCTCAACGACCTGATCGAACAGGTCATGGATATCGTCAGCGGCGAGGTTCAGGATCGCGGGCTCACGCTCGAAACGTCGCTGGCCGCCCGTCCCGACGCCGTCGACGTCGACCCTGCCCGGATGCAGCAGGTGGTCTGGAACCTCATCAAGAACGCCGCCAAGTTCACGCCGAGGGGCGGGACAATCCGGGTTGCGACCCGGAACCTGGGCGACTCGGCGATCGAGATCGAGGTCCGGGATACCGGCAAGGGGATCGCCCCGGAGGATCTCCCGCGCATCTTCGACGCCTTCGACCAGGGTGATCCGGAGACCACTCGCCAGTACGGCGGGCTCGGCCTGGGGCTCTCGATCGCCAAGGCGGTCGTCGACCGACACGGCGGAACGATCCAGGCCGCCAGCGCCGGTCCAGGACTCGGCTCGTCGTTTTTCGTGTCCCTGCCCCGCTCGACAACCCCCTCGGGGAGCGACGAGCCCGGAGTCGCAAGCCCGCCCGAGGGCTCCGACGGACGCACCCGTGTCCTGCTGGTCGAAGATCATGTGGATACCGCCCGCGCGACCACAAGGCTGCTGGAGCGTCAGGGATACCGGGTCACCTGGGCCGATAGTGTCGCCCGGGCGCTGGCGATTGCCGGGGATCAGCCGTTCGACGTCGTCGTGAGCGACCTGGGCCTCCCCGACGGCAGCGGCTACGAGGTGATGCAGCGGCTCCGCGACCGTCACGGTCTCCCCGGGATCGCCCTGAGCGGATACGGGATGGAAGGCGACATCCTTCGCGGCCGGGGCGCCGGCTTTCTCGAGCACCTGGTGAAGCCGGTGGACGTCGGGACGCTCGACCGGGCCATCCGCCGCGTTGCCCGGGCCCATCGCGATTCCGCGGACTGAACAGTAGGCAAAAGGGAACGAGGCGGCACGGGAACTGCATTCAGGGGGGGCGGAGCGGCGTGGATCGCGGAGGGTGCCATTGCCGGCCCTGGGTCCTCGCCCGGACCGATCGAGACGGAGTCCCCTCGCGATGCCGACGAATCGACGCGGATCCTGGCGCGGCTGGCTGGCCTGCGCGCTGGTGTTGATGCCAGCAGCCCTTGCCGGTGCTGGGGAAGTCCTGCGTGAGCAAGACGGCCAGAAGGCCGTCGCCGAGGCCGAACTGGCCCTGGCGCGGGCCCGTCGCGACGCGGCCGCGCTCGGCGTGAAGATCGCCGAGGCCCATCTCTCCTCGGCGACGGCCGATCGTGAATTCCGCGAGAAGCAGCGGACCCGGATCGGCGAGCTGGAAAAGGTCGGCTCGGCCGATAAGCGGGCCGTCGACGAGGAGCAGGAGAGCGTTCGGGCGGGCCTGGCCACCGAACGAGCCGCCCAGCTCAGCGTCGAAATTGCCCGGCTCCGTCTGACAGCGGCCGAGGCCGCCATCCGCGAGGCCGCCGCGATCCAGGAGGCCGCCGCGACCGGCTCGGGAGTCGTCCCGGCGATTCAGGCCGAGAATGACCTCGACGACGCCCGCGCTGAACGCGCCGACGCCCAGTATCGCGTCGAGCACGCCGAGGCCGAGGAAGCTCGCGCCGAGGCGTTTCGCCTCTTTCGCGGAAAGGAATTCGACCGGCTCGCCATTCTCGCCCGCCGCAAGGCCATCGAGCCCCGGGTTGTCGAGGAGCAGGAGGACCGTCTCCGCGCCGCCCAGGCCGACGAACGTCAGGCTGAGGCCAAGGTCGACCAGGCACGCGCCAGTGTCGCCATCGCCGAGGCGGCCGTTCACGCGGCCGAGGCCCGCCGAGACCTCGCTCGTGCTTCCGCGCGACTCTCCCAGGAGCGAGCCCCCGCGGGCAAAGCCGCGAAACCGAACGAGGCGCTCAAACACCTGCACCAGGCGCGGGTCGACCGGGCCCGTGCCGAACGCGACGCCGCCCGGCTGGAGGTCCAGCGTGCCGATGCCGAGGCCGAGCGCGACCGGGCCACCGTCGCCTCGCGTGCGAACCTTCTCGAACGGGTCAAGCAGCTCGCGGCCCGTCGATCGACCGAAGCCCGGCTGGTCGACGAGCACGAGTTGGCCCTCACCGAGTCGAAGCACATCCTTCGTCAGTCGGAGGCGACCGTGAAATCGGCCCGTGCCCGGCTCCAGGCGATCGAGTCGCGGCTCCAGGCGATCGAGGCCGAGGTCGAGCCCGGCGGCTAGGCCCGCCCGGATCGTCCCCCGGCCTCGTTTCGCTGGTGCTCCTCCTCACTCAGCGCGGCGCTCCGGCCGCGGGAGGCGTCGGGGCGTTCGAATCACGAGGTGAATTCGAGGGCGACTTGAGGTTTTGCAAGAGCTGCGTCGCCTGGTTCGGATCCGGCCGCGATCCGGAAGCGGGGGCGTTGAGCTTCGCCTCGGCCAGCACCGTGTCGCGAGCCTGGTCCATGATCTCAAAAAGCTGCTGGTAGGCGATCTTCTCCCGAGGAGTCGTCGCTGGTCCGAACCGGAGATTATACACGTTCATGAACCCGAGCAGGTTACCAAGGCTCGTATCCTGAACCTTCCGAAGCTCGAGAAGCGCCGGCTGGATATCGGGCTTGCCCAGCAGGCCGAGCAACGACGAGCAGGCGTTGAGGAAGCGGTTCGCCGATTGCTGATCGGCCGGATCCGAGAGCGGACGGCCCGTGACATCGGCACGAAGGCGATCGATCATCGCGCGGGCTTCCGACAGGGTTTTCGGCTGGATCTCCCCCTCGGCGGCCTCTTCGCGAACCCGAGCGACCAGCTCATCGAAGGTCTTCTTGGGTGCGGCAAACCGCTCGCCCTCAAAAACCTCGGGCCACTTGACGGCCTTGCGAAGATCGTCCAGCATCAGCGTGACCCGTTCGACATTGTTCCGAAAGGGAACCGTGGCAATCAGCGAGGCCGAGATGTGCGCCCGCGCCGCCCGGTAAGCGGCGCTGCCGAGGCGGGTATCGGTCAGGTCGACGAGGGCGGCGTTGAGAGCGTCGCCGCTGTCGACCTGCTGGCGTGTGGGATTCTCGCGCAACTGCCGCTGACGCGCGTCGTAGAGCGACTGGTTCTTGCGAAACTCCTGGTGGACCCGAAGTTCATGCTGGCGGGCCGACTCCCGGGTCACGCTCGCGACGTATTCGTTCCACATCATGGCCGTTTGCGCATCGATGTTGGCGGCCTGGGCGGTATTCAGGTTGTACTGGCCGGCGCCCATGGCGTAAAACCCGGCGCCCTGGAGTGCGGCACCCTCGGGAGACTGGCCCCAGCCGCCGCCCCAACCCCAGCCGCCATAATTGTAATTCCAGAATTGAGCTTCCGCCGGCCGCGGCGCCGCGGCGAGCAAAATCCAGCCAAGCCCCAGGATCAATCCCATCCGACGGATCATCGTCTTGCCTCCCAGCGGCCGCGCGGGGCCGCCTCTGGCCTGGTTCGCATCAAGGAAAGAAACCGACAACTATCATAGCCTGGCGAGGCCGCTCGCGATAAGTCCCCGCGCAACCTCGTCCGGCCATCTCTTGCAGGCTATAATCAGGCGCGGTGAAACGAATCGATTGCCATTCCACGGCCCCGATCCGCCATGATCGAATCCTTCTACGTCAACAATTACAAATGCCTGGTGGACGTAAGAATTCCGCTTACGCCGATCCACGTCATCATCGGCCAGAACGACTCGGGGAAGACGAGCGTTTTGGAGGCGATGCTGGCGCTCTCGCGGAGTACGGAGCGACCGCTGGCGGAAGCCTTCCCCGGAGAGTGGCAGGATCGCGAGTTGGTTTTCACAAAAGCTGAGAAGCCGATTATCCAATTCGAGGTCCATTTCGGTTCTCCCGGGGGCGTGCTTGTCACTCCGGGGCTCTATCAGCTCGAGGTTGAATTCCCGGGGGGGACCCTTTGCCGTAGACTCTCGGAGAAGCTTGATGCCGTTAGTCATTTCAGCATAATGCACGAGCCTCCGCCCCGCGAATCAACTAACGTGGCCATGCGCCTCGACAATCACCTGTTGAGTGCGACGCCATTGCTAAGCTCCGTCGCGAAGCAACTCGGCCCAGCTTGCCTTTACCATTTCAATCCGCAAGTCATGGCGATCCCCGCTTCCATCGATCCCGGTCGGAAGTTTCGCATGGATCCGGATGGGTTCGGCCTGGCGACCTTGTTCGACGATATCCTCGGGCATGATGCCGAGCGATTCCTGGCATTACGGCGAGAGTTCTGCGAATACTTCCCTCAATTCCGTAGCGTGAGAATCGAGTCGGTGCCGGCCACCCATCGGGAATACAACGAGAGCGGACAGCACCAGACCCGCCCGATGGCTGGTAAAGGTATCTTCTTCGAAACGGTCAACGGCCGAACAATCCGCGCCCAGCAAGCCTCCGACGGCGCGATCCTGTTCCTGGGCCTGCTCGCCTTGATCCATTCGCCCGAGCCGCCGAAACTCCTCCTGATCGAGGAGCCCGAGAAGGGCGTCTATCCGAAGCGGCTGGAAGAGGTCATCGGCTTGATCCGACGGCTTCAGCAAAATCCGCCATCGGGGCGCCCGGCCCCGCAGATCATCATGACAACCCATTCGCCGTACCTTCTCAGTTCGTTCCGACCGGAGGAGGTCACGCTCATGGTCCGTCGCGACGGCGGCAGGGGACCGGTCGAGGCCCGTCCGCTCCGAGACGCCCCCCACATCGAGGAACGCCTGGGACGCGGCGAGTTCTACCTGGGCGAATTGTGGTACAACCTCAGCGAGGATGAGCTATTCGCCTATGCCGACACCTGAATCCGTCCGCGTGATTGAGATTATCGGCGAGGGAAAGACCGACATCGGCAACGCTCAGGATCGGCCCGAGCCGCCGACCCGGGGCGTCGTCCCAATCCTGGTCCATCGCTTGTGCCAGGAGCCGGAAGCCATGCTGGTCCGGCGCAGGCCGATGACTCACCTCCAGGGCAAGGGCCGCTGGCAGAAGGTGACCTTCGCCAAACGTCAAGCGTATTACAACGGTTCGGCCGGCGTGGTCTTCGTGATCGATACCGAGGGAGAACACCCGAAACAGCGCAAGGAGTTGGAGCGGGGTCGAGACCACGCGTGGTTTGATTATCCAGCCGCGGTCGGCGTCGCACATCCCTGTATCGAGGCCTGGCTGATGGTCGATGCACCGGCGGTCGCCCGCGCGCTGAACCTCGCCCGACCGCCGGAACTCCCCGAAGATCCCGAATCCCTGCCGGCCCCTTGCAAGGATCGCGATCGGAACCCCAAGGCAATCCTCGGCCAATGTGCCGGACAAACCCGGGCACTGGCCGCCGAGCAGACCTCTCGGATCGCCCGTGAGATCGGAAAACTTGATAACATCAGAGCCCGATGCCCAATTGGCTTCGTCCCGTTCGCCGACGAGGTCACCGAACGAATCCGACCTCTGTTCGGCGACGTCGCCCTCGCTCAATCCCAGCAGTAAATCCGACCTCGGTTCGAGGCGCCGATGAAGCCGCCGCCGGGTCGTCCGGCGATCGAGGTGCAGTCGTTCATCGCCAGGAACTTCGATCGGATTGAGCCGTCGCGGGCGTCGAGAACCAGGCCGCTGTTGAGCACGACCTCTCCTTTCGCCGCGAGGATGTCGAAGTCAAGCGGAACATCGGGCGACTCGGGACGATCGATCCGCCAGGCCTCGGCGCCGTTGACCGCGTCGAGAACCCGGAATCCACCGCGAAGCGAAACCGCGAGCTGGCTTCCCGGGGCGTTGCCCTCGAGGTAGCCTATCCGGCTTGCGCCGGCGAAAGGGATATCAAAGTACGAGAGCGCACGCAGGCCACCGGCGTCAAGCTGCGCCACGAACCCGGCCTTCTGCGACCGCATCCCCAGCGCGCAGGCCAGTCGCGATCCGTCCGGGCTCCACGCGACCGCGTCGAGACAGGCGCCCGGCAGCGCCGCGGAGTCGACGAATCGTGCGCCGACCTCGGGCGAGAGATTCCAGAGTTCGAGTCGTGCCGCGGGAGGCGGTCCTGCCGCGGTGTAGGCGCCGGTCCCGATCGCAAGTGTGCCGCCGTCGGGCGAGATCGCGACGGCCTGCACCGTCCCGCCTTCCACGGGGTGGATTTTCGAGACCGATTTTTGCTCCAGGTCACCGATCGCCGCGTAGGCGCCCCGCGTCGCCACCGCGACCATCCACGGCCGAGCAGGGTTGCCGCGGAGCGACCGGAGGTTCGTCGCCGTCCCGCCGGCGACACCCACGAAGAGCTGCGGCCCCACCGTTTGCGCCTTCAGGTCGACGGCCGTCAGGTTCCCGGTCCCATCGGCCACCACGCATCGATCCCGATCGATCGCCACGATGCACGGGCTACCGACATATTCGCGCGAATAATGGACGCACGTCGTCTCCATCGCCCGACGCCTCCCCGTTGCCAGCCGGATCGACCCACGGATTCCAGATGCACAGAAACCGGTTTTACCGCGCCGGGGCGGCTGGATTCCAGGCGTCGTTTTTGCAAATGAGGCTTGATGGATGCCGTTCGACACCTCCGCGTGGATTCCGGGCCTCATGGGTATGCGTTCGGATCATTAACCCTGTCGCCAGCATGTATCGGTCACGTTCCTCCTGCGAGAGCGGTTCCCGAGGCGGCGGCTTCAGCAGTCGGCGCGGGGCCAGGTCGATTCGGATCGTCTCCATCGGCCACCGCCTTCCGATCGCTATCCGACACGGCGGCCCGACCGATCCCTGCTCGGGCCGGGAATGCGCGGCCGTCGCGGGCCGGGCCGTCCGGTTGTTAGAATCCACCGCCCGGCGCGAGGTGTCTGGCCGACCGGGATTCGATCACCAGGAGAATCTCATGCGAGTCGCAATCTGCCGTGCCCTGGTCCCGCTCTCGATCGCCGCGGCGATGCTCGGGGCGTGGTCGAGCGCCGATGCGGGCGACGTCGACCCGGCGCGCGACTGGCCGACTTACAACCGAGACCTCCTCGGCTGGCGTTACAATCCGGGCGAGTCGGCGATCAGCCGGAAGAACGCCGGTCAACTCATCGAGAAGTGGCGATTCCCGGCGAGGGGGTCGGACCTCCAGATCGGCGTCATCCACGCGACTCCGATCGTCGTGAACGGCGAGGTTTATTTCGGTACCGCGACCGACCCGACCTTCTACAAGCTCGGCCCCGACGGCAAGCTCCTGTGGTCTTACCGCAAGCCGACCCGTTCCGGGCTTGCCGCCAAGACGATCCCGGCTGGCGAGCCGGCGCCCTCGCACGACTTCCGATCGGCGACCACTCGCGAGGGGATCATGACCTCGGCCCTGGTCGCCGGCGACTCGGTCTACTTCGGCGACATGGGCGGCTGGTTCTACGCCCTCGACCGCCAGACCGGCAAGGAGCGCTGGAAGATCGACGCCCGCTCCGCCGAATTCCCCGGCGCGCACCCGATCAATCTTTTCTTCGCCTCACCGATCCTGGCCGATGGCAAGATCATCACCGGCGGCGGGGCACTCGAACAGATGATCTCAGGCGGATGGCTCTATCGAGGCTCGACCGGACGCGGCTTCCTCATCGCCCTCGACCCAAAGGAAGGTCGGATCGCCTGGAAGTACGATCTCGGCCCAAAACCCGAGCGGCTCAACCCGCCGATGGTCCTCAAGGATTACTGGGGGAGCCACACGTTCTTTTATGGGCCGGCGACCAGCACCATCTGGAGCACGCCTTCGTACGACGCCGAAACCCAGACGCTCTACTTCGGCACCGACGTCAACACCGCCCCGCGTCGACCGACCGCCGATAACCCCCACCTGCATACCCCCGAGTCGTGCGCCATCGTCGCGCTCGACGTTCGGACCGGCAAGGAGCGATGGGTCAGCCAGATCAAGCCGGGCGACGTCTGGACCTCTTCGATGCCCGCCTATAATTCCGTCGAGCGCCGATACAAGGACCAGTCGATTGGCGACACCCCCAAGATCTACACGATCCTGGTCGACAAAGTGCCGACGAAGGTAATCGGCTTCGGCTGCAAGGACGGCGGGTTTTACATCCTGCGTGCCTCGGACGGCAAGAGGATCGCACAGACACCGACATACAACGGCCCGCCCGTGTTTCCGCTCTCACCCGCGCCCGATTGCCGGATGATCGCCTTGCCGAGTTGCATCGGCGGCATTCAGACAGGATGCGCCACCGACGGTAAGTCCCTCTTCACCAACGGGATCGACGCCTTGCAGTTGATGACGGGGGAATCCCTGATGAAAAGCGCGATCCCGCCGACCGGTGGGCGCGTCGTCGCGATTGCGCCCGACGCCAGATCCGAGCGATGGCGGCACGAGCGCCCGAAGGTCGCCTCACTCGGCGGACCGGCGCCGAAGCCTGAATTCCACGACGTCGGCGACCCGGTCGCCTCGGGCCTTGCAATCGCCAACGGCGTGGTTTTCTTCACCACGGTCGCCAGCGGCAAGCTGATGGCCCTCGACGCGGAATCGGGCGGCGTGCTGAAGGAGTTCCCAATTGGTCCGGTCTGGTCGGGGCCCTCGGTCTCGCGTGGGCGGGTTTATGTCGGCACCGGTAACACGCTCTTCAGCCCCTTCGACGCCGAGGCCTTCTTCCCCAAGAAGTCGACCGGCGAGCTGTACTCGTTCGGCCTCCCCGGCGAGGACGAGGTCGACCGGATGGCGCGCCCGGCGAGGCCGTAGCGTCGCGGGATCGCCTGGCAACGCCGCCTTCACCGCGATCTTCCCATCTTCGCCATCCACCTTCGGCGTCGCCCCAAAACTCTGGGCCGTGTCGCTCAGCCGAAAAATTCCGATCGACTGTATTGACGCCCCCCTGCGCGTCCCGGTATCTCTATGTCCCAACGCCAGTTCTCCGACTCGCTCCGATCGCGGACCTCCCCTCCCACCGCCCTCGGATCGATCCGACCCGTAAAACTCATGCGCCTCGTGCCCCGTCACCACGTGCCAGGACCGCACCATGAGCCGTCGACTGACTCCGTCCCGAAATCGCCGACGTCCCATCCAGCTCCACATCCCCGAGTCCCTCCAATTCCGCCTCGAACCCCGCAGCGCCGTCAGCTCCGTCGGCGGTGCCCTCGCCTTTGCTGTTTCTCCCGTCATTATGAGATTGCATGCAAGTGGGGGGGGGTAAGGACGCAATGGTCGGCTCGGCGGACCTTGATGGGGATCGCGGCCTGAACGGGCGAGCGGCCGTCGATCGATCGGCGTGGGGCGTTGATCTCTCGGCGGCGGGATTCCAGGTCACGACGGGAGGCAGGGCGCTCCCCGACGTCCCCGTCGTCGCGTCGGCCGCGATGGCATCCGGTGAAGACCCGCTCGCGTTCGTCCGGTCGATCGGAGCCGTCACCCAGGACGCCTCGGCCCCCTCCGCGTCCTGGCAACCGGCGCGGTCGATGGGGAGTGGCGGTGTTGCTCCTCTGCTGTCGCCGGGCGGATTGGGTGCACCAGCGCCGACTCCGAACTCCAACGGGACAATCACCACCCCGACCACCTCGTCGGGCGCCGGCTCGACTACCGGGTCGGCCTCGGCGATGCTCGCGGCCCTCGGGATGAGCGAGGTCGCCTCATCCGCCTCGCACGCACCGACGATCGCCCGCGCCTCGATCGCACCGACCACCGCCTCTCCGACCGCTCCGACATCGGCCGTCGCCGTCGCCCCGATGGCCGCCTCGCCGTCCGGCTCTCCTGCGTTCACACTGGTCACGCTCGATTACAATCAGGGCTCGGCACTGGTCCCCGGCGCCGATCAGATCGCCATGCCCGGCGCCGCGGTCGACCTCCGCGCCCAGGTCATCGACCCGGTCTCGGGTGCTTATTCCTATTCCTGGAACACATCCGGACTCACCGACGCCAC
>DAIDKV010000175.1 GCA_027449865.1 Planctomycetales bacterium
GTATGAGACGGGCCGCAAATGCACCGCGGGCTTCAAGGAGTCGATGAAGATCGTGTTCGACGAGATCCTCCCCAAGTGGAACTATACGGCCGTCCCTCAGCCCGCATGAGATCGGGAAGTTATCCCTGGCCTATTCCTTACTCGATCAGTGCCCGGACCGTCTGCGGCAGTGGGAGTGGCGCTATCTCAAGCGGCTCTGCCAGGTCGAACCGCGCGTCCTCCGCGACCCGGGGAAGGCCGAGGTCACCAGTGTCACCTTCAGCCCTGACGGACACCGTCTCGCCGCCTCGGCGGGGGACGGGACCGTGAAGCTTTGGAATATCGAGACCGGCGCCTTGATTCGGACCCTCCCCACGGGCGCTGATTTCGTTTATTCGGCCGCGTTCCACCCCGACGGAACGCACCTGGCCTCCTCGGACGCGAACGGCAAGTTGAAAGCCTGGGACCTGTCGACGGGCCGAGAGGTCTTCTCGGAAGAGGGGTATCTCGGCATGCACTTCCCCTATGGCACGGGTTATGGAGTGGCGTTTAGCCCCGATGGGCGGCGGCTGGCGGCGGGCCAGGATGGAGCAGTGAACCTCTGGGACTGGAAGGAGCACCGGCTCCTTCACCGTTTGCCCGGGCATGAGAAGCGATCGATCAGTGTGGCCTTCAGCCCCGACGGCCGGCGACTCGCCTCGGGGAGCTGGGGCGGGAGCGTGATGCTCTGGGACGTCGAGACCGGCCAGCGCCTCCACACCCTGTCGGGACATCAGGACCCGATCAGTTCGCTCGCGTTCAGCCCCGACGGCCTCCGCCTCACCTCAGCGTGCTTCGACCGGCGCCTCATCGTGTGGGACACGACGACGGGCCGGCGGCTCGACTCCTGGCGCGGCCAGGACGGGCTCGTCCTGGGCGTGGCGTACAGCCCGGATGGGCTCCGCCTCGCCTCGTGCGGCGAGGACAGGACGGTGCGCCTCTGGGAGGCGGCGACCGGGAGAGAAGTGCTGAAACTCCGTGGGCATGAGGGCATGAGTCTTGGTGTCGCATTCAGCTCGGACGGCCAACGTCTTGCCTCGTGCAGCTCCGACGGAACGATCCGACTCTGGGATGCGGCGAGCCTTCGGGGGGACGAGACCCAGGAAGTCCTCAAATTCGTCCAGCCGTCCGGTGAAGTCTGGAGCCTGGCGGTCAGTCCCGACGGCCAGCGGATCGCCACGAGCGGCCAGGCTCGGTCGGGCCTGCGCAACGCGCCACTGTACGTCTGGGACCTGACGACCGGCCGGATTGACCTCGAACTCGCGGGGCACCCCAGCGTCGTCTTCAGCGTGGCCTGGCACCCCAATGGCGAGCGGATCGCCTCTTCGGGGGCGGGGCGACTCGAACACCCGGCGGAGGGAAAGAGCGGGCATCCCGACGGCGAGCGGATCGCCTCTTCGGGGTGGGATGACGAGCGGAAGGGGCACGCCGTCAAGGTTTGGGACACACGAACCGGCCGGACCGCTTACGTTTTGTCGAGGAAAGGCGAGACGTTCAATGTGGCGTTCAGCCCCGACGGCCGCTTCCTCGTCACCGGGGGATCGGAACGCGTCGTGAGCGTCTGGGAGGCGGCAACCGGCCGCGAGGTGGGCACGCTTGGCGCCCACGACCGGCAGATTCGGGGCCTCGCCTTCAGCCGAGACGGCCGTCGTCTGGCGTCGGCGAGCAGCGACGGCACGGTGAAAATCTGGGACGCGGCCCGCCTGAACGAGCCGCAAAAGCCGATCACCGTCCTGCGGTCGCGGACCGCCTGGGAGATCCTGAACATCGGGTTCAGCCCTGACGGCAACCGCCTGGTCACGGGAGGGGCCGAGCACACGGTCAAGGTCTGGGACCTGACGACCGAACGAGAGATCCAGTCCCTCTCCGGTCATAGCGGCGAGGTTTGCTCAACGTCGTTCAGCCCCGACCGCGAGGGCCGATGGATCGCCTCGGCAGGCGAGGACAGCACCGTGAAGGTCTGGGAGAGCCGGACCGGGGCCCTGCTCCGCAATTTCCGAGGTCATACGGGGCTGGTCACCTGGGTCGCGTTCACTCCGGATGGACGTCGGCTGTTGTCGGCGAGCCGGGACGGGACCGTGAGGGTCTGGGACCTCTCGAACCTGGAGAAGAATTCGCCCAAGCCGTGACCCGCCGACGAAGAGCATCAGTGCCCGAGGATTCGCCGCGCGAGCTGGTTCCAGAAGGGTTGATAATAGAGCCAGCCACCGAGCAACTGGATGGGCAGGCACCAGGCCACGGCGGCGACATACGCCGGGTGCAGCCGCCTCCGCGTGAGCAGGTCGTACACGCCGATGGTTGCGATCAGTATGTATGTGGGGAGGTACTGGAAACGAATGAACGGCCACGCACCCTCCGAGAAGCTATGGAACATGTAGAAGTGCGTCAGGCCGAGCCAGCCGCTGATCGCCGGACTCAGCCATCGACCGAAGCCGGCGTCCGTCAACACGATCGTGGCGACGAGCATTGAGCGCTTGTGCGAGGCCGCCGATCCACGCAGGAACATGCCTGCCGCGACGAGGCCGCCGAAGACCAGCATGTCGGCAAACATCACGCTCAGGAACTTGATGTCCGTGTGGTCAAACTTGAGTTGCTTGGTGATGATCGCCGTGAGCACACCCAGAACCACCATGACCGCCGCGAGGCCCGCGCCAACCGGGCCCAGTTTGCGGTGTAACGCCACGGACCCACGTCCGATCAAGAACACCTGCGCGGTGAAGAAAACCAGCCACGCGAAAAACGCGAGGCCGTGCACGTGCACTATCCATGGGTAAGACAGCGTCCCATCCATGAGTTGACCGACATTACGGTATACGAATCCCGACAGGATTGCCGCCCACACCAGCGCGACCATCACCCAAAAGAAGGTCTGGTCGAACCGGTGCCAGGGCGGGAAGCCGCGAGATTTTGTGGGAGTGCCATACATTGGGAGGTTATTTCCTCGTTCCCTCGAGAATGCTCAGCTCGGCGGCTGTGGGGACGATCCGGGTGAGCTCGAAGCCGGCCCGATCGAACAGGGCCCGGTACTCGTCCTCGGTCCGTTCCTTGCCGCCGATGAGCATCATGATCAGGTCGAGGAACTTGCCGAAGAACGGTCCGTTCCCCGGCGGGATGACGCTCTCGATGACGAGTAGCTTGCCGTCGGGCCGCATCGCGCGGTGGCAGTTGCGGAGGATCGTCAGGCAGCTCTCCTCGTCCCAGTCGTGGATAATGTGGCGCAGGGCGTAGGCATCGGCCCCGTCCGGCACGGCGTCGAGGAAGCTGCCGCCGGCCAGCGTGCAGCGATCCCGCACGCCGGCCGCACGAATCTTTTCCTCGGCCCGCTCGACGACGTGAGGAAGGTCAAAGAGAATCCCCTTCAACTGGCCGTGCTTCTTGAGGATTTCCGCGAGCATCGAGCCGATACCGCCGCCGATGTCCGCCACGACGCCGAACGCCGAGAAATCATAGGCGTCGAGGATCGCGTTCGTCTCTCGGCCGTGGATGCCGACCATCGCCGCATCGAACGTGGCGGCCTTGTCGGGATGCTCGCCCAGGTACTCGAAGAGCGGCTTGCCGAACACCCGGTCGAAAGCCCCCTCGCCGGTGCGCAGGCAGTGGTCGATCTCGGCCAGGGCCCGATACTGAAGGTCGCCCGTCATGATCGCATAGGCACGCTTCGACCCGGGCACGTCGCTGCATAACAGCTCGGCCAGCGGGGTCTGCGAAAATCGACCCGACTCGCCCTCGGCGAAGATACCGACACTCGCCAGCGCCCGGAGCAACCGGTGCAGGGCGTCGGGGAGGGTGGAGGTCGCCTCGGCGAGTTCGGCGGCCGTTTTCGGACCGTCGCGGAGCCTGTCGGCGATCCCGAACCTGGCCGCGGCGCAGATCGCCTGCGTGATCCAGTATCCGTCGATCATCTGGCCAAGCTGATGGTGCGTCGATAATTCGGCCATCGGATGTGGTCCCTTAGATTGTGAAATCTGAATTTTGAGATGGGTGCAGGACGAATTTTGCAGGGCCCGGCTTCCTACTTCTGGGGCTTTTCTTCCCCCTCCTTGATCCGCTTCGCCTTGATCTCCAGTTTCCCCGAACGCAGCACCAGGTCGGTGCCCTTTCCCCCGGCGTCCTTGACGAAGTTGAGGCAGACATCGCTGAACTTCACGAAGAACTCGCTCTCGGACGCGGGCATGGCCTTCATCCGGGACATGAAGGCCGGCTGCACCAGAAGATGGTTTCCGTCGCGGGTGACGGTCATCACGCCGAAGCCGCTTGCCTCGTAGCGACCCGCGTAGGAGTCGAGCACCTTCGGGTCGACCTCCGCCACCGCCCGCTCCTCCGGAACCTTGTACGCATCCCCGAACGCGATCGCGGCCAGGTCGTGGGCGACCTTCATCGTGCCGCTGGGGTACACGTTGCAGAGCACGGCGATGCAGACCTTCTGGTCGGGATAACGGACGATCTGCGACTTGAACCCGTTGATGCTGCCCCCGTGTTCGATCTCCTTGCGCGCTGAAAGGGTCCCCACCATCCACCCGTAGGCGTAATGATCCTTCTCCGGCGTGTACATCCGGGCATACGACTCTTTCGAGATCAGCTTCCCGTCGGTCAACGCACGGTCCCAACGGGCCAGGTCCTCCACCGTCGAATACAGCGCCCCGGCGGAAAAGGGCTGGGACATGTGGAGGTAGTCCGCGTTCTTCAGTCCGTCACCGTCACGCTCGTAGCCCGAGGCCCGGTGCCGGAGGATCGTCTCCGAGTGGTCATACCCCGTATCCTTCAAACCCAGCGGCCCGAAGATCGCCCTGTTCAGAAACGCCTCGTAGCTCATCCCCGAGACCTTCTCGATAACGGCGCCGAGCAGGACGTAGCCCGAGTTGCTGTACGAGAATTTCTCGCCCGGCGGGAAGTCGAGCGGCCTGTCGCGGAAACGGGCGATCAGGCTCCGGACCGTTTCGGGACGGGCCTGTATCTCGAGGTACTTGGGGTCCGAGGTGTAGCTGAAGATGCCCGACGTATGGGTCAACAGGTGGTGGATCGTGACCTTCTCCCAGGCCGTCGGGGCGTCTTCGATAAACTTGCCGATCGGGTCGTCGAGCTTCAGCTTGCCCTGCTCGGCGAGGATCATGATCGCCATCGCCGTGAACTGCTTGGTGATCGACCCGATCCGGAACTTCGTCCGCGGGGTGTTCGGGACCTGAAGCTCGATGCTGGCCAGGCCATACCCGTGCGAGAACAGCGTCTCGCCGCCCCGCGAGACGAGGACGGAGCCGCTGAAACCGTCGACCTTGACGGCGGCGTCCATGTATCGCTCGAATTTCGACGTCAGGTCCTCCGCGCGGGCCAGAGGGGCGAGCCAAAGCGCGGCCAGCACGAGGGACGATCGGACGAACGGGACGGCGTTCTTCACGCGCAGTCTCCTGGGCGAGTGGATGGGAGCCAGAGGCGACCGAAATGTTCGTGTGCTCGCCTCTTCAGGCCGAATGTTACGGCTCTTTGATGACAGGATTCGCTCTTCTCTGCGGACTCAGCAGAATACGGCATCGACGCGATATGTTGATTCTACCGATCTTCAGGAGAACCGCAACAGTTGGGCCAATCGAATCGCCATATGGTCTCCGTCGACCGATCCACCAATGGCCCAGGTTCCCTTCCTTGACGCCCGTTCTTCAGGCTCGATAGACTGCTCGCCTGAGAGGCCAACCAGAGCATTCACGAGTGGTCGTTTACCATGCAGATTTCCTTTTATCGAACGATCGCCCGTATTCGTTCTACCCTCATTTTCTGCTCACCCCCCTGCCCGACCGGTTTGTGAGATCCCAGGGCTCGCCAAGGGGAAGAAATTCCCGGGGCCCCGGCCATCTCCGCCGGAACTTGAACCTCGGATGACTGCCATGAAATCCTTGCAGTTCTGGTGCTTCGCCGCCATTCTCGCCGTGCCGGTCGCGGCCTCGGGCGCGGAGGACGGTCCTCTACGAATCCTTCTGCTGGGCGACAGCACGACCATTGGCAGCGTCTGCCGGCAGGTCGAGCCGAAGGGCCTCCACCTCGAGGATGTGATCCGGTTGCTCCTCGCGGCCGAGAAGGACCTGCCGCCGACCGAGGTCATCAACCAGGGGAGAGACGGCGAGCTGATCCATGGCCTGCTCTCCTCCGGGCGATACGACCGGGACATCGTCCCTTTGAAACACTTCGATTATATTTTCATCCGCTACGGCCTGAACGACATCGCCCGGCGCGAAAATTTCGAGGAGAACTTCCCGAAGGACTATGCCGAGCTGATCGCCCGCCTGCGCGGGGATTTCCCGAAGGCGGTCCTGGTCCCCATGACGATCATCCCCTACATGACGCCCGAGCGTGATGAGCGGGTCAACGGGCTCATCCGCAAGGTGGCTGGTGCGGAGCATCTTCCCCTTTTCGACGTGTATACCCGCTACCAGGCCGAGCTGGCGCATGGGCCAAACATGCTCAACTATCGCCGCTATCCGATCGAGAAGATCCCGGAGAAGGATCGCGCGTGGGTCGGGCCGTTTGTGAGGGACGGCCGGGTCACGGTGATGGACAACCGGCTCGACGCCCATTTCCGCGACCTGCCCGGCTGGTTCGGCGATCGTCACCCGAACCCGGCCGGTTATCACGTGATCGGCGACGAAACGGCCCGGTTCCTCTCGCGTCGGATCCGCGAGAAGAAGGGGACCACGGCGGGCGCCAGACCTCAAAAAGCGGCGGGACTCAAGGCGTCGGGCCTGGAATACATCGACACCGGTTTCGAGAACGCCTCGCCGCTCTGGTACGAGTTTGCCGACGACGGCACGGTTCTGGTCCATCTGACCTACGATCACGAGCGGTCGTCGCCGAACCGAGCCGCGGGCCACTTTCACTTCCGACTGATCGCCCGCCCGGGATCCCAGCTCGCGCTGGAGTTCCGCAACCTGGAAAATGTGTGGAACGGTCGGAAAGGTTCGATCGCGCGCGAGCTGAAGACCGCGGTCGTCTCGCGGGACGGCAAGACCTGGAAGACGATCGAGCTGGAGCGGCTCCCTGGCGATCGTGTCCGGCTGGCCGTCACGATGCCGGGGCCGGAACTGTATGTCGCCCGCGTCGAGCCCTATCGGCTCTCCGACCTCGATCAGTGGCTGGCGACGATCCGGAATCATCCGCTCGTCGAGATCACGACGATCGGCAAGACGGTCGAGGGTCGAGCGCTTCAAATCGTCCGGGTCGGCCGGCCCGAGGCGCCCCATCGGGTCTTCCTCCGGGCGCGGGCGCATCCCTGGGAGGCTGGGAGCAACTGGATCGTGCAGGGGCTGGTCGACCGGCTCCTCACGGGCGACGACGAGGCGCGCAAATGTCTCGATCGGTACTGCATTTACGTGCTCCCGATGGCGAACAAGGACGGCGTGGCCCACGGTCGAACGCGCTTCAACCTGCGGGGCAAGGATCTCAATCGGAACTGGGATCGGCCCGCCGACCCGATTCTCGCCCCGGAAAACCACGCGCTGGAGACGTGGCTGGAGTCGATGATCCAGCAAGGGAAACGGCCGGACCTGGCGCTCGAATTGCACAACGACGGAAGCGGCCAGTTTCACATCAGCCGTCCTCCCGTGGCCGGGCTGGTCCAGCACGTCGAGCGCATGAAAATCCTGGAACGTTTGCTGCGCAAGCACACCTGGTTCACCGAGGGTGCCACGAACGAGTCGTTCCGAAATCCGGGGACGCTCGGCGAGGGCTGGCTCGAGCGATACGGGATCGACGCCGCCGTCCACGAGTTCAACGCCAACTGGATCGCTGGCCTGAACGACCATCCCTCGGGCGCTCACTGGAGGCTCTACGGAGATCGGCTAACGCGGGTCTTTTTCGATTACTTCGAGACCCGGCTACCCTCGGCATCCGCTGATGCTTCGCGGTCGCAGGATTCCGTCCCGGCCCCGTCCCCGGCGCGGCTGGCGAGCGGAGTCATCGGTCTCTCGCGGATCTCGTGACCCGCTCCGGCCACCGCGCGAGACTCCCCCACTGGTTCCGACTTGCCCACGCCAAACTCAACTTCCTCGGCCCGATCGGCGAGGGCTCGCCGGTCGACGCGCCATCGGCGAAAATCGTCCACGGAGAACGCCTGGATCGGGTTCTCGCTGGCGAGCCACGCGTCCCTGATTCGGAAAACTCATTCCTGGAGGAGACTGTCATGCGACCTGTCTTGACGAGTGCTGTGATCGTGGCCGCGTGGGCGACGATCGCCCCGGCCGAGGAGAGTTCGCTCCCTCTGTTCAACGGGAAGGATCTCTCCGGCTGGACTTCGGTGCAGGACACGGCCCGGGGGAACGAGGCCAGTCCCTGGAGCGTCGCTGACGGGGTACTGAGGTGTTCGGGCCGGCCGGTCGTATACCTCAAAACCGAGAGGGTGTTCGCGGATTACGTGCTGACGTTGCAGTGGCGCTGGCCGGCTGGGACGGCGGGCGGAAACAACGGGGTGCTGGTGCACGCCACGACCCCGCGCACGCTGGGGATCTGGCCGAAGTCGATCGAGGTTCAGCTTCACAAGGGGAACGCCGGCGACCTCTGGGTGATCGGGACCGATCTCGATGTTCCCGACGAGGCGGCCCGCAAGACCGACCGTCGGTACAGAAACCTGACCGATGGCTCGGAGAAGCCGATCGGGGAATGGAACCGGATGGAGATCACCTGCAAGGGGAACACGATCCGGGTGAAGGTCAACGGCGAACTGGTGAACGAGGCGACGAACGTGAGCGTGACCCGGGGCGCGATCGGCTTGCAGTCCGAGGGATCGCCGATCGAGTTCCGCGACATCGTTCTCAAACCTTTGAAAACGGAGCATCATTGATTCACTCGGTCTGCCTCCGTACCTGCCGAAGCCAGCGGACTTCCTCGCAGCCGAGTCCCCTCGTCCCGAATCAAACAGGCCGGAGTGCTCAACGCCTTTCGGCATCACGGACGGGATCGGGGATGGAGAACCCGAGTGAACGAGGCTGCTTTTCAGGTGCTCAACGCCTTTCGGCATCACGGACGGGATCGGCAGTCCGACGGGGATTTTGACCCGGATGCACCCGGGTGCTCAACGCCTTTCGGCATCACGGACGGGATCGGGAGGATCGCGCGGCCCTGCGCGACTGGCGGAAGTTGTGCTCAACGCCTTTCGGCGTCACGGACGGGATCGGCATGCCACTCCTGGATCGTGAGGTCATGCGTCAGAGTGCTCAACGCCTTTCGGCATCACGGACGGGATCGGAATCAGGCGGCCGAGCAATT
>DAIDKV010000176.1 GCA_027449865.1 Planctomycetales bacterium
AGTTTTCAGTTTTCAGTTTTCAGTTTTCAGTTTTCAGTTTTCAGTTTTCAGTTTTCAGTTTTCAGTTTTCAGTTTTCAGTTTTCAGTTTTCGTTGAAGACGGTTGATGACGTCACACAACAAGTTTCGGGCGGTATTGCCATCCGAACTGAAAACTGAAAACCGAAAACTGAAAACCAAAAACCAAACCCTCAGGACAGGTTCATCGCCATCAGGAATTCGGCATTCGTCTTCGACTTCTTCATCCGCCCGGTGAGGAGTTCCATGGCCTCGACCGGGTTCATGTCGTTGAGCACGCGGCGGAGGATCCAGACGCGGCGCAGCTCCTCGGCGTCCATGAGAAGCTCCTCGCGGCGGGTGCCCGACTTGTTCACGTCGATCGCCGGCCAGACCCGCTTGTCGACCAGCCGTCGGTCGAGGTGCAGCTCCATGTTGCCGGTTCCCTTGAACTCTTCGAAGATCACGTCGTCCATTCGGCTCCCGGTATCGACCAGTGCGGTCGCGAGGATCGTCAGGCTGCCGGCCTCCTCGATCTTCCGGGCGGAGCCGAAGAACCGCTTCGGCTTCTGAAGCGCCGAGGCGTCGATGCCGCCGGTGAGGATCTTGCCCGAGTGCGGGGCCTCGGTGTTGTAAGCGCGGGCGAGCCTTGTGATCGAGTCGAGAAGGATTACGACGTCCTTGCCGTACTCGACCATCCGTTTGGCCTTCTCGATGACCATCTCGGCCACCTGAATGTGCCGCGAGGCGGGCTCGTCGAAGGTCGAGCTGATGACCTCGGCCGTCGGTCCCTTGACCGACCGCTCCATGTCCGTGACCTCTTCCGGCCGTTCGTCGATCAGCAGGACCATCACGTACGACTCGGGATGGTTGGTCAGGATGCTGTTGGCGATCTTCTGGAGCAGGATCGTCTTGCCGGTCCGAGGCGGTGCCACGATCACCCCGCGCTGGCCGAAGCCGATCGGCGTGACCAGATCGACAACCCGCATGTTGACCTCGTCGGCGCTCGTCTCCAGGCGGATGCGGCCCTGGGGATGAAGCGGCGTCAGGTCGTCGAAGCCCACCTTCTCGCTGAGCTTGTCGGGATCCTCGAAGTTGATCGCCTCGACCCGGAGCAAGGCGAAGTACCGCTCATTTTCCTTGGGCGGACGGATCTGGCCCGAGACGATCGCGCCCGTCTTGAGACCGAAGCGGCGGATCTGGCTCGGCGAGACATAAATGTCGTCGGGGCAGGGGAGGTAGTTGTAGTCCGGGCTCCGGAGGAAGCCGAAGCCGTCGGGCAAAACCTCCAGCGTCCCCTCGCCGTACATCAGGCCGTTTTGCTTCACCCGCTCCTTGAGGATCTTGAAAATCAGATCCTGCTTCTTCAAGCCCATGTAGTCGGCGATGCCCTCCGACTTGGCCGTCCGGATGAGCTGGGGCATCGTCATCTTTTGAAGCTCGGTGAGATGGATCTCGCCTCGCTTGATGTCCTCGTAGCGGTCGTGCAGGGCCACGTCGCCGAAGATGTCCTCGTCCTCGTCCGGATACTCGACGGGCGCCTCGGGTGCGACAGGCGGGGCCGGCCTTTCATTACGCGCGGGAGGCGCCTGATCGCGATCTCGATCGCGGTCGCGGTCACGATCTCGGGCGACGTAAGGGGCCTCCCGCTCGTTGCGATCGCGAAACGTGGGGATCGGCTCCAGATCGCGGTTGCGCTCGCGAAGCAACGGGCCGGTCCCATCGCGGTCACGATCACGATCGCGATCCCGATCGCGAGCCAGCGGAATGCCCTCGTGATGGATCGGGCCGGTCTCGCGTTCGGCGCGGTCGCGGGCCAGGCGCTCGCGGACCGTGAGGCCCGTCTCGCGTTCGGCACGTTCGCTTCGGTCGCGGTCGAGCCGCTCACGAATCGGCTCGCGATCGCCACGATCGCGAAGGTAACGGATCGGCTCGCGGTCGGCCGGACCTTCCTCGCGGTAGACCTCGCGGTCCTTTCGCTCGCGAACCGGTTCCGAGCCAACGGCCGATTCCGAGACACCTGGGCCAAAGGACATGGGAGGGGCAGACCCGGGCCCCACGGCGTCCACACTCTCCGCTGGCGGCGCAGGGGGCGGGGTGCTGCTCGTCTTGCGGATTCGGGAAGTGCCGGAGGACTCTCGGCGGGGGCGCGTCTCGTTGGGCATCGGGTCCATTCTCCTCGAACAATCCGAAATGTGGTTCGTTTTTCGGCCCCAGGTCGGCGGCCCGGCCAGGCCGCCCACGACGGGCGGCGTCCTGACCTCCTCGCACTTCAACCGATCACGGACGGCAACGACCCGGCCGGGGCCGGCTCGGACGATGCCTCAAGCCGACACAGCAGGCGGTCGACCTCAGAATCCAGGTATTCCATGGCCTCGACATTGCTCAACACCCAGTCGGCTCGCCGACGCTTCTCCTCAATCGGCCACTGCGCCTGCTCGCGGACCGCAAGGTCTTGCTCGGACCAACCCCGCGAGACCCCCACTCTTCGCTCGCGCTCGGCTCTCGTCGCGTCGACAAACGCCACTCGGTCGCACAGATCATCCCAGCCGGCTTCGAGCAGCACGGCCGCGTCCAGCACAATGCAGGGCCGATCTCCCCCTCGCTCCTGCTCCGCGATCGTCTCGGCGAATCGACGCCGCATCGCCGGGTGCAGGATGGCCTCCAGATCGCGAAGGGCGACGGAGTCGCCGAAGACGATCTGGCCCAGGGCGCGCCGGCGAATGGCCCTCGACTCACCAGGCCCCGCCTCCAGTACGCCCTGCCCGAACCGCGCGACGACCCGATCCCGAATCGCCGGCTCCTCCAGCAGCTCGTGCCCGACCACATCCGCGTCGATCACCCAGGCGCCCCGATCGGCGAGCCGGCGCGCCACCTCGCTCTTGCCGCCGCCAATCCCACCGATGAGCCCCAGGACGGGGATCGGGCCGTGCTTCCATCGGCAGCGCACTCGGGCTTCTTGCGGCGATCGGCGGGGGGTCATCGACGGGAAACTCCCGGCATCCGGAGGCAGGCGTTTTCTTGGCGAGGGTCACGGCAAACCGCGACTCGGTCTCGATCAGATTGGATCAGATCGACTCAGCTCGGCTCAGACTCGATGCAAATCGTGACAGGATACGGCCCCCTCCCTCACAGCAAGGGAGTCATTCGATCCCGACGACGCCGCGCGGACCGAAGGATCAGCGTCCTGCGCGCTAACCAGAGGGCTTCCTCGGAGTGGATCGGGGTTCCGGCCTCAGGTCGCGGAACGGCATTCACGCCACGAAATCACTCGGTTTTGCGGGCAGGTGGGGTTCCTGAAGGTGGTCTTGCCGACTTCACTCGTCCAGGGCTTCTCGTAGCGGGGAAGCACCGCGGGAGAGGGGAGCGGCGAGATGGGCCGAAGGGTACTGTCTTGTCGGGGCGGATCGATGACGATCGTCAAGAATTTATACGCCATTCGGCCGCCCGCTGCAATGGGTGTTCGCCCCACTTCCTCGAAAACCTTCGTCAACGTCCCCGCCGGGGGCTCCACACCGAGCCCTCCGGCGGCGAATTCCTCTCCCCAACGATCGACCGATCGCCGGTTTACTTCTTCGGCCCGGGGCCGTAAATCGCGTTCTTGCCCAGCTCTTCCTCAATCCGGAGGAGCTGGTTGTACTTGGCGATCCGATCCGACCGGCTGGCGCTCCCGGTCTTGATCTGGCCGCAGTTCGTCGCCACGGCGATATCGGCGATGGTCGTGTCCTCGGTCTCGCCCGATCGGTGCGAGAGAACGCTCGTCCAGCCCGCCCGGTGCGCCATCTCGACCGCCTCAAGCGTCTCGGTGAGTGTGCCGATCTGGTTCACCTTGATCAGGATGCTGTTGGTGCAGCCGCCGGCAATCCCCTTCGAGAGCCGCTCGGTGTTGGTCACGTAAAAGTCATCGCCAACGATCTGAACCCGGCCGCCAAGGGCCTTCGTCATCGCGGCGTAGCCCTGCCAGTCGTCCTGATCGAGCGGGTCTTCAATCGAGACGATCATCGGGTACTTGTCGATCCACGACCCGAAAAGCTCGATCATCTGCTGGCTGGAGAGCGTCTTGTCGGGCGCCGACTTCCAGAAGCGATAGCCCTTCTTGCCTCCCTCCTCGAACAGTTCGGAGCAGGCGGTATCCAGCGCGATGGCGATATCCTGGTCGCGACCGGCCTTGTAGCCGGCCTTGTCCACGGCCTCGAGGATGAACTTGATAGCGTCCTCGTTGTCGAGGTTTGGGGCGAAGCCCCCCTCGTCGCCGACGTTGGTGTTGTGGCCGGCCTTCTTCAGAACCGACTTGAGCGTGTGGAACACCTCAGCGACCATCCGGATGCCCTCGCCGAACGACGAGGCACCAACCGGCATGACCATGAATTCCTGAAAGTCGATCTTGTTGTCGGCGTGCTTCCCACCGTTGATGATGTTCGCCATCGGAACGGGGAGAGCCCGGGCGTTGGCCCCGCCGATGTACCGGTAGAGCGGCAGGCCGTGCGCCGCGGCGGCCGCCTTGGCGGTCGCAAGGCTCACGCCCAGAATCGCGTTGGCGCCGAGCTTCCCCTTGTTCGGGGTGCCGTCGGCCTCGATCATTGCCCGGTCGAGCCCAACCTGGTCGGCAGGATCCCGGCCGATGGCGACCTTCGACAGCTCCTCGTTGACGTTCGCCACCGCCTTGCGGACGCCCTTGCCGAGGTAACGTCCCTTCTCGCCGTCGCGAAGCTCGACCGCCTCGTAGATTCCGGTGCTGGCCCCCGAGGGGACCGCGGCGCGGCCCAGCGTGCCATCCGCCAGGACAACATCCACCTCGACCGTCGGATTACCTCGGCTGTCCAGGACTTCACGCCCGCGGACCTGCGCGATCGGAGCAAGCTTTTGACTCATGATGTTCGTCGGAACTCCAGATAGAGGGGACGCGCTCGGGCGGTCCCTCGACCTCCCGGGACACTTTGTCTCTCGTTATCCGCCAATGGCGCCGGGCGGTCAAGGCCGCAGGAATTCGTCGCCCTGGGTTCGGCGGCCCAACGTTTGCCGTAATCCCCAGATTCCGTGCAGGTTCCGGCCCATCTCGGGGGCGAAAGGCTCAGGTGCGGGGCGGTCCCGACCCTCCGGTGCGACCGGGTTGGGGGTAGATTGTCCCTTGTGGAGGGACCGGGACCGCCTCGCGGTGCGGGAACCCAGGTGCCAGTTATCGAGGTAACTATCGCGACCGACGTTTCTCGTCGGAACTCACTGCGATCGAAACCGTTTCCAGCTTGAATCGTCCGGCCTTGCTGTGTCGCGTCGGCCGGGCCATTAGGATATCGGCGGCTCCGAGGGCTGGCTTGACCCCGCGCCCCGCGTTTCGTCGGCCGGCCCCTCCTCCCGAAGCAGCGGCAGCACATGGCGGCGGAGAAACCGAGGCGAATCCGTCCCAAAGTGCCCTCCCAGGTGCCAGGCGCCCACCATCGACGGCCGCCACCGAATCTGCCGGAGCTTGGCATAGGCGAGCGCTCGGTCGGGTCTCGCGTCCGGGCCTGGCCTCTCGAAACCGACCAGCCCCGCTCCGAAGGTTGTGACGCGATCGATCGTCCCGAAGACCCGGGTTCCCGCGCCCAGGATGATCAGATCGAGCGGCGAGGTGAAGACCACCATCTCCCGCCGGACGGCCTTCAAGGCCCGGGAAAGATCGTATCCTGGCGAGAGCGCCGGCGCCAGCAGGACGGCCCGCTCGACGGCATCGACTCCGATCCGCTCGAGCGCCCGAACGACCAGCCCGCCACCACCCGATTTCCCAACCAGAAACACCGGCTCGCCCGGTCGCGAGGCCCGAAACTCGGCGACCCGTGCCGCGACCCGGCTCGCCTGGCGGTCGAGGTGGGCCAGGTCGGAGAGATCGCGATACCAGCGCCCGAATCCGTGACCCCACGAGACGACCTCGATGGAGACCGGCAAGCGGCTGGCTCTCGCGGCGAGCCGGAGGCCCACTGAGCAGAAATCGAGCCCACCCACGCCGCCGACGACCAGCACCAGCCCGGCCGATCGGCCGGTCTTCTCGGCACTCACGGAACACCCGGCTCGGTCTCGGCGTCCTGCCATTTCATCGCGCGGGCGTGCCGCATCGGCGCAATCCGCAGAATCACCTCGCCGTTCTGGAAGAGCCGGACCGTCCCGTTCGACTGGCTGACCACCACCGCGAGCGCCGAGGTCACCTCGGTGATCGCCGCGGCGGCCCAGTGTCGCGTGCCGAGCCCTTTCGGAAGTGTCAACCCGGTCACGGGTGCGTCTATGAGGCGACAGGCCGCCTCGACGGTCCCGTCGCGCGCCACCACGAAGGCTCCGTCGAGTTGAGCGATCTCCTTGATGGCCTCGCGGACCCGAAGATCGCGGACGTTCCTCTCCTTGCGTCGATAGCCACGAAAGGGATCGAACCCCAGCGGGCGCGACCGGCCCAGGACGCTCCTCGCATCGCCGACGACGATCAACGTGCCAACCGGCTTCCCTTCCCGCCCCTCGCGGCCGATCTCGACGGCCACGTCCACCACGGCCTTGAGCGTCTCGAACGGGACCCAGGTCTCCAGCGCCTTCAGGTCGTGGGAGGTCAACCGTTCCAGGTGCTCTCCCAGGCGGATCACGCTCAGCGAGTCGAGCGCCTCGGCCTCGAATCCCGAGTAGACGACGACCACCCGGTCGCCCGCGTGGAGCTGGTCATTGGCGACCGCCTCGATCAGGGCCAGCGTGATCCGTTCGCCGATCGCGGCCTCGCTCGGCTCCATTTCGACGACCGCGAGTCCCGCACGACGAATCGCCTCGATTTGCCGAGGGGCCGAACAGGCCACCAGAATCGGAACCTCACCGTTGCCGCGGGCGCGCACCATCTCCCAGTCCAGGGAGCCCTCGGGCAGAATCAGGATGCCCGACGCCTCCGATCGGCGCGCGACCTCGTTTGCCATCGGCAAGAATAAGGTGTCAATCGCTGCTATCGTCCCGTTCGATTCGATTGCGCCAGGTCGACGATCCCCCCGCGCAACGACGAGGCGGCCGGCCCTTTCCTGCGAGGGCCGCCGCCCGTCTCGTCGATGCGCCTACCAAATGCCCGCCTTCCGTTACTTCTTCTTCGCCTCGTCCGGCTTCTTGGTCTCGGCCGGCTTGGCCTCTTCCTTCTTCTCAGCCGGTTTCGCCTCTTCCTTCTTCTCAGCCGGCTTGGCTTCTTCCTTCTTCTCGGCCGGCTTGGCGGCAGGCTGGCCCTTGGCCTTGCGGACCTCCTCGATTTCGTGGCGGAGGATCATCGCGCGCTGGTCGAAGTACGACTTCAGCCCGGCGCTCGGCTGCATGATCCGGATATCCTTGATGAAGTCGACCGACTCGAAGGCCTGCGAGCCGTAGCCGGTGAACCAGGCGGCGAAAACCTCCGGAGACACGGCGAACGGCTTCTTCGACGCGGGGTTCTTGATCGTCCGAGCGTCGGTGGCGCGGCCGGTGACGAGGATGTCGAGAACGGGCGGCGGGTCGATCGTGGTTTCCACCAGGCCAGCGTCCTGCGCGGCGACGATCGCCTCGGCGACGGCCCGGCGGGCCGCGTCAATCTTGGCCTGGACCTCCTTGGGGATCGGCGGCAGTGGGGCCTCGGTCGCCTTCGGAGCCTCTTCCTTCTTTGCCTTGTCGTCGGCCTTGTCCTTGGCCGGCTCGGCGGGCTTCTTTTCCTCCGCCTTCGCCGGGGCTGGAGCCGGGGCGGCGGGCTTGGGCGCCTCGGCCTTGGGGGCCTCCTTCTTGGCGTCCTGCGCGGAGGCGGAAGGAATCCGCACCAGCCCAATCGACAGCAACAGACCGGACGACACGATCAGGGGGACGATACGGCGAACCACCAGGGACTCTCCTTCTGCAATTCTTCGATGAGGGTTTGGATCTCACGCCCGGGCGGGTTACGAACGGTCCGCGTACCCAGCCCGTCCCAGGAGGGAGACAGACCGGGGTCGATTCGGGACCGTTCACGACCCGCGGAACCTGACCGGGCGTCCGGGAACGTACTCCGACGCCGCGAGCCTCCCGGAACTCGCCGATGTCGCTGAGTTTAACGGCCCCTCGCTCGTGATTCCAGCGGACATCGACCCCTGAAGATTCCGTCGAGGGAGCGAAAACCCGCCCACCGGTCCCGAGACGGCGGGATCCGGTGAGTTTGCGGGGGCAGGGGGGATCAATCCAGAGAGTCAGTTACACCGAACGAGTGGTTTTGCCGAATGGAATAGGGGGATCGATGGCCGGGGCTTCGCAGGACGTGAAGCCGCCCGACCCGGAATGTGTCGGCGACGGGAGGATTGCGATGAGGCGCACGGAAGCGAAGCCGAGGACGAAGCCGGCCCACCGGGCTCGACCGGTTGTCGAGGGCCTGGAGGGACGACAACTCCTGAGCGCCCTCGGATCGCACGCCGCCACAGCCGCGGCCCAGTCCTCGGCGTCACCCGGCGGCGTCCTCTCGGCCAAGGGGCAGGTTTTCCAGTATGTGACTCGTTCCGGCGGCCTCGCCACCATTCGCGTGGTCGGTGTCGGGAGTCTACAGGGAACCACCGTCGGACCCAGCGGCGCACTCGACCTGGTCTACGGCGGGACCAACGTCTATTCCAAGATCGTCGGAACCGTGCAGGGAGGCGGCGGGCACGCCCCGCTCGCGAGCATCCACAACCTGCAACTCATTGCCGCGGGAACCCCCGACAGCCTGACCGGCGTCGGCGGGACGCCTCTGGCCGCCGTCATGATGAATTCCTTCGACCTCGTCGCCGGCGGATCGATCAACCTGACGCCCGGCGTCACGTCGGTCATCCTCCACTCCATCGGACCCAACACCAATCTCCAACTCCGCAACCTTCCGCCCCACCCGATCTACCGCATCTTGCCGGCCAACGCCGGTAACACCGCCGGTGGCTCGGCCGGGCTCTACGGCCAGCTCGTCGGCTCGACCAGTAGCGCCTCGACCACCACGGGATCGCTCGGCACGGTCACCACCACCACCTCGACGGCCGGCAGCAATACCGGTTCACTCACGGGCGTCACCACGATCAACCAGCAGCCGGTCGAAACGATTATTGGAACCACGATCGTCCCGATCGTGACCGGCAACTCCTCGCTCTTCAGCGGAGGATCGACGGGCGCCTCGGCCACCCTGGAAGCCGGACAGTCGGCGACCATCACCACGACCCAGGGAACCACTCTCACCTACGTGAGTGACGGCGGACGCGACCAGGTCCTGACCAACGTCGGCGGCAGCTTCACTGCGCAGCCGAATTTGCTCGAACCGCTCGCGCCGGGGCAGCCGGCGACCCAGCCCCCCGCGCCTCCAGGCATTATTCTGAAGGCCAACACCATCGGCGGGCCCACCACCGCACATATCAACCCGCTCACCGACTCCAAAATCTTTGGGTACGACTCCAGGACCGGGCAGATCGTCCGCTTCGATCTGAACCTTCAGAGCAATACCGGTACGGTGGACCCGACCTTCGCACCGATCTCTCTGCCGGGCGCCCCGGCAACGGCCGGGATCGACCTGGCTCACCTCGGCGGCACGCCGATCCTGCTCGCTCCCTCGGGAAAGACGGTCTACGCCTACAACGCCGACACGGGCGCCTCCATCGGCTCGTTCACCACGGCTTTGCCGGTCGATTTCATCGCGACGGCCGGGAATGTTACAGTTCTGGGAAGCACCTCGATCAACCAGTTGCACATGATTGACCTCGCGGCCAGCCTGCAATCCGGCACCGTCAAGGGGCTCGGCCCAGCTCCTTTCATCCCGGCCTCCGAGGTGAACCTGCTGGGCGGGCTCACCGGTGTCGCCGGGTCGAGCAACATGTATGCCACAGTCGCCGCTCACTTCAACACGATCCAGCCCGACCAGCTTCAGCTTGGCATCGAGGCGCTCGGCACTCAGAACGTCACCGCGGGCCCGGGCGGATCGAGTGTGAGCAATGGGTTCTCGGTCATCTCTCGCAATGGACTGGTCACCAACGGCAATCTCACCGAGGTCGCGATCAATCCGATCCCGGCCGGGCAGATCGGCGAGGCCCTCGGCGCCGTGGACCAGAATCTGGCCCTCGACACCGGCACCTCGGGCGGCAAAAACACGATCAAGCTACTCGCTCCCACCACGCTGGCAACCCGTGGCGTGATCTCGATCGCCTACGCCGACCCGCTCACCGGGCTGAGCCAGAGCTTCCGGACCGACCTCGGGGGCGTGGCCCTGGTCGATATCCAGGGGAACGTCCAGTCGATCCGCGGCAACACCGCCAACGGTCTGTTCCTCAACGACACGGGCAACCTCGCCACGATCAAGGTTCAGCACCTGATCAACACCACGATCGTCGGCCTACCGATCAGCCACATTGACACGGCTTCAAGGAAGAACGTCAACTTCTTCACCTCGGCGCGTCTCGCCGGCAACCGAAACGGGGCCTACCAGGTCTCGACCATCCAGCCGATCGGACCGGTCGGGAACACCGGGGCGTAGGCGGGTTGGATGGAGATTCGGCCGAAGTCGGGGATCTCATAACCCACGCTCTTTCATCACCCGCCTCCGCTCCGCAGGATTGCGTCGGCGCGCCGGGCGAACTGGCCGGGAAACGGCGATCCCGACGGCCAGGAGGTTTCTCCGATCTCGCGACGGAGGGCTTCAATCCGGTCGCGGCGGCGGGACGGGTCGGCCTCGCGAGCGGCCCGGGCCAGCCGAAAAAAGGCACCCGCCTCCATGGCTGCCCGAACCTTCGGCCGACGCGATCCGGGCGGGATCGCGGCGGCCCGGACGTGCAAGGCGTCCCAGTCTCCCGACTGAGAAAGCACGTCGACGATCATCTCGTCGAGGGCCGGTCGAAATCGTGGGGTGATTGCCTCGCGGGGGATCGCCAGCAAGATCGATCGCCAGTCGAGCCGAGAATCCGATCTCGGGCGGCCGTCCCGGGCGAGTTCGGCGACGGCCGCATCGCGGCACCACTGGAGTCGGCGATCCGCCGGGAGCCGACCGATCGTTTCCACATCGGCCTCCGCCGGAGCGATCGCCTCGGCCGCCCAGGTTGCGGAGGCGTCCTCTCCCTGTCGCCCCTGGGACGACTCGATCCAAGCGGGGCGAGCTTCGGCTCGTCTCAGCCGATAAAGCGGATCGCCCAGGTAAACCAGCCGCCAGGGCCGGCCCAACGGCTCCAGTTCTCCCTGCCGGAGCGACGCCGAAAGCGGAACGCCACGCGCGGCGAGGTCGAGCGCCAGCACCGGCATCCGGAAGGCCATCAAATAAGGTTCGTTGACGCTCCCGTAATAAACAAAGGCTCCCTGGGCCAGCCATCGCCCGGCGATCGTCGACGGATCGAAGGGATCCGCGGCGGAAAAGCTGTGGATCATCACGGTCGCCGAGGGAATACCAGCGGGCAGGTCGGCCGGATGCCCAGGCCCGCCGGAGATCGTGAAATCGGTCGGGCTCCCGGTCGAGTTGAGCCAGAGAAGGCCGAAGCGATTCGAAGGGTCCATCACCCGGTCCCAGCTCGCCAGGTCGGCGCCCTTTCCGACAGCCAGGACCACCGGCCCCGGCACCACCCGCGCTCTCCCCAGCACCTGCGCCGCCGGAATGCCCGAATACCGCGACCGCTCGGAGCCTGGCTCGTAGGTATCCCAGACCATCGCCATTTCGGGCTGAAGGAACAGGGCTCCCATCGCTCGGGCCACGCTCGCCGGCGCATCGCCGAGCAGCCGACCAGTATACGCCCACCGCCGCCGCGAGCCGGCCAGGCCGCTCGCGTCCGCCTCGCCCACAAGCACTCGTCCGATCAGGTCGTCCATCGCCTGAATGCCCCGAGCGGGCCCCGGCTCGACTCGGTCGTCGTAGCGATACGGCCAGTCTCCGGCGATCGTAAGGAAGTCGCAATCATCGCCGAGACCCTCGTAACGGCCGACAACGCCCGCCGCCCGTGCCTCCACGTGCCGGGCGAATTCCCAGGCCTGGCGAAGCGTGAGAACGTCGCCATGGCGGACGCCCCGATGCGTTCCATCGCCGTCGATGTCCCAGACCGCCGGCTCGACCCGCAGCAGCGGCTGAAAATGCCCGGCGGCCAGCGCCACGGCGCCAGCGAGCATCGGGCTATCGGGCGAGCTGAGGACCAGAGCCGGCGGGGTTGGGCCGAGCCCTCGCGGCGGTGAACCCGAGGGAGGCAGATCCCTGTCGGGAATCGAGGACGGCGACCAGGCCCGCGAGACAGCCAGAGTCGCCGCCGTCCAGCGATCGAGCAGCCCAGCGCTCGACGCCCGACGGTCGCCACTCGTCTCATGACGAAACACCCGCGCGGGGCGGAAGGCACGCAGAAAGGGCAAGGTCCAGCCCGGCTCGTCGATCAGGATCGGGAAATAGTGGCGGTCGTCCCACGCGGCGATGGCCTCGAAAAACGAGGGAACGTCGGGCACCAGACAGACCTGGTCGACGACCACTCGCCGCGATCCAATCCGTCCTTCCCAGGTCCCGGCCGCCTCGCGAAGCGGGGCCAGTCGAGGATCGGCGACCGAGAAGGGAACCGGCGACAGCCGACGGGCCGGCCAGCGGCGATCGCCCGACATCGTCTGGCTTTCCGACCGATAGCCCCCCCTCCAGGCCGTCGCGAACAGCTCCTCGACCCGGGCGCTCCGCCATCGCGAGAGCAGATCCCAGGCCGCCAGGCACATGACGGCTCCCATCGTCAACAGGACCGCCACAAACCGGACCATTCGCATCCCGCGACGTCTCATCCCATCTCCAGAGGCCCGGCCGCGTCACTCCCGACGAGGCCGATTCGACCCCGACGGCCCCAACTTTGCGTGCTTCAAGAAGCGCCCGGCCCGAGCCCGGGTGGAGCGGAGCCGCGATAATCGTTATACTCCAGGGTATCTTGGTACTCGCAACCCCCCGATCTCCCGGCAACGAGGCCCGGCGCGGGACTGGATCGTGCGAAACGGTGCCCGGCGCGGCCTCCGAAGAGCTCCAGTCGATCCCGCCGACCGCGTCGACCGGCTCGACAAGGGACAAAGTTCGATGAAAAAGGGCGGCATTCTCAATCCCGCAATCTGCTCCCTCCTGGCCGAACTCGGGCAGTCCGACGAGCTTCTGATCGTCGACGCCGCCTATCCGCTGCCCACCGACGGCCATGTGATCGACCTCACCCTCACGCCCGGGATTCCCCGCCTGCTGGATATCGTCCGCGCCGTCGCCGAGGAACTGGTCATCGACGCCATTGCCGTCCCCGCCGAGATCAAGGATTTTAGCCCGAGGATTTACCAGGAAATCCTGAAAATGGTCGGCGACATCGACGTCGACGAGGTGCCGTTCCACGAGTTCAAGGAGCAGGCTCTCGACGTGAAGGGGATCATCCGCTCGGCCGAGTTCAGCGCCTATGCGAGTGTCCGGATCGTGGCCGGCAGCGCGTTTTGAGACGTCAACGCGGTAGGGTCGCCCACAGCGCAAAGGGTCAGAAGACCATCCACGACCGCCACGAGCATCAATCCATGTAGGAGGGAGCTCCAGCTCCCGACCGGGACGAAGCAGAAAGTTTCGCGAGGAACGCCGGCTGGAGCCGGCTCCTACATCCATTCAACCCGGCCAAAGCCAAACGGGCCGCGAGGATCGCCGGCTGGAGCCGGCTCCTACATCCATTCAACCCGGACAAAGCCAAACGGCCGCGAGGATCGCCGGCTGGAGCCGGCCCCTACATCCACTCAACCCGGACAAAGCCAAACGGCCGCGAGGATCGCCGGCTGGAGCCGGCTCCTACATCCATTCAACCCGGACAAAGCCAAACGGCCGCGAGGATCG
>DAIDKV010000177.1 GCA_027449865.1 Planctomycetales bacterium
CCATCGACCCATGGAACGCGCGACCGTAGCCAATCGGTGGAACCTGGAACTGATCGAGGAATACTACGAGCGATGGCGGAAGGATCCGACGTCGGTCGAGGACTCCTGGCGGTTCTTTTTCGAGGGGTTTGAGATCGGTCAGCAGGGCATCGGCAGTGGGCCGCCTGGAACGGCCGCGGCCGACCTCGACCCGGCTCGAGCTCAGGCGGCCGTCACCCGACTGATCGACGCCTATCGAGAGCTCGGACACTACCTCGCCGACCTCGATCCTCTGGGGCTGGCTCCTCGGAGCGAATCCCACGAACTCCTGGACCTGACCGCTTTTGGCTTGACCGAGGCCGACCTCGATCGAGCTTTCTACAGTCGCGTCGTCAACCAGGACGGCGGCTCCTCGACCCTTCGTGAACTCCTTGATGCCCTCCGCCAGACCTATTGCGGAACCATTGGCGTCGAGTTCATGCATATTCGCGACACGTCGATCCGCAAATGGCTCCTGGATCGGATGGAGCCGACTCGGAATCACCCCGGGTTCGACATTCGCAAGAAGCGGCGCATCATCTACAAGCTGAATGCGGCCGAGCTTTTTGAGACGTTCCTCCACCGGAACTACGTCGGTCAGAAGCGGTTCTCGCTCGAAGGGGGCGAGATGCTGATCCCACTCCTGGACGCGATCATCGAGCGGGCCGGCTCGCTCGGCGGGGTCCGTGAGGTTGTGATGGGGATGCCGCACCGGGGCCGGTTAAACGTCCTCGCGAACATCCTCCACAAGCCCTACGGCATGATTTTCAATGAGTTCGAGGGAAGCAAGCCCGAGAGCGTCGGCGGCGATGGCGACGTCAAGTATCATCTGGGTTTCTCGGCCGAGCACGTCACGGTTGACAAGCAAAAGATCCACCTGACGCTCACCCCGAACCCGAGCCATCTTGAGGCCGTCGACCCCGTGGTCCAGGGTCGGATGCGGTCGAAGCAGCGTCGGTTCCACGACGAGGGGCGGAGGGTCGGCCTGCCGATCCTGATCCATGGTGACGCCGCCTTCGCCGGCCAGGGGCTGGTCGCCGAGACCTTGAACCTCTCGCAGCTTCCCGGCTACCGGACCGGCGGCACGATTCACATTGTCGTGAACAACCAGATCGGCTTCACGACCGCGCCGAGCGATAGCCGATCGACCCGGTATTGTACTGATGTCGCGAAGATGATTGAGGTCCCGATCTTCCACGTCAATGGCGAGGATGTCGAGGCTGTCGTCGCGGTCGCCGAGCTGGCGATCGACTTCCGCCAGGCGTTCGGCAAGGATGTGGTGATCGATCTGGTTTGCTACCGTCGGCACGGTCATAACGAGGGGGACGAGCCGGCGTTTACCCAGCCTCTGATGTACGATCGGATTCGCGACCGTCCGACCGTCCGCGAGCTTTACACGCAGCGACTGGTCAGTCAGGGCGATCTCTCGGCCGAGGAGGCCGAAACGATCGCGGAGACTTTTGAGGAGAAGCTCAAGGAGGTCTTCGAGGAGGTCCGCCACGGGACCGTCGAGGCGGCGCCTCGTTACGGGTTCTCTGGGGCCTGGAAGGGTTTGACCGAGCGGTTCTCGTTTGAGCCGATCGACACCGGCGTTTCCTTCGAGACACTTCGCCAGATCGCTGACCGTGTGGTCGCTGTTCCCGAGGGCTTCGAGGTCAACCCGAAGCTGGCCCGGGTGCTCTCGGCCCGTCACAAATCGGTCGCGGAGAAGGGAGCCGTCGACTGGGGGACGGCCGAGATGCTCGCCTTCGGCTCGCTGCTCTGGGAGGAGACGCCTGTCCGGCTCAGCGGCCAGGATAGTCGTCGAGGAACCTTTAGCCAGCGTCACTCGGCACTGGTGGATGCCCGGACCGGCGATCGTTACATCCCCCTGAACCATCTCCGAGACGGTCAGGCCCAATTTTGCGTCTACGACAGCCTCCTCTCCGAGGCGGCCGTGCTGGGCTTCGATTACGGCTACTCGCTTGACGAGCCGCACATGCTCATCATGTGGGAGGCCCAGTTCGGCGACTTTGCCAACGGGGCTCAGGTGATCATCGATCAGTTCATCACGTCGGCTGAGTCGAAATGGGGGCGTGCCAGCGGGCTGGTGATGCTGCTGCCGCACGGATACGAGGGGCAAGGGCCCGAGCATTCGAGCGCCCGCCTTGAGCGGTTCTTGCAGCTCTGTGCCGAGGAGAACATCCAGGTCGCGGTTCCAACCACGCCCTCGCAGTATTTCCACCTGCTTCGCCGCCAGGTCCGTCGCGAGTTCCGCAAGCCTCTGATTGTGATGACGCCCAAGAGCCTTCTCCGGCACAAACTGGCCGTCTCACCGGTGGAGCAACTGGCGGTCGGCCACTTCCGTGATGTCCTCGACGACCCGGTCGCTCCCGATCGAGCGCGTCGGATCCTCTTCTGCTCGGGGAAGATCTACTACGACCTGCTCGCCCGTCGAACCGAGCTGGCGACGCGAGACGTGGCGATCATTCGGGTCGAGCAGCTTTACCCCTGGCCGGCCGACGAGCTGAAGTCGGTTCTCGACCGCTACCCCTCGGCCCGCGAATGGGTCTGGGTCCAGGAAGAATCGCAGAACATGGGCGCCTGGACGTTCGTCTCGACACGACTTCAGGAGATGCTGGGCCGGCCGATTGCCTATGTCGGCCGCGACGCCAGCGCCAGCCCGGCGACCGGCTCGAAGATCGTTCACGATCGCGAGCAGGCCGAGATTGTCGAGGCCGCCGTGGGTGCCGAGGTGCCGCACCTGGTCACGGCGATTGGCAAGAGATAATCGCGAGGCGGGCCCCCAAGGGGTCCGCATCGACGCTTCGGACGGCGGGCACCGCCCGTCGATGGAAGGCCCGCGACGGTGGGCGAGGCCCACCGGATCCCCGAATCCCTGGTGGAATCCTAATGGCCGCCGCCCTACCGATCACCGTGCCCAGCGTGGGCGAATCGATCTCCGAGGGGATCGTCTCGAAGTGGCTGAAGGCGAACGGCTCGTCCGTGAAGGAGGGCGAGCCGCTGCTGGAACTGGAGACCGACAAGGCGACGAATATCGTCCCCTCGCCGGGCTCGGGTGTTCTGAAGATCAGCGCCGCCGAGGGGGAGACGGTCGCCATCGGCGCGACGATCGGGACGATTGATCCCTCGGCGACGCCATCGGCCGCGGCTCCGGCGGAGAAGGTGAACGGCCCGTCGGCACCGGTGGAGAAGTCCAACGGCTCGGGTGCCGCGGCCTCGGGCGATCGCCCGGTCTCGCCTGCGGTCCGCCGGATTGCGGCCGAGGAGCATCTGGATCTGGACCGCGTCGCCGGGACCGGACCGGGCGGCCGGGTCACCAAGGGGGACGCGCTCGCGGCTGTCGCGACGGAGGCCCCCCCTGCTCTGCCGAGAGTCGTGCCCACCCAGGTTGAGGCGCCTTCGGCCCGGCCAGCCTCCGCCGCCGCCGCGCAGGCTCCCTCGGTTTCAAGAACCGAGACCCGGCAGAGGATGAGCGGGCTCAGGCAGAAGATTGCTCATCGGCTTGTCGAAGTTCAGCAGACCGCCGCGATCCTCACGACCTTCAACGAGGTCGACATGTCGCGGGTCATGGACCTCCGGGCGAAGTACAAGGAGAGCTTCCAGAAGGCCCACGGGATCGGCCTGGGCTTCATGTCGTTCTTCGTCAAGGCGACGATTGAGGCCTTGAAGGCGTTCCCCGCCGTCAATGCCCGGATTGAGGGGAACGAGATCGTCCACCACAACTATTACGATATCGGTGTCGCCGTAAGCACCGAGAAGGGTCTGATGGTCCCCGTGATTCGGGACGCCGACCGGCTCTCGTTCGCCGGGATTGAAAAGGCGATCGCGGCCTTCGCCGTGAAGGCACGCGAGGGGACAATCTCGGTGGACGACCTTCGCGGAGGCACCTTCACGATTACCAACGGTGGCGTTTTCGGCTCGATGATGTCGACGCCCATCCTGAACCCACCGCAGAGTGGCATCCTCGGGATGCACGCGATCAAGAAGCGGCCCGTCGTGGTCGACGATCAGATCGTCGTCCGTCCGATGATGTACCTGGCGCTCTCGTACGACCACCGGATCGTCGACGGCCGCGAGTCCGTCAGCTTCCTGGTCAAGATCCGAGACGGCATCGAGAACCCCGAGCGACTGATGCTCGAAGTCTGAGGCACGGGCGGTCGGCACGATCCGGGTGGAGGCCCATGGCGTACTGGCTGTTCAAGTCGGAGCCGAACGTCTATTCGTTCGGCAACCTGATGTCCGAACCCGACCGGACGACCGGCTGGGACGGCGTCCGCAATTACCAGGCTCGGAACTTCCTCCGCGATCGTGTGCAGGTCGGTGATCGAGTCTTCTTCTACCACTCGAACGCCGACCCGCCCTGCATCGCGGGGATCGCCGAGGTCGTCCGGGCCGGCCATCCCGACCCGACCGCCTTCGATCCCGAATCCGACCACCACGATCCAAAAAGCGATCCCGACAGCCCGACCTGGTATCAGGTCGCGATTCGGGCTGTTCGGGCGATCGAGCCGCCGATCGGGCTCAGGGAACTGGGCGGCCTCCCCGAACTGGCCGGGATGGAGTTGCTTCGCAAGGGGAGCCGGCTCTCGGTCCAGCCGGTGACCGAGGCGGAGTGGAACGCGATCCTGGCGATGGAGCGCGCCCGCAAGAAAGCGAAGCGCTAGGAAATCCCCCAGGCTCAGGAGAGAGACATACCCCCATGGCGACCATCGAGCATTTCGCCGTCTATTCCGACGACTCCACGGCGTTGAAGGACTTCTACGTTCGGACGTTCGGCCTGAAGGTGATCGTCGAGGGGGGCGGCGATCCCCCGGGCTACTTCCTCGCCGACGATCGTGGGATGGCGATCGAGGTCCTCGGCCGGCCGGCCGGGTCGCCCGAGGTCAATCAGCGGTGGGTCTGCCATCTGGCCTTCTGGGTCGATGATGTGCTCGCCAAAAAGGCCGAGCTCGAGCGAGAAGGCTTCGTCTTCGAACCCGAGACCTTTGTCGACAACGATGAGCTGAAGACCGCCTTCTTCAAGGACCCGGGCGGGAACCGTTGCCAGATCGTCTGGCGGCGTCTGGCACTTGGTGGCATCTAGTGGCCTACTCCAGCCCTGCTTGACCAATCCCGAGACTCCGACTAGATTCACTCCCGCCCGCGCCGGGACGGCCTCCGGGCAGACCTCGATCGACGAAACTACCGAGTCGGGAATCCAAAAATGCAAGGAAGCAAGCGGGTTCTCATCGTCTCTCATGGTCCGTTCCCGACTCCTGAGCAGACCCGGGTGGAGGGAGGCGGACTGCGATGCTGGGGGCTCGCCCGCGGGCTCAAGGACAACAACCCGGGCCTCCATGTGACGGTCGTCCATCACGAGTCGTACTCCAGGCCGAATCCGACGACCGAATCCGAGGGCATCCGGATCGCGACCTGGAACCACGAGACGATCGCCGCGATGGCCCGCGAGTTCGACTCGGTGGTGGTCAGCTACTGCATGGGCGAGGCGGCGGTCCGGCTGATTCGTGGCCTACAGTCTCATCAACAATTGATACTTGATTGCTACGTCCCGATTTTTGTCGAGGTTCCCGCCCGGGAAAGCTCGGATTTGCTCCGCGAGCAGGCGGGGTATCTCCGCGAGTTTCCGACCTGGACCGAGCCGCTCCGTCGCGGCGATTTCTTCCTCGTCGCCAGCGCGGAGCAGGAGCGTTTCTACCGCGGTGTGCTCTCGGCGATGGGACGGATCAACCCGCTCACTTACGGTCGATCGATGCTCTTGCAGGTCCCCTACGGGATCGACCGTGGCGACCCGGTCGCGGAGGATCGGCCGATCTCGCGGCTGGTGGGCGACCCCTCGGTGAAGAAGGTACTCTGGTTCGGCGGGATGTACCCGTGGTTCGACGCCCGAGGACTGGTCGACGCGATGGCCCGCGTCAATGAGAAAAGGCCGGCCCGACTGGTGATCGTCGGCGCCCGAAACCCGTTCAACGAACAACCCGACCTGCTGGCGAGATACCACGAATTTGTTGATTATGTGAATCGACCTGAATATAAGGGGCTGGTCATTCTTCAGGACTGGGTCGACTACCGGCGCCGGGGCGACTGGTATCTCGACGCCGATCTGATCGTGACGGTCAACCGGCCCGGCGAGGAGAACGCGCTCTCGTGGCGGACCCGGCTGGTGGACTTCGCCTGGGCGGGGGTGCCGGTTGCGACGAACGGCGGCGACCCGCTCGGCGAGGCGTTGATTGCCTCGGGCGCGGCGGCCCGGTTCGACGGGCTGGAACCAGCGGAGATCGCCGCGACGATCGGCCGGCTGCTCGGCGACGACGCCACGACCTCGGCCATCCGAGGGAACCTGGCCCGGTTCAAGCGACGGCTTTACTGGGACGTCGTGACCGCCCCGATGGCCCGTGTGATCGAGTCGGGCGAGCGAGCGCCCGACCTCTTGCTCGACCTCTCGACGGCCCCGACGTCCACGGCGGCCTCGCCGGGGCGGATTGGCAAGGTCGTTCGGCTGGCGCGGAAGGTTCCGGCGTATCTTCGGAAGCACGGCCCGCGCGCGACCGCCGCGATGGCCCGCCAGTACCTGGCCAGGCGCCTCCGGATCGACGCCTCGGGAGCCCCCGGCCGGCGCCCGGCGATCGTCGCGATGGCCCATCGCCTCGACTGCTCGGGGGCGCCCTTTGTGCTCGTCGACGCCCTGGCCGAAATGGTCGACCGCGGCCTGAGCAGCCAGATCCGCCTGTTTTCCCACCCGCCGGTCCACGGAAGCAACCTCGATCGTCTGGCCGGGCTCGGACTGACGACAACCCTGCTCCCCGACCCCGACGCCGTCCCCTCATTCGTCCCCGGCGATGTCGTGCTGATGAACACGACCGGCTTCTCCCACGCGTCGCGGTCGGCCGTCCTGAATGCCCTGGATCGCGGTATCGTCAAGAAAATGTTCTGGTATGTCCATGAAGACGCGCCTGGACGCATTTTCGACCCGACCGAGACTGCCGCGATCCGACGTCGGATCAACGAGGGGAAGCTGGAAATCGTCACGCTCTCGCGGCAGGCACGCGAGAATTATCGGGCCCACTTTGGAACCGAGATCGGGATCGAGCCACATCGGGTGGATCTGCCCGAGCGCTACCGGTGCGTTCGCGATCCGTCGGACTTCGAGAAGATCCGGTTCATCCTCCCAGGGACGTTCCTCGACGGCCGGAAAGGGCAGCACGCGATCCTTTATGCGCTCTCGGCGTTCCACCGGCACCACTTCGAACCCGATCGCGAATCGTACCGGGAGTTCACGCTGTCGTTCGTCGGAATCGAGGACGACTGGTACTCTCGCCAGGTCGTCCGCCATCAAAGAATTCTCGGCGACCGCCTGATCCTCCACCCGAAGGTCAGCCGCGAGGAAAGCCTCGAATTCATCCGCGAGGCGAACGTCACGATCTGCTACTCACAGAGCGAGACACTCCCCGTCTTCGTGGTCGAGGGAATGCTCGCCGGGCACCCGATCCTCCGGAACGACTGCTCGGGCGTCGAGGAGCAACTCGAACCCGGCCGCAACGGATTCTTGCTCGATACCGAGGACTTCTGGCAGGTCGTCGGAACATTCGAGCGGCTGCTCAACCGCTGGAAGACCAGCGACGATTGCCTCGCGGAGATGTCGGCCCGGTCGCACGCGATCGCGATGAAACAGCGCGCGAACCGATACGAAACACTGATCGACGGCCTTCGTTCGGCGCTTCTGGGCGATCCGACGCCTCCGCCCCGCCCGCATCTCCTTCGCGATCGCTCCGAAGCCCGTCCGCGTTTCCAGGTCCGCTCCTGAAGGAATTCGAATGGAAGGCGGATCCGGGTGACCTTGCCTCGATGGGGCCGGTCGGCTATCCTGCGGCCCCGTGTCGTCCAGACCCGCGCTGGATCGCGTTCCGCACCCACAAGTCAGCATTGATTCGCGCGACGGGATACCATTCGAAGATGCCTTGATGTCGAGAGGCGAATGCCGTCGAGGATGCCTCGCGGTCTGGATGCCATCCTGGAGATTCCTCGCACGCTCGGCCGTGCGAGGCCGATCGAAATTCAATGGAGCGAGGTGCGGTCGCCCATGATTCCCGACGACTGGCAGGAAGCAAGGCCGGGCCGACTCGCGATCCTTCGGACGAAGTTCGACCGTGCCCGGACGCGATTCGTGGAGATCGCTCAGTCCGACGGCCTCTCCGCCGCGATCGCCCGAGCTTCGCGCAAGCTCCGTCGCAAGCTGGCCGGAAAGGGGCGTTCCCTGCTCGCCCGGTTCGGACCCGATCGTTGCGCCTATTTCACTCCACCGCCCACGCTCGACGCCTATGAAGCCTGGCAGCGCGTGAACCGCGAGAATCCCAGGCGACGGCGGCGACTCGACGCCGCCCGCCGATCCGCCGGAAGCCCACCCCGCTTCTCGATCCTCGTCCCGGTGTACAACCCTCCGCTCGACGCCTTCCGCGCCATGGTTCAGAGCGTGCTCGACCAGACCATCGACGACTGGGAACTCGTTCTCGTCGACGATGCCAGCCCCAACCCGAGCGTCCGTGATGAGCTGGAGCACTGGGCCGCGAAGGACCATCGGATTCGGCCGGTCTACCGGCGTCAGAACGGGAACATCTCGGCCGCGACGAACGACGCCGCCCAGGCCGCGCGGGGCGATTTCCTCGTCCTGCTCGACCACGACGACGCCCTGCACCCCGACGCCCTCGCCCATGTCTCCCTCTACCTCGACGACCATCCGAACGTCGATCTGCTCTACACCGACGACGACAAGATCGACCTCGACGGCCGCCGGCACTCGCCGCAGTTCAAGCCCGACTGGTCGCCCGAGATGCTCCTCGCGTTCTGCTACACCGCCCATCTGACGGCCATCCGGCGCGATCTCTACCATCGGGCGGGCGGGATGCGGCTGGGCTTCGAGGGATCGCAGGACCACGACTTCTGGCTCCGCGCCTCGGAGATCGCGCGCGAGGTCGGACACATCCCCCAGATTCTTTATCACTGGCGGATCGTCCCCGGCTCGACGGCCCTCTCGGGCCACTGCAAGCCCGAGAGCTTCGAGGCGGGACGGCTCGCCGTCGAGCAGGCGTTCCACCGGCGCGGGATCACCGATTGCACGGTGGAACAACCCGACTGGGCCCTCCGTTCCGGCTGTGCGATCTTCCGGCCGATCATGCCCGACGATGGCCCCTCGGTCGCCATCCTGATCCCCAGCCGGAACCAGGGCGCCCGGCTCAAGGTCGCCCTCGACTCCCTCGCGAAAACAACCTATCAAAACTATCGGATCTACATTCTGGATAATGAGAGTGACGACCCGGCGACGCTCGATTACCTGGCCTCGCAGCCGCACCGTGTCTTGCGGATTCCCAACCGCGAGGGCCGGTTCAGCTTCGCGGCGATCAACAACACGGCGGCGTCGATGGTCGTTGAGGATTTGCTTGTTTTCCTCAACGACGACACCGAGGTGATCGAGCCTCGATGGCTGAGCCAGATGGTGGGCTGGGCGCGGCTGGAGGGAGTCGGGGCGGTCGGAGCCCGGCTGCTTTTCCCCGATCGCCGGGTGCAGCACGCCGGGATCATTCAGGGCGTCCCCGAGGGGATCGCCGGGCACGCGTTCAAGTATGTCCCGTGGTGGGATCCCGGACATTTGAACCAGTCACGCGTGACCCGAGACGTCGCGGCCGTAACCGCGGCCTGCATGCTCACGCCCCGGAAACTGTTCCTCGAACTGGGCGGATTCGATGAGACCCATTTCGCGGTCGCGTACAACGACGTCGATTACGGCCACCGACTCCGAGACGCCGGCCATCGCGTGATCTACTGCGCCGAGGCCGAACTGTATCATCATGAGGGAGCCTCGCGCGGGAAGTCGGGCGATCCTCGCGAGATGGCCGCGTATCGCCGGATGCACGGGCGCCGCGTCGATCCCTACTTCAGCCCCCACCTCGACCCCGAGAGCGAGGAGTTTCATCCGAGGCCCTCGATCGTCCCGGTCGGTCGGCCCAATGAGCCGGTGCCGATGCTCGCCGTGACCCACAACCTCAACTGGGAGGGGGCGCCCCGGATCGAGCTGGAAATCGTCCGTCGGCTGCAAGCGACCGGTCGGGTGAAGGTCGAGGTACTCAGCCCGCTCGACGGTCCACTCCGATCGGAATACGAGGATCTCGGGATTCCGATCCGGGTCGAGCCCGACCTGGCGGCGATCACGATCGGCGAGCCGCGGATCGGACTGTATCGCGAGCAGACGGCCCGTCTCGGACAGTGGATCGCGGAGCGGGGATTCGAGGTGGTTCACGCGAACACGCTTCGAACGTTCTGGGCGATCGAGTCGGCGCGGCTGGCGGGGATCGCCTCGGTCTGGAGCGTCCACGAGAGCGAGCCCTGGCAATCCAGCTTCGACGACCTGCCGACGGATCTCGCCGCGGCGGCGCTCGGGTCCCTGGCGTTTCCGTATCGGGTGGTCTTCTCGGCGGTCAGCTCGTTGCAGGTCTGGAAGGCGCTCGACACGAGCCGGAACTTCGGGCTGATCCGGTATGCGCACGACGTCCCGAAGCTGATCCGCGAGCTTCAGAGCGTCGATCGCGACGAGGCCCGGCGCGGGCTGGGCCTCGGCGACGACGAGGTTTGCGTCTTGCTGATGGGGACGGTCTGCGAGCGGAAGGGACAGCACGATCTTCTACGAGCTTTCGCCGCGCTGCCCGAGGACGTTGCGCGTCGGCTGCGGTGCTTCGTCGTCGGGGCGAGGGATAGCATTCCGTATAGCCGGCGGCTGGTCGCGATGGCGGCGGGCCTGCCGGAAGGGCGCGGGGGGCGATTCACGATCGTCCCGGAGACGGGCGAGACGCTCGCGTTCTGGCGGGCGGCGGACGTTTTTTGTTGCTCGTCTCGGGTCGAAAGCTATCCGCTGGTGACAATGGAGGCGATGGCGGCGGGGTTGCCGATCGTCACGACGCCGGTGTTTGGGATCGCCGAGCAGGTCCAGCCGGAGGTCAACGCGCGGATCTACCGACCGGGCGACATCGCCACGATGGCCGGACATTTGAGCGACCTCGTCCGGGATGGCGCTCTCCGCCGGTCGATGGCCGAGCGGTCGCCGCAGGTGCTTGGGAGCCTCGCCGACGACGCGAGGATGAACGACCTGTATCTGCGCGTGATTCTCGCGGCGGCCGAGAGCTCGCCGATGTTCCCGGCGAGCGAGGGCGTGGGAGAAACGTCCGGCGCTCGCGGTCGGAAGTGGTTCGCCGACGCGGCCTCGCGCCGGTCGCAGCGTACGGGGGCGCGGAGCCGATCGGGGTATCCGGCGTGATCGATGGGACCGTGCGGCCTATCACATCTCAGGTAGGGTGGGCATCGCTGGCGGTGCCCACCTTACAAACCGTGGCGATCCGCACGCCATGGCTGACGACCGCCAGGTCTTTCTTTTAGTAGGAGCCGGCTCCAGCCGGCGATCCACACACCACCTTGCGCTGCGTCCGGTTCGGGGGCTGGAGCCCCCCTCCTACAAAAGACCCAGCTCTTCCTCACTGGCGACAGCCAGGTCCCTCTTTTGTAGGAGCCGGCTCCAGCCGGCGATCCACACAACACCTTGCGCGGCGTCCGGTTCGGGGGCTGGAGCACCCTCCTCCAAAAAAGACCAAGGCCTTCCGCACTCACTTATCGCGTTTGATCACGCCGCCGTCGGCCAGGGCGGCCTGCGCCGCGGCGAGGCGGGCGATCGGGACGCGGAATGGCGAGCAGGAGACGTAGTCCATCCCCACCTTGTGGCAGAAGGTCACGCTCTCCGGATCGCCGCCGTGCTCGCCGCAGATGCCGACCTTCAGGTGCTGGCCGTGCTTCTCCTTGCGAGCCTTGCGGCCCTTCTCCACGCCCATCTCGATGAGCTGGCCGACGCCATTCGCGTCGATCGTCTGGAACGGGTCGACCGGAAGGATCTTCTCGTTCAGATAGGTTTGCATGAACCCGCGGATATCATCGCGCGAGAAGCCGAAGGTCATCTGCGTCAGGTCGTTCGTGCCGAACGAGAAGAACTCGGCCTCCTCGGCGATCCGGTCGGCCGTCAGAGCGGCGCGCGGGACTTCGATCATCGTCCCGATCTGGTACTCGACCGTCACGCCGGCCTTCTTCATCTGCTCCTCAGCCACGGCGATCGCCCGCTTCTTGAGGATGACCAACTCCTCGATCGTCCCGACGAGCGGGATCATGATCTCGGGCAGGACGGTCTTCCCCTTCTTTTTCACGGCGATGGCCGCGTCGATGATGGCCCGGATCTGCATGTCGCCGATCTCGGGGTAGACGATCGGGAGGCGGCAGCCGCGGAAGCCGAGCATCGGGTTGAACTCGTGGAGCTGCTCGACCCGGGCGTGAACCCGCTTGACGTCGACGCCCAGCTCCTTCGCGACCTCGGCCTGCCCCTTCTCGTCGTGCGGGAGGAACTCGTGGAGCGGCGGGTCCAGCAGGCGGATGGTGACCGGCAGGCCGTCCATCGCCTCGAAGATGCCGATGAAGTCGTCGCGCTGGAACGGCTCCAGCTCGGCGAGAGCGGCCTTGCGCCCGGCCTCGTCGTCGGCAAGAATCATTTTTCGCATCGGGACGATTCGCTCGTCACCGAAGAACATGTGCTCGGTCCGGCAGAGTCCGATTCCCTCGGCGCCGAATTCGCGGGCCTTGGCGGCGTCCTTGGGGGCGTCGGCGTTGGTGCGGACCTTGAGCTTCCGGTGCTTGTCGGCCCAGCCCATCAGGATGGCGAAGTCGCCGGAGATCGAGGGGGCGACGGTGGGGACCTGTCCGATCATCACGTCGCCGGTGGTCCCGTCGACCGTGAGGAACTCGCCGGCCTTGACCGTCTTGCCGCCGATGGTGATCTGGCCGGCCTTTTCGTCGATCCGGATGGCGTCGCAGCCGACGACGCAGGGCTTGCCCCAGCCTCGGGCGACGACCGCCGCGTGGCTGGCCTTGCCGCCGGTCGCGGTGAGGATGCCGCGGGCGATGTGCATCCCGGCGACGTCCTCGGGGCTGGTCTCCTTGCGGACGAGCAGGATCGGATCACCGGGGTGGTGGGCGTGGTGCTCAACGACGGCCTCGGCCGAGAGCAGAACCTTCCCGCTGGCCGCGCCTGGGCTGGCGGCGATCCCGCGGGCGACGGGGTCTTTCTTGGCCTTGGGGTCGAGCTGGGGGAGCAGCAGGTGGTTCAGGCCGTCGGGGCTGACCCGCTTGATCGCCGTCTTCTCGTCGATCAACCCTTCCTTGACCATCTCGACGGCCGTGCGGACGGCCGCGGTCCCGGTCCGCTTTCCGGTCCGGGTCTGGAGCATGTAGAGGGTGCCGTCCTCGATCGTGAACTCGATGTCCTGCATTTCCTTGTAATGCGACTCGAGCTTCTTGCGAATGTCGAGGAGCTGAGCGTAGACCTTCGGCATGTCGCGCTCAAGGTCGCTGATATGTTCGGGCGTCCGGATTCCGGCGACGACGTCCTCACCCTGGGCGTTGATCAGGTAGTCGCCGAAGAAGACGTTTTCGCCGGTGTTCGGGTCGCGGGTGAAGGCGACGCCGGTTCCCGAGTTGTTTCCGGTGTTGCCGAAGACCATGGCCTGGACGTTGACCGCGGTTCCCTTCAGGCCGCTGATCCGCTCGATTCGGCGGTACTCGACGGCCTTCTTGCCCATCCAGCTATTGAAGACGGCCATGATGGCCTTCCAGAGCTGGTCGCGGGGGTCTTGCGGGAACGGGGCCTTGACGTGATTCTCGTAGACGGCCTTGTACCGCTTGACCAGCTCCTTGAGGTCGTCGGCTCCGAGGTCGGTGTCGAGCTTGACGCCGCGTTCCTTCTTGAGCGAGTCGAGCTCGTGCTCGAAGTGTTCGTGGTCGACGCCCATGGCGGTCGATCCGAACATGTCGATGAGGCGACGATAGCCGTCGTAGGCGAAGCGGACGTTGCCCGTCTTCTTCGCGAGGCCCTCGACCGAGGCGTCGGTGAGGCCCAGGTTGAGGATGGTGTTCATCATCCCGGGCATCGAGAGCGCGGCCCCCGAGCGAACGGAGACGAGCAAGGGGTCGGAGGGATCGCCGAACTTCTTGCCGACGGCCTCTTCCATGCGAGCGAGGGCCGAGTCGACCTGCGGTTTGACTTCCTCGGGGAGCTTGCGATCGCGATCGTAGTAGGTGCCGCAGACCTCGGTGGTAATGGTGAAGCCCGGGGGGACGGGAATGCCGATGAGGCTCATCTCGGCGAGGTTGGCGCCCTTGCCGCCCAGGAGCTCCTTCATGTCGGCCCGGCCCTCCGCCGAGCCCCCGCCGAAGGAATAGACGTATTTGTCAGTGCTGGCCATCGGTGTCGCTAACTCCTGGTGTCGTTCGAGCCGCATCCGCCTGCGATGAGTCGAGATCGAGGGCCTCGCCCCGTCGCACGACCGGGCGAGGGACGACCGCTCCGGTTGCGATCGCTCCTAATGGTATGGAATACCGAACGTTATCGATTCGCGGCCGGATCGTCAAGCATTCGCCCGCGGCGCGGGCGTGCGGGGGGACGGCGTCGGGCGGAGGGGCCCGCGTCTCGCTGACGGCGGGGCGACCCGTCGATTACGATGGTTGCCGGAATCCATGATTCGTATGGCCCCGCGCGAGGATTCCCGGGCCTTGAGTGAAAGGAATCGGCGCCCCGCCTGTGAGCCCCGGGGGAGGGGACGCGATGATCGATCCGCCGGCGACGCGGGAGAGCCTGGTGGTCCGGCTGAAGGGCCCGCGCGACGAGGCCGCCTGGGCCGAGTTCGTCGCGATCTATGGGCCGCTGATCGAGGGCCTGGCTCGGGGGAGGGGGTGGCAGGCGGCCGACGCCGCCGACCTCGCGCAGGACGTCTTCCGGGCCGTCGCCGGGGCGATCGATCGCTACGACCCCGACCCGGCGCGCGGGTCGTTCCGGGCCTGGCTGTTCCGGATCGCGCGCAACCTGATGATCAACCTGCTGGCCTCGCGGAGGATTCGGCCGTCGGCGATCGGAGGGTCCGACATCCGGGAGCTGCTGGAGCGCCTCCCGGCCCCGGACGCCGCCGAGACCGCCCTCTTCGAGGCCGAGTACCGCCGACGGGTCTTCCGATGGGCCGCCGACCGGGTGCGTGGCGAGTTCCGCCGATCGACCTGGGAGGCGTTCTGGCTGACGGCCGTCGACGGCCGCGATCCCCGGGAGGCGGCCGAACAGGTCGGCATCTCGGTGGGGGCGGTCTACATCGCCCGGAGCCGGGTCATGGCGCGGCTCCGGGCGATGATCGATCAGGTGGAGGGGGAATCGATCCCGTGAGGGATTCCTACGAACGCGGAGGACGTCCGATGGCCTCGCGACCCGACGATTGCGACCGGGACCGCCTGCGGCTCTCGCTGGAGGACCGGCTCACGGACGAGGAGCAAGCCGGGCTGGCGGCGCACCTGGAAGGGTGCGAACCTTGCCGGCTCGACCTGGAGCGGATGGCCGCCGAGAGCCGGTACTGGGGCGACGCCGCCCGGCTCCTCGGCGGATCGCCGGGCGTCGAGGAGGCGGGCGATCTCCCCGACGACGGATGGCCCGGACTGCTCGAACCGCCGGATCCCGAACGGCCCGGGTCGATCGGGAGGCTCGGGCGTTACGACGTGATGGAGATCCTCGGCCGGGGCGGGATGGGGCTGGTCCTCAAGGCGGTCGACCCGTCGCTCGGCCGGACGGTCGCCATCAAGGTCCTGAACCCCGCGCTGGCGCACGCCGCGAGCGCCCGACGCCGGTTCGAGCGGGAGGGGAAGGCCGTCGCGGCGGTCGCGCACGAGCACATCGTGACGATCCACTCCGTGGACGAGCTGCGCGGCCTGCCTTGCCTGGTGATGGAGTACGTCCCAGGCCGGTCCGTGCAGGAAAAGCTCGACGCCTGCGGGCCGCTGGAGGTTCGGGAAGTCCTGAGGATCGCGACCCAGGCGGCGCGAGCCCTCTCCGCGGCGCATGCCCAGGGGATCATCCACCGCGACATCAAGCCGGCCAACATCCTGCTCCAGAACTGCGTCGAGCGGGTCAAGCTGACGGACTTCGGCCTGGCGCGGGCCGTGGACGACGCGAGCCTGACGCAGAGCGGACTGATCGCCGGGACCCCGCAGTACATGGCCCCCGAGCAGGCGCGGGGCGAGCCGGTCGACGCGAGGGCCGATCTGTTTGCCCTCGGCGCCGTGCTCTACGCGATGGCCGTCGGCCGACCTCCGTTCCGGGCCGACTCGGCGCTCGCCGTGCTGCGTCGGGTGTGCGACGACCGCCATCGGCCGATCCGGGAGCTGAACCCCGATGTCCCCGCCTGGCTCGAAGCGATCGTCGACCGACTGCTCGCCAAGGACCCCGACGACCGATTCGCGACGGCCGCCGAGGTCGCCGACCTGCTCGAAAAGGGCCTGGCTCACCTCCAGCAGCCGACCACGTTGCCCCCGCCCGCGGTGCCGGGGGCTCGCTCCCTTACGATCGGTCGTGAGCCCCGGTCGGGCGTCCCGCGTCGTCTTGCGATGGCGGCGGCGCTCGTCCTGGCGGCGGTCGCGGGGATCGGGGCCAGCGACGCCGCGGGGCTGACCCAGGTCTCCGACTACGTCGCGACGATCCTCCGGATCAGGACGGCCGACGGGACGCTGATCGTCAAGGTCGATGACCCCAACGTGAAGCTCCGGATCGACGGCGATGAGGTCGTCATCGGAGGGGCCGGTCCGCAGGAGATCCGCGTCCGCGCCGGCAAGCATCGGGTCCAGGCGATCAGGGACGGCAAGCCCGTTCGCGAGTCGATCGTCACGGTCGCCCGCGGCGGGAAGGAGACGGTCCAGGTCGATTTCGAGCCGGGCGAGGATTCGGCCCGTGTGATACCCTCGCCGACGGCCATGAGCCAATCGGACATCGATCTTTACTGGCAGTTGCTGGAATCTTCCAGGAACAAAGCGGCCGGCCTCTGGGACCGGCCAGAACTGAATCGTTCCGTGCCGCAGAAGCCCGACACGCCGGCTCAACTCCGGCCAGGTCACGTGCGGTTCACCACCTCGACCGAGCCAGGCGGGGAAACGGTGAGTGATGTGATCACCTTCCGGGTAACGGCGAAGCTCGATCCCGGCTACCGCATCTACAAGCACGACAAGTACGACAAAGTGCCCGACAGGAGTCCCGTCCCAACGACCTTTGACTTCTTCGACACCGGCGGAGAGGAGGTGCTGGGAGACTGGATCGCCTCACGCGAGCCAACCCGCCGCAAGGATCCTGCTTTCCCGGACTGGCCATTCACCGAGTTCTACGAGAATGCAGTCTCGTGGAGCATCAAGCTGAGAATGCGAGCGGATTCCCCACCCGGGAAGGAGTACCGTGTCCAGGTGGGTTACGTGGTCGGGAAGGACCGGTCGTGCAGCACGCCCGTTCGGTGGACCTTGCCCGGCCACCCAATCGTTATGGTCGGGGGCGGAATCGGGACCGTCGAGGGACGCCCCCAGGACGATCCCGCCCGGGCGAGGGCGATGGTCTGGAGTCTCGCCTACTCGCCCGACGGCCGGCAACTCGCGATCGCCCAGCAGGCCATCGACCGCGCCGAATCGGTTTTGCGCGTCCGCGACCTCGAACGCCGGACCGAACAGGTCTGGGTCCACAAGAACGCCGGGTTTCGGAGCGTGGCGTTCTCGACGAGCGGCCGTGTGCTCGCCGCCGGCCACTTCGACGGGACGATCACCTATCTGGAAGGACGCGGGCCGTGGAGGATCGAACGCGAGGACGACCAGCGCTCGGCGATCAACGCGGTGGCGTTCGTGCCGTTCAGCCATACGCTCCTCGCCGGCGACTGGGACGGATGGGTCGGTTTCCAGGGGCCCGACCCGATTCCCAACTACACACCGCTCCGATACCCCGGCCGGGTCTGGAGCCTCGCCGTCAGCCCGGATGGCTCGACGCTCGCGGTCGGGGGCGAGGCGAAGACGGTTCAGATTTTCGACCTGAAAACGCGGCGGCTCAAAACGACCCTCCAGGGGCACGATCACCCGGTCGAGTCGCTCGCGTTCTCGCCCGACAGCAAGACCCTCGTCTCGGCGGGCGGCCAGCTCGTCCGGTTCTGGGAGACGGCCACGTGGAAGGAATCGGCCCCGCCGATCCGGCATCAGCCCGAGGTGATCTGCGTGAGGTTCTCGCCCGACGGGAAGCTGCTGGCGATCTCCGATGGCGAGAGCTACCTCCCCCATTACAAGGTCCTATCGACCTCGGTCATCCTCTGGGACGTGGAGCGTCGGGCGGAGGTCCGGCGGCTCTGGGGGCATACCAACACCATCTGGGCCCTCGCGTTCTCGCCCGACGGCAAGACCCTCGCCTCGGGGAGTGCCGATCAGACCGTCCGCTTCTGGGACGTCGACACCGGTCGGCTCCGCGAGACGCTCGTGCCCGGCGCCTCGGCCGAGCCGAAGTGAGCGCCCGCGAGTCGATCCGAAAGGCTCCGGCTCCCGCGAGGCTCGACTACGGGAGCCGGAGCCCTCGGCAGGTCTCCTCGTAGCTGGATTCGAGGTCGAGCGGGAGCGAGAGGTTGTCGGCCAGCCAGAGCGGGAGCGTCGGGAGCGGCTGGCCGACCTTCATCTCGTGAATCCACGACTCGACCATCCACGTCTTTTCCTTGCGGGTGGCCCGGCAGGCGATCGCGTAGGTCGAGGCTTCGCCCTGGTCGGGAACCGGCCCGGCGCCGAGGAACTCCAGCAGATCGCGGCCGAGGTTGGCCGTCCGGTTGGTGACCAGGTCCACGATCGACACGCAGACCCGGTCCTCGAGCATTGCGGCGCACTTCGTGATGAACGCCCGACGGCTCTCGGGCCGGTCCTTGTTCGACGGGCTCACGATCTCGATCGCCGCGACGAGCCGGCTGCCTTCCTGGTCGTCGTAGACTCGCACCTCGTATTCATCTTGCGCCGGCCACCCGGTCGCGAAGGAGAGGCTCGGCATTGGTGGCGCCCAGACGGCGGTTGCTACCCCGCCCCCACCGTTCTTGCCCAGGACGGACCTCTCCCAGTCCGCATCCTCCTCCGTGTAGAAGGTGGCGACATCGATTTCAATGTCCGTCCCGACGTGGACGCCGGGCTCGGCCCGGTATCGTGCGGGGAGCCTCCGGTTGAGGCCCAAAACAATCACCCCCGGCCACAGGGAGTGGACACCTTCCCAGGATCGCCGAGAATGGAGCGGCCCGTGGAAATCATCGCGGAGCGGCATGATTCGATCCTCCTACCATCCAGGATAACCGACCGTTCCCCTCGACAGGGGAGGGAAATCCGAGGGCGGACTGTAACGCGGAGACGCTCCTTGCGACCAATCCTCCGTCGGACGCGATGGTCCGGCCTGGTGAGGATGAAGAGTCTCTGTCCCGCACCCCTTCATGGAGCGATCGATCAATGACCTACCGCACTCCGCGTTTCCTGGCAATGGCGGCGCTTCTGGCCGCCTGGACGGCGGCGGCCGCGCCCGCGCCCGCCCTTGCTGGAGAGATTCGCGTCACGGTGACGAACGACCAGCCGAACGGAGGCTTCACCCTGGCCCCGATCTGGCTGGCTGTCCAGGATGGCTCGTTCTCGGCGTTCACGCCGGGGCTCACGGCCAGTTCGCAGATCGCCACGCTGGCCCAGTTCGGCAACACCGCGCCCCTTTCCGCGCAATTTGAGGCGGCGAATGCCGGCGTCGACACGACGTTGAAATCCGGCCAGTCCTTGCCCCCGTTTCTGCCCGGCGAGTCGAATTCGACGACGATCGACGTGACGAATCCGACTCTCGACCGCTACCTGAGCTTTGCCGGGATGGTGGTCCCCTCGAACGACTTTTTTATCGGTAACGCGACGCCGCTGGCGCTCTTCAACGCCGACGGCAGCTTCAAGGGCCCGATGACGATCTCGATCTACGGCTCGAACATCTGGGATTCCGGGACCGAGGCCCAGAGCCTGACGACGGGCCTGACCTTCATTGCCGGCCAGACGCCTGGCAGCGGGACGCAGATCAGCGGCGGGACGATCACCTCGCTTTTCAGCGAACCGACCGCGTCGGACTTCCTGGGTGGGATCGTCGGCAAGACCACGGCGGCCGGCTACACGATTTCGCACGTTCCGACGAGCAACGACCTGATCGCCACGATCACGATTTCGAGCGTTCCCGAACCGGGGTCGCTGGTGCTGCTCGGACTGGGCCTGGTCGGAATGCTCGCCGCCGGACGAGCCCGCCGGCTCGTCCGCCTCGACCGATCGCGGGCGTCCTGATCGACCCGACGTCCTGAATCGATGATTAGAGGAGCGCCGTTTCCTCGGGGTGGCCGAGCATCAGGTTCAGGTTTTGCACCGCGACGCCGGCCGCCCCCTTGATCAGGTTGTCCAGGCAGGCCAGCACGAGGATTCGGCCGCGAACCACGCGAACCGTGATGTCGCAGAAGTTCGTATGCGCCGAGTCCCTGGTCGCCGGCAGATGACCGACCACGCGAACAAACGGGCTCCTCGCGTAGAACGACCGGTACCGCTCGATCAGGTCGTGCTCGACGGCCGTTCCCTTCGGGACGGCGTAGATGGTGGCGAAGATCCCGCGGTCCATTGGGACGAGGTGCGGGGTGAAGATCACCTCCACGGGATCGCCCGGCGAGCTGACCTCGGTGAGCACCTGGTCGATCTCCGGCGTGTGGCGATGGCGCCCGACCCCGTAGGCCGAGAGGCTCTCGTTGCACTCGGGGAAATGATAAGGCAGCTTCGGCGAACGCCCCGCGCCCGAGACGCCGCTCTTGGCGTCGATCACGATCCCCTTCCGCTCGATCAGGTCATCGGCGACGAGCGGGGCCAGCGCCAGGATGCTCGCCGAGGTGTAGCAGCCGGGATTCGCGATCAGGTCGGCCGGCGGGATTTGCTCCCGGAACAATTCCGGGAGCCCGTAGACGGCCGACTTCAGGCCGTCGGCGTCGGTGTGGGGGTGTCCGTACCAGTCGGCGTAGACCTGGGCGTCCTTCAGCCGGTAGTCGGCGCTCAGGTCGATGACCCGGACGCCCCGTCGGCGCAGGTCGGGCGTGACTTCCAGGCTTGCCGTGTGCGGGAGGGCGAGGAAGGCGATCGAGGCTTTCTCGGCGATTCGGTCGGCGTTGAACGGCTCGCAGGTCAGGTCGATCCGACGCGCCAGGCTCGGATGAAGGGCGTCGACGCGGGGCGACTCGTCCTGTCGGGAAGTCGCCGCCGTGATTTTCACCGCCGGATGATTCAGCAGGAGGCGGATCAACTCCCGCGCCGCGTATCCCGACGCCCCCACGATCGCCACGCCCGTTCTCGACATCGAACCTCTCCCCCAACTTCGCGGAGCGAACAACCCAGCCCGCGAAGGTCGCGGGACGATTCGATCCTCATCTTATCGCGAAATCCCGGATTTCAAGCCGGGGGCCGGCGCCGGAGCGCGGCGGCCAGACCGCAGAGGACCCAGCCGGACCAGCCGACGATCGCGATGGCCAGGCCCTCGCGGAGGTCGGCCGGATCGTAGGTCAGGCGGAGGGTCCAGCGCCCGGGGGCTGGGATCGGGATCGCCTGCCATCCGCCGACGTCGTCTTTCGGCCGGCGGAAGACGGGTCGGATTCGGGCCGGGACCTCCATCCGACCTCCCAGGCCGATCCAGCGTGCCTGCCATTGCGGGTCGTCGAGCCGGGAGCAGATCACCCAGCCGTCTTCCTGGGCCTCGACCTCGAGCGTCCAGTCCTCGGGCCTCGACGACTGGGCGAGGAGAGGCTCGGCCTGCTCCAGGAGTGTGGCCAGCCGGGCGGGGTCGCCGGTCCAGTTGCTGAGGACCGAGTCGGTTTCGTCGTCGGACGCGGGGAGGAACCAGGCGCGCGCGGGAAGGTCGTTGCAGCGCCAGAGGCGGAAGCGGTTGACCCAGTCGCCCTGCTCGGCGACCCAGTTGGCCCCGTAGATCCATCGAGCGAGGGCGGGATCGTCGATCGGCTCGCCGGGCGCCTCGGCCCGCTTGAGCAGCCCCCGAACGCGGAGCTCGATCGGAGGGAAGAGCCGCATCCGCGTTCCGGTCGCCCGGATCGCCGAAAGGGTTGTGGAATCCGAGGGATCGCCCATCGTGGCGGTCGCCATCACGTCGGCGGCCGGAAGATTCAACGTTCGGTAAGCGAGCGTCGGCGCTGAGCCGACAAGCATCGGAAGATTCCCGAGGCCCGAGATCGCCCGGGAGCCGCGTGGCTCGGCCGCCATCCGGGCGAGGACCGGACTCTGCTCGGTCATCGGACGAATCGGGCCGGTGTCGAGCAATCGGTGGCGGCCGAGCGTCCAGAGGTCCAGAAAGGAGAGCAGCAGCAAGAGCGCCGGCGCCGATCGGGTCCGTCGATCGCCGGCGCGATCGGTTCCGAGGAGAAGGCCGATCAGGACCAGCAGGGCGGCCGTTTCGCCCAGCTCTCGGGCGTAGATCGACCATCGGCTCCCGACCAGGCTCCTCGGCTTCACGGTTTTTCGGAGGACGACCGACGCGGGCAACTCGGGCGGGACGTGCGTGTCGGCAATCGGCCGACGCGCCGAGGCCATCACCTCGGCGAAACGCGGATCGGGCTGCTCCAGGCTGGGGTCGCCGTACCAGGGCATCGCCCGAAAGGCACGGTCGAACCCGGCGGCGATCGCCGGAGCGCCGGGACGCTGCGTACTCCAGACGGCCAGCTCGATCAGGCCGAGCACGACAACGATGCCGAGTCCGGCGGCGAGTGTCAGACGTCGGATCGATCGGCCCGGTCGCGACCAGTCGCGCCATCGGTCGAACCCCTTGCCCGCCAGGATCGCCAGGGCCATCGAGGTCGCGACGGTCCACCGCGAGGGTCCCCGGAAAAACGAGAAGCCCGGCAGCACGATCAGACCCCGGAAACCCGGGACGAACGGACCGAGGCTGAGGAGGAGCGTCGCGGCGGCGAGGATCGTCAGCAGCCGGACGGCCGGATCGCGGCGGAACTCCCGCCCGATCGCCATCACCGCGAGAAAGAGCGGGACGAGACCGACGTAGATCAGGCACTCCTCGGGCGAGGTGTGGAACGGGTCCCAGGCGACGGGCCGCCAGCCCGGCTCTCGATGAAAAAGACCAGGCGCCACCAGATTGACCAGGTGAACGGGCGTCTCGGCGAAGCCCGAGAGATACTCAAAATCACGCTGGCCGACGGCCATCCCGGCGAGTCGGGCCGTTGGAACAAGCTGGATCGCGGCCATCGGGAACGCCAGCGCGACCGAGAGAACCACCGCCGCCCCGCGCCGGTAGGACGGAGCCAGGGCCCGCGTTTCGCGATCACGGCGATTCGCCAGGCGACGGATCATCGCCCAGGCCACCATCAATCCCAGCCCGACCTGCGTCTGAAAGGCGATCTGGAAGTGGCCCGGGAGCAACTGCATCACCAGAACGAGGCTCAGCGCGAACGGCCGGACGCGTGCTCTCCGGCCGCGGTCGTCCCCCTGAAGAATCGACCAGCCGAGCCCCCACGCCCAGGGCATCCAGGAGCCGGTCGTGTAACCCCAGGGATGCGCGAGGTGGATCACGAAGAAGCCCGAGGTCGCCCAGGCAAACGCCGAGAGAGCCGCCCCGACGGCCGAGCACCCCATCCGGCGAGCCGCCCAGAAGGTTCCGAGAGCGCCCCAGATCGTGTGCCCGACCAGGCTGGCGACATAAGCCGCCTCGGTGGACATCGTTCGATACAGCAGGAGATGCGGCGGGTAGAAGACGCCCATCTGGCTCTCGGCCAACCCCGGGAAGCCAAAGCCCCAGAGATCGTTCCAGACCGGAAGCTCCCCCTCACGGAGCGCCTGGGCGAGGAATCCCATCAGCCCCAGGAAGAACTGGGTGACGTCGCCTCCAACCGGCATCCGCCCGCCGATCCCGATCGGCCAGAGCCAGGCCAGCATCGCGACCAGGAGCCCACCGATCGGAATCCAGACCGATCCTCGCCCCGCGACCACCCCTTCCGGGGACTCCGCCCGCATTCGATCACTCCGAGGAATGCCCAGCTTCTCCAGCTTTCCGACACGCGAGCCTATTTTACAAGCGATGGTAGAAAACGGATGGCCCCCTGGGGGAACTCCAGGTCATTTTTACAAATTGTCGTCGATTTTACAGACGGGGCCAGGCAACCGGCGTATTCCGGGCAAACCTCACCCCTTCCATGGACAAGGATGGGGGCTTTTTTGGGGCGATTCGCGGACGGGGAAGATTTGAAGGGTCGCTTGGCATGGAAGGTGCAATAATCCGAATCCGCAAGAGAGACGAGAAACGCGGGAATGACGGCGTCGCCCCGAACCATTGGGTTACGACAAACGAATCAGGGAGAACCGCGGGCGAGTGAGGCCCGTCCCCCATATGGCCTGGATTTCGACTCAAGGAGGAGCGAAACATGTTGGTCCTGAGCAGGAAGCTCGGCCAGAGTTTCCATATCGGCCCGGACGTCCGGATCACCATCGTGAAGATTGACCGCAACTCGGTGCGGATTGGCATCCACGCGCCCGACGATGTCTCGGTTCAGCGTGAGGAGATTGCCTTCGAGGTGCCGCAATCGTCGTCGCGGAGTTACGAGGCCGGCGCGGCCTGAAGGATCGTGGGGCTGGGCGGTTGGACGATCCCGTCGGATCGACTAAGCTCAACGATCGCGACTCCCCGGGGTGGGGACTCGGCGCCCGGGCCCGCGCGGCCCATGCACCAGGCTCGGCGACCAGATGATGCGGGTGGTGATCGCCCCGGACAAGTTCAAGGGAAGTCTGTCGGCGTCGGAGGCCGCGGAGGCCATGGCGCGCGGAGTTCTCCGCGCCGCACCCTCCGCGACGATCGACCGCGCGCCGATGGCCGACGGCGGCGAGGGAACTGTTGCCGCGCTGGTGGCCTCGACAGGCGGGACCTGGCGGGAGGCCAGGGTCCGCGGTCCGATGGGCGAGCCACGAGTGGCTCGATACGGCCTGCTTGGCGATGGTCGAACAGCGGCGATCGAGATGGCGACGGCGTCGGGACTGGTCCTGGTTCCGCCCGAGCGTCGCGACCCGACGATCGCGACCACGATCGGCACCGGAGAATTGCTGCTGGCGGCGATCGCCGATGGGGTGAGCAAGATCATTATCGGAATCGGCGGGAGCGCCACCAACGACGGAGGCGCCGGGCTCGGCCAGGCGCTGGGGTTCCGGTTGCTCGACGACGAGGGGCGCGAACTGCCTCCCGGCGGCGGTGCGCTTGGGCGGCTTGATCGGATCGACGGATCGGCTCGCCGCCGCGAGCTGGACGGAGTCTCGATCGCGGTCGCCTGCGACGTCACCAACCCGCTTCGCGGGCCGAGGGGTGCCTCGGCCGTGTATGGTCCACAGAAAGGCGCGACGCCGGAGATGGTGGCGGCACTCGACGCGAATCTCTCGCATTTCGCGGCGATCGTGGAGCGCGACCTGGGCGTCTCGATCGCGGAGGTTCCTGGCTCGGGCGCCGCGGGAGGATTGGGCGGCGGGCTGATCGCGTTCGCGGGCGGACGGCTCCAGCCGGGGATCGACCTCGTGATCGAGGCGGTGAACCTTCGAGCCCGACTCGAAGGCGCTGATCTCTGCCTGACCGGCGAGGGAGCCCTGGACGATCAGAGCGCCTTCGGCAAGACGGCCGTCGGAGTAGCCCGGCTGGCGCGGTCGCTGGGCGTGCCGGCGTTCGCCCTGGCCGGGACGATCGGCGCGGGCGCCTCGGCGACGCTCGACCACGGCATCGACGCCTATTTCTCGATCTGTCCCGGGCCGATCGCGCTCGAACAGGCCATCGCCCGCGCCGGCGAGCTGCTCGAAGAGGCGACCGCGATGGCGATCCGGGCGTTTCTGGCCGGTCGTCGGGACGGCCTGGGGGCTTCCGGGCGGCAGGACGGCGGGGTACGATCGGGGCCTTGAACGGATCCAGAGCGCCCCGGAAAGCACGCACGAAGGAGCCGAGAATGGCGATGATGCGAGTGGCGCAGGTCCCTCATGCCGGGGGCGCGTTTGAGATCGTCGAGCGGCCGATTCCGGAGCCCACCGCCGGGACGGTCCGGATCAAGGTGCAGGCGTGCGGCATCTGTCATAGCGATTCGCTGGTGAAGGAAGGGCACTACCCGGGAATTCAGTATCCGCGCGTCCCCGGGCACGAGGTCGCCGGGGTGATCGACGCGGTTGGGCCGGGCGTCCTGGGATGGGAGCCGGGTCAGAAGGTGGGCGTCGGCTGGAACGGCGGCTACTGCGGATACTGCGACCACTGCCGACGCGGCGACTTCTTCGCCTGTGTCCGCGGGCAGGTCACCGGGATCTCGTTCGACGGCGGATACGGCGAGTACATGATCGCCCCCGCAAGCGCCGTGGCACTCATGCCCGCGGACCTGTCGGCCGTCGATTCGGCCCCGCTCATGTGCGCCGGGGTGACCACGTTTAACGCACTGCGAAACAGCGGGGCGAGGCCGGGCGACGTCGTCGCGGTGCATGGCCTGGGCGGACTCGGACACCTGGGCGTGCAGTACGCGGCGAAGATGGGCTTCCGAACAGTCGGGATCGCCCGGGGAACCGACAAGGAACCGCTCGCTCGCCAGCTTGGCGCCGACGTCTACATCGACAGCCACGCCCAGGATCCGGCCGCCGAGTTGCAGAGTCTCGGCGGAGCGAAGGTGATTCTGGCGACCGTGACGAGCGGCGAGGCGATGGCCGCCGTGCAGGGTGGACTGAGTGTCGGCGGGACGATGATCCTGATCGGAGCAGCCGAATCGATGCAGGTCTCGCCGATCTGGCTGCTCAGCGGCAACCGATCGGTCAAGGGGTGGTACTCGGGGATCTCGATCGAGTCGCAGGACACACTCGCGTTCAGCGCCCGGACGGGAGTTCGCTCGATGAACGAGGTGTATCCGCTCGATCGCGTGACCGAGGCATATGATCGCATGATGAGCGGCCAGGCGCGGTTTCGCGTCGTTCTGAAGATCGGCGAATGAGGCGGCGGCCGGTCATCGGCCCGCCGGGTGAACGATGGAGCAAGACGTCCCGATCGGTGAATTCGACCTGATCGACTGGATCCGGCGACAGGAGCCGGATCGGGCGGTCGATTCCTGGACCCGCGTCGGGATTGGTGACGACTGCGCGATTCTCGGCGTCGGCGAGGGGACCGGCGCGGGTGCTGATCTGCTCGTCACCACCGACATGCTGATGGACGGCCGTCACTTCCGCCTTGATACCGACGGCCCCGAGGCGGTCGGCTACAAGGCGATGGCGGTGAACTTCTCGGATATCGCGGCGATGGCCGGCATTCCCCGGGCGGCCGTCGTGGCGGTCGCGCTGCCGCGGTCCAACGCGGTCGACATCGCGCGCGGGCTCCACGCCGGAATGCGCGAGCTGGCCGATCGGATGTCGGTCGACCTCGTCGGCGGCGACACCAACGCCTGGGACGGTCCGCTGGTCCTCACGATCACGGTTCTCGGTCAGGCGACGGTTCGGGGCCCGGTGCGCCGGTCGGGGGCACGGCCGGGGGATGTGATCCTGGTCACGGGCCCGCTCGGCGGGAGCCTGGTGGCCGGACGTCATTTGCGGCCCGAGCCGAGGATTCACGAGGCGCTGGCCCTCCACCGCGCGGCCGACATTCACGCGATGATCGACCTTTCCGATGGACTCTCGTCGGACCTGCCCCACATCCTCGACGAGAGCGGCGGCCTGGGCGCGATCCTCGACGCCCCCTCGATCCCGATCCACCCCGACGCCCACGAGCAGGCCCGCCGCGACGGAGCCTCGGCCTTCGATCACGCGATGAACGACGGCGAGGACTTCGAGCTCTGTCTGACCGTGGCGCCCGACCTCGCCGAAAAACTCCTCGCCCATCCCCCGGCGCCGGCCAGGCTCTACCGGATCGGCGAGATCGTCGAGGCGCCCGGCCTGCTCCTCCAGACGCCGGACGGGCGCCTCTCGCCTGTCCATCGCGGTGGATTCGACCACCTTCGTGGCGGGTCGGCCTGATCCCACGGGCGAGTTTAGGCTGATACAACGCCATTGACGCGGCCTGGCCCGGCTCGTAAGCTCATGTTTAACATTTGGCGGCCCGTGGTCGGTCGGAGGAGGCGTCCTTGCATCGCACTCCTGGGCAAAGGGTGTTCGGGCTGGGATCGATCGCGATCGCGATCGCGATCCTGATCCTCGCGACCTCGGCAAGGGCGGGGGCAGCGTCGGGGCTCTCGATCGAGCCGCCCACGATCCGGCTCGCCGGCGGCGGGGCCCGGCAGCAGGTCGTCGTGACGCTCCGGACACCGGAGGGCTCGCCCCGCGACGTCACGCGATCGGCTCGAATCGAGGTCACACCGGCCGGGCTTGCCGAGGTCTCGCCCGGCGGCGTGGTCCGGCCCATCCGGCCCGGGACGGGCACCGTTCGCGTGCGATTTGACGGGAAACGGGTCGAGGCCCCGCTGGTCGTGAACCACGTCGATCCGCCCCCTGCCCCGGGCTTCCGCGCCGACGTGGTTCCGCTGCTCTCCAAGGCCGGGTGCAACATGGGCGCCTGCCACGGCAACCTGAGCGGCAAGGGAGGATTCAAGCTGAGCCTCCGCGGCGAGGACTCCGACCTCGACCTCGCCGCGATCGCCCGCGATCAGCTCGGCCGACGGGTCGATCGGATCGCCGCGGCACAAAGCCTGGTCGTTCAGAAACCGACCGGCCTCCTGGCTCACGAGGGCGGCCTGCGGTTCCGGCCCGACTCGCCCGAGGCCCGCACCCTTATCGGCTGGATCGCCGCCGGCGCCCTCGACGACGCCGACCGATTGCCTCGTGTCCGATCGTTGAGCGTTTATCCGCCATCCCGAATCGTCGCCCCGGGCGAGACAGAGCAGCAGCTCATCGTCACCGCGACGTTCGACGACGGAACAAGCCGAGACGTCACCCGAGAGGCCGCCTTCGACCTCAGCGATCCCTCGCGGTTCGAGGTCTCGGTCGACGGCCTCGTTCGCGCGACCGGCCCGGGCGCCCTGGCGGTCGCGGTTCGCTATCGGGACGGCCGGGCCGTGAGCCGCCTCGCGTTTCCGGCCGATCGACCCGGATTCGCCTGGCATGGCGGAGAAGCCCAGCACCCGATCGATCGCGCCGTTCACGCAAGACTCCAGGCCCTTCGGATCAACCCCGCACCCCAGGCCGACGACGCCACCTTCCTCCGCCGCGCCTACCTCGATGCCATCGGCCGCCTGCCGGCGCCCGAGGAAGCCCGCGCCTTCCTCGCCAAGACCGATCCCAGCAAGCGAGACCGGCTGATCGACGCCCTGGTCGAACGTCCCGAGTTCGCCGATTTCTGGGCACTCAAGTGGGCCGATCTGCTCCGCAACGAGGAGAAGACCATGGGCGACAAGGGCGCCTGGGTCTTCCAGCGCTGGCTGCGCGACCAGATCGCCGCCGACGTCCCACTCGACGCCATGGTCCGCCAGATCATCACGGGGATTGGATCAACCTATCAAAATCCACCCGCGAGCTTTTACCGGACCAACCGCGACCCGACCGCCGCCGCGGAGGGAGTCGCCCAGGTCTTCCTCGGTATCCGGATTCAGTGCGCCCGGTGCCACAACCACCCGTTCGATGTCTGGACGCAGGGCGATTACTACGGCCTCTCGGCCTTCTTCGCCAACCTCGGCCGCAAGGAAGTGGACAACAGCCGGAAAGACCGGCTCGACTCGCACGAGATCAACGGCGACGAGATCATTTATTTCCAGGGCCCGCCGCGAATGACACACCCGCGCACCGGGGCCTTGCTCCGTCCAACGGTCCTGCGCGGCGATTCCCCCTCGCCCGACAACGAGGAAAACGCCCTGCCCCGACTGGCCGACTGGCTGACCCGCCAGAATCGCCAGTTCGACCGCAACCTCGCCAATCGGATCTGGTTCCACCTGCTGGGCCACGGCATCGTCGACCCGGTGGACGACTTCCGCGACTCGAATCCGCCGTCGAACCCCGAATTGCTCGACGCCCTCACCGATCACTTCACCGCAAACCAAAGACGGCTCCGGCCGACCGTGGCCTGGATCATGAAATCGCGGACCTATCAGGTCTCTGCCCGGCCCGACGCGACCAATGCCGAGGATGAATCGAACTTCTCGCACGCGACCGTCAAACTCCTCCCGGCCGAGATCCTGCTCGACGCCATCAGCCAGGTGCTGGAGGTTCCCGAACGGTTCCGGCGCGCCCCGGGATCGCTCCGCGCCACCCAGCTTCCCGGCGCGGCGGCCGGCGTCCCATTCCTGAAGACCTTCGGCAAGCCCGAGCGGTTACTCACCTGCGAGTGCGAGCGATCCGAATCGACCACACTGGCGCAGGCCTTCCAGATGATCAACGGCCCGACCGTCCGTCACAAGCTGGACGCCGACGATAACCGGATCGGCCGCCTGATCGCCGCACACCGCGACGACCGGTCGATCCTGGAGGAGCTGTACCTGGCCGCCCTCGGCCGCGAGCCGACCCCGGCCGAGCACTCCGCCGCGATCGATTATCTTCGCAACCGAGACCGACGCACCGCCTGGGAAGATATCGCCTGGGCCCTCCTCAACAGCAAGGAATTCCTGTTAAGGCATTAACCACGAATTTTGTAGTTGGGGAGGAACCACGAAAAACACGGAGGACACGGAAGTCAGAAGTCATCAAGGATTTCTCATTCCAGATAGCCATTTTGTAGATGGGGAGGAACCACGATTAACCACGAATTTTGTAGTTGGGGAGGAACCACGAAAAACACGGAGGACACGAAAATCGGAGGTCAGAGATCAGAGATCAGAGATCAGAGGTCAGAGGTCAGAGGTCAGAGGTCAGTAAGGATCTCTCATTCTAGATAGCCACCAAGTTAATCGTTTAATTTTTTTGCGTTTGCAATAAATCTGTCTTCTTTCGTGTCCTCCGTGTTTTTCGTGGTTCCTCCTAATCCGAGATTCGATCCCTTCGTGGTGGGGTACAGGGTCATGCTGGGATGTCCGGAATACCGGCAGGCGGGGGAATGGACGCGGCGTCGGCTGATCCGGGCCGGATTCGCGGGGATGGCCGGCCTTGCGCTTCCGTCGGTGCTCCGGGCGAATGGGTCGGGCACGCGGCCCCGGGCGCGGAACGTCATCTTCCTGCACCAGTTCGGCGGACCGTCGCACCTCGATACGTTCGACATGAAGCCCGACGCTCCCTCGGGGATTCGGGGGGAGTTCACGCCGATCGCCTCGGCCCAGCCGGGACTGAGGTTGACCGAGCACCTGCCCCGGTTCGCGACGGTGCTCCACCATTTCGCGCAGGTCCGGTCGGTTCATCACCGGATGCGGAACCACAACTCGGCGACCTATTACAGCCTGACCGGCCACGCGCCTCCGCTCGACGACATCCGGCTCCGCGACACCCAGGAGCTTTATCCCGCCTACGGTAGCACCGTGGCGAAGCTTCGGCCGTCGGACGACCCGGCGATTCCCTCGTTCCTTTCGTACCCGCACGTTTTGCGCGATGGGAGCGTGACCCCGGGCCAGCATGCCAGCTTTCTTGGCAAGCCGTATGACCCGTTCTTCATCGGCCAGGATCCCAACGAGGCCGACTTCCGCCTTCCCGAGCTGAGCCTGCCGTCGTCGCTCGGGGCCGATCGGCTCGATGACCGCCGGGGCCTTCAGCAACTGATCGACCGGCAGGGCGATTTGCTCTCGTGGTCGTCGACGGCGAAGGGGATCGACGCCTTTTACGCGAGGGCGTTGACGATGCTCGCCAGCCCCCGCGTGCGCGGGGCGTTCGACCTCGCCGATGAGCCGGACCGGCTTCGCGACGAGTACGGCCGGACCACCTACGGTCAGAGCTGCCTGCTGGCTCGCCGGCTGGTCGAGGCGGGCGTCCGATTCGTGACGGTGTATTATTCGCAGTCGATCGGCGGCAGGGGGAACGGCGGCTGGGACACCCACGGCGACAACTTCAACCAGCTCCGCGATCGGCTGCTGCCCAACACCGACCGCGCGGTCCCGGCCCTGATCCGCGACCTGCATTCCCGCGGCCTGCTCGACGAAACCTTGATCGTATGGATGGGCGAATTCGGCCGTTCGCCGAAGGTCACCAACACGAAGCAATTCGGCCCCAACGGCCGCGATCACTGGCCGAATTGCTACACGGTCCTCTTCGCCGGCGGCGGCATCGTACCGGGTGCCGTTTACGGGTCGAGCGATCGGATTGGGGGCTATCCGTCAACCGATCCGGTCTCGCCCGACGACATCGCCGCCACGATGTTCTGGGCGCTTGGGATCGACCCGGCCACCGAGGTCACCGATACCCTTGGCCGTCCGCTTCCGATTGCCGCGGGCAAGCCGATCACGGCGATCTTCGGTTGAGATTCCTTAAGTCCGATCCTCGCGCCCGGGCGTCGGCACCACGGCGAGCCCCGCCTTGTCGAGCCGGCTGAGGATCACCGGCCAGTGCCGGGCGAGGCTGTGGTCATCCATGGTATGGGTGCAGAGGATCGTCTCGCGGTCCTCTCGCCCAACGACCTTCACGCCCCCGGGCGCCCGGTGCAGGGCCCGTCGGACGGCATTGACGCTTGGGGCGCGGACGAGGAACCTCCCAGCCGTCACCCCGTCCGGACAAAAGGAGAAATCGACTTGATCCCCGGCGGTCATCGTGTATTATTATCCTTGTTCGATTCGCCCCCATCGTCTAGCGGCCTAGGATACTTGGTTCTCAGCCAAGGGACCGGGGTTCGAGTCCCCGTGGGGGTGCTTCCGAGAGTTTAGTGAAGGCCGGGCCTGTGTGCCCGGCCTTTGTGTTTTATTACGTCGGCAAGAAAGTCGGTCAGGCTGGAAAGCCTGACCGACTTGAGCTTCTGCTTCGCCGGCGTCATAAGCTTCGTCCGGGACTGATATTGTTGTAGGAGCCGGCTCCAGCCGGCGATCGGCGCGCCACTTTCTGACGTCGGCAAGAAAGTCGGTCAGGCTGGAAAGCCTGACCGACTTGAGCTTCTGCTTCGCCGGCGTAGTGATGGAACTCTCGTGAGAATGGAA
>DAIDKV010000178.1 GCA_027449865.1 Planctomycetales bacterium
ACCGTCGAGCACCACCAAGGCGCGATCGACATGGCCAGGTCCGAGTTGAAATCCGGCAAAAGCCAGGAAGTGAAGGACAAGGCCCAGGAGATTATCGAGAAGCAGGGCAAGGAGATCGCCGAGCTCAAGCGGATGCGATAATGCGATCACACGTTACCCTGCGACGAGATACCGGTGCCGGTTCTACGGAGGCTTGATTGCCAGCAGTCTGTCATGAATGCATGATTGCATGAAACCTGCCAAGCGTGCCAAGACCTCCGATCTCCAACAGTAGGTCCAATCCCTGTCCGCCGAAGGCGAAGCCGGTTTCAACCGCCACCGGCTATGGCGATGATCTCCGCCCGGACCGAACGCGACAGGAGGTGCCAGTTCGCGACCAACTTTCGGAGTGTCGCGTCCCTGCATACATCGTGCAGACAGGCAGGAGGGCAATTGACGCAACATCCTGCGGCATCAGAAGGTTGTGTCGAGTGATCCGCGGGTGCAATTCCCGCCGCCTCCACTTGAAGGCCACTTGCGAATTACCGCAAGTGGCCTTACTTATTGGACTTGGCACGATTCACCGGCATGGGGAGATTGCGGGTAGGTGCCCGCCGCCTTCGCCGGTTTCCGCCTGGCGTTCCTCATCATAAGCATCCAGACCAGCAGAATTTACGTCGCCGCTCGGGGAGCATCGACGGGCGAAGCAGTTTTGCCCGATCAAAGCCTCGCCGCCCAAATCCCGACAAATACCCGACCGATCGTCGACCTTTGATGTGAATGAGGCTGGCAGCCCGGTGGGTTCTCTGTCTGATCCTCCAGGCCGAGTTCCAATCGTCGGGTTTTCGCCGGGCTGGCGGCCCGTCACCCACGGTTCCGTTCATATCGGCCGTTGCGCAAGACTCTTTGCCGCGCTGGTTGAATTAGGCCCTTCTCTTGGGTACGCTCGCGGTTCAAGCATCGGTTCTTGGATGATGCTCGGATGCCATTCGGCTAGAATAAGCCGGGATTCTCAGGCGCTTCGATGACGAGAGCCATGGGACGTGAAACAGCACAAGGCGCCGTATCCCGGCAGTCGTCGCAAAGGCTTTTCCTTGCGGCTCGTCCTGCGGTTCAAACGACCGTTTTATGGGTGAATACCGGAGGCTGCTCCGCTACAATGTGGCGGACATCGAAACGGCAACGTCAGAAGCACGACCCTTGCCGCACGTGAGGCAGCGAGGCCGAGATGATCATTCTTGGCGACATTTCGGGCATTCAGAACTACGTCTTTGACGTGGCGGAGGAGGGTGGCGGCCAGGCACAGCGTCTCCGGGCGCGGTCGTTTTTTGTCCAACTTCTCGCGGAAACGGCGGCCCTGCGGTTGGTTCGCGCCCTGAAGTGGCCGTTGGACGCAATTCGGCTTTCCGGAGCCGGCAAGTTCTTACTCCGAGGATCGAATACGCCCGAGGTGGAGAAGTGGCTTGCCGGGGAACAGCAATGGATCGACGAGTGGTTGCTGCGAGAGACTCGAGCGGAACTGCGGCTGTCGATCGCCTGGGCCGATTCCGGATCGGAAACCGCGAGTTACCGGGAGGCTCAGCGACGATTGCAGAGGTCTAAGGCAAAGCCTTGGGCACCGGTGCCGCAGGATGGTTGGAACCCTTCGCGGCTCCTCCTTGCGCCCTTGGACGCGCCCTGCGATTTGTGCCGCCATGCCCCGGCTATCGAGCCGGAAAGAGATCGCGAATCCGGCCAGGTCCGGCAGGTGTGCCGTGGTTGTGCGAGGAATCGAGAAATCGGCCGACGTTTGCCGCAAAGCCGATGGCTGGTCATTTGCGATAGGGCAGAATCAGAGGAATTCTTCGGCTTCGGAGTCGATATAGCGACCGAAGACCGTCCCGCCATCGGACGTGAAACAGTGGCGGTCGCGAACTTTCGCAACCCAGAAGAGCGTCCTTCCTGGTGCCCGCCAGAGCGATTTCTGAAGCGGCGGCTGATGGCTCATGTGCCGACCGATCAACAGGGAACGCCTGTTTGGTTCACTGAACTGGCCCGTGACGCTCGGGGTGACCAATTGCTCGCGGTGCTCAAGGCCGATGCCGATTCGCTCGGTGTCCGTTTCGAACAGTTGCTGAATACCAACGGCCTCGACGCCATGCAGTCCCTGGGCGACCGACTCGACGCCTTCTTCGCCGGCCGGCTGCGGCAGGAGCTTGCCAACCAGGTAGGACGGTGGCAGTCGATATACACAATCTTCGCCGGCGGCGATGACCTGGTCATGGTGGGTCCGTGGAACGTCATCGTCGATTTCGCCAGCACCATGCGGCAGTGGTTCGCGGAAGAATTCCGCGAACACGGGTTGACGCTGAGCGCCGGCCTGGAGCTGATGAAGCCCAAACGTCCGATCAAGCCTGCCGTGGAACGGGCCGAGTTGCTCCTCAACGAGGCCAAGGACAGCGGCAAGGACCGGCTGGCGGCATTCGGCCAGGTCTGGCAATGGACAGACCACGCTGCCATCATCACCGCGGCCGGGCAACTGGTGGAGTGGGCGAACGCCGGCGAAATCCAGCGCGGCTGGCTCCACACGCTGCTGGAGCTGGCGCTGGCCCGCCACGGCGACAAGCCCGAGCCGCTGGCCACGGCTCGCCTGGCCTATCACGTGGACCGGAACTGGAAAAAGGGCACACCCGCCCGGCGGTGGGCCGATCGTCTGATCAACGACTTTGACGACCGGGAGCAAATCCAGGTGCGTTATCTGCCCGCGATTGTCCGTTACGCGCTGACTGCCACGCGGACGCGGGCCGAGGAGGATTGAACCCATGCCACCGAATGAAGAATCGCTGTCCGACATCCTCCGCCGCGGCGGTTACTTCGACCCCGCGGGCAACCTGCGCAACGAATTTGTTTCTCGCGACCGTATCGTGTCGATTGCAGAAGACATGAGCAGGGCAACACCACCTCTGACGATGCATCAGATCCGGCGTTTCTTCCAGCACTGCCGGGCAATCGAGGCAAAGGTGCGAGCCGGAACATCGACCTGGCCTGCCGAAGAGGCAGCATTCCGCCAGCTCGACGTGGCTGCTGCTGATGCCTTCGGCAAGTCGCCGCCGAAAATTCCCAAGCTTTTCCACGACTTTATCAAGAGCAACGTCGCCGCCGTCAATAACGAGAAGGACTTCCTGAAGGGGTTCCTTCCGCACTTCGAGGCGTTGGTCGGCTTCGGGTCCCAATTCTTCAAAGAACGCGAGAGGAGCTGATGATGAGAAAGACCGGCTACCATGAAATCACTGGCGTCATCCATTGTTTGAGCGGCCTGCGCGTCGGCGGTAGCGACGAACTCCTGCAGATCGGAGGTACCGACCTTACCTGCATCAAGCACCCGGTCACGCTTCGGCCCTATATTCCCGGTTCGTCGATTAAGGGAAAGATGCGCTCCGAGCAGGAGCAGAAGCTGGGGCGCTTTGGCGGCCGTGACCAGAGCGAGCCTTGCGGCTGTGCTGGTCTGGCGTGCCTGGTCTGCCGCGTTTTTGGCCCGCACAAGAAGGCCAGGCACGAGTTAGGCCCCACGCGGATCGTCATGCGCGATGCGGCCTGTACGCGCGGCGGCGAGACCGAGCTGAAGTCCGAGAATGTCATCGACCGGAAAACTGGCACCGCCCTGCACCCGCGCAAGGTCGAGCGCGTTGTCGCCGGCTCCGAGTTCTCGCTCCGCATCGGTATCCAGGTGTGGGACCTCGACAGCGGATGCGAGCACAATGACAAAAACGGCGGCGACGCCCTGGTCGAGTTCGTCAAGGACGGCCTGCGCTCCTTGCAGCAGACCGGCCTCGGTTCCGGCATCAGCAAAGGCTCCGGCGAGATCGAGTTCCAGGGCCTGAAACTGGACGGCACGCCGTTTACCTTGTGACGAAATGGCATGAACCTTTACCGCTTTCGCCTCGTTCCCGAATCGCCCTGGCGCACGCCGTGGCAGGCCGACACTCTCAGCGGGCTGCTGTGCTGGACATGTGCGCGCACCGAAGGCGACGGAGTGCTGCGACAGCAGCTGATCGAGCCCGCGCTTGATGGTCGGCCACCCTTCGTCCTTTCCGACGCCTTCCCCGGTGATCGGCTACCACTTCCGGCGGCAGTGCGAACCCTGGATGTTCCGGCTGAACTGCGGAAAACGGTGAAGCGGGCTCGGTGGTTGTTGCCGAATACCTTCCAACGACTCCAGGAAGGCACCGTACCGGGCACGGGCGAAATGCTCCGCGACGCAGGCGTTTTCGAATACACGCAATTGCGGAACACCATTGGCCGGGCCTCGAACACCACCAACAACGGGGGCGGCCTGTTTCCCACGGAAGAATCGGTCTTGAATCGAGGTATCCGCCATCTGACTGTCTATGCTCGCATAGTCCCCGAGTTCGTCGAGCCGTTCGGGCGGCTGGTCCAGGAACTGGCCCACTGGGGTTTCGGTTCGGATCGCACGGCCGGTAAGGGGCAGTTTCGCCTGGACGGCGGACTGGAAGCCGTACCCGGGCTGGACGAGCCGGCGAATGCCGACGGTTGCGTCGTGCTTTCGACGTTTCAGCCGGCGGGCGGCGATCCGGCGGAGGGGGCCTGGGAAGCATTTACCAAGTACGGCAAGCTCGGCCCGGACTTCGGCCTGGAGAATGTTTTCAAGAAACCTCTGATCGTCCTGCGCCCCGGCGCCAGCTTCCGCGTGCCGGCGCCGCGCGGGTGGCTGGGCCGAGCCATCCCCATGCACGACCTGCTCGCGCACGAGGTCGTCGGCCATCTCCAGGGTATCGGCGCTAACGTGATCCACTGGGCCTTTGGCCTGTGCTTGCCGCTGCGCTGGCCGCGCGGCGAAGTTCGCCATTCCGACCCGATAACCGAACCGGTGGCTGCCGAGGAGCAAGCGCTGCCGGGCATCGAACCTGTAGCCCCGCTGGAAGCGTTTGCCGCATTGTCGCCGGTGCCGGAGATTATCCAGCCACCGCGGCCCGCGACGCTGGACCCTGATCGAGTGATGGTCAAGGTGCTGGAGCGGCGCGAGATCGGCGGCAAGGTGCAGTTCTTCGTGCAGGAGGAAGGCAAGCGGCGCGGCGTGTTGGCATACGGCGTCCCGCCACCTTCGGACAAGCTGCCTCAGGTTGGCGACGACATCAGTGTGTATCGCAACAACCAGGACGTTCAGAATCCACAGTACCGGTGGGACAAGCCGGTCTCCCACGCAGGGAAGCCCAAAGGCGGTCCTGTCGGCCATCGACCGCGCGAGAGGAAGTGAACAATGACGCGACCCAGCGTCATCGCGGCACGACCGAAGGGTGGTTTCAACGTTCAGGATCTGGAGTTGGGGCGGAATCCCGGCGCCTTGACGGTTGGCTCACCGCCGCCGAACATTGACACGAACCCGGGAGCGATCGTGGATGTGGTCGCTCACAACGACGAGGCGAAGACCCCGCAATACAGGTGGCCGGACCCGCGGAAGAAAAAGTGAGTACAGGCATGAGAGTGCTACTTTGCTTGCTTTCCGATCAGCACGTTCCCAACTTGCTGTCGGTTCATCACTATGTGCCAGATCTACTCGTGCTGATTGAATCGGAGCAAATGAAATCGCGCGGAGTGGCCAGCCATTTTCTTAAGGCGCTCAAGCTTGGCTCTCTCGATTACGACGGTCGACACCTTATCGAACCGTTGACTGCCGAGGACAATCTCACCGCCGTGCGACAGGCCTTGCAACTCGCCTACGGCAAGTTCCCGACGGGGGAATGGATCGCCAATCTCACGGGTGGCACCAAGCCCATGAGCATCGCGACCTACGAATTCTTCAAGGCGTTGGGTGGAAAGTTGGTCTACACGAACGTCGCCCGTCCAGCAAGGCTCACCGACGTGAGCACGGACCAAGTCGAAGACTGCGGCCATCGGCTGGGGATCAAGGAGTTCCTGGCGGGCTATGGCTTCGAGTCACGAAAGGCCGACGACAAGCTGGCGGGGGCGGAGGACCGGGCGCGCGGATGGGCGGAATCGGCGAAACTACTCGCACAGCACGCCTGCGGCCAGGAAATCCTGGCTCTCGATGATCAAGAACGCACGAAGGCCCGAGACAAGGGCATCGAACTGCCCGCAGATCGATTCAACTTCCCGTGCGACGAACTGCGCGGAATCTGGCTCGACGGGAAAACCACTCGTCGGCTGACGAAATATGAGGTCGAATTCCTTACCGGCGGCTGGCTCGAGGTATTCTTCTGGGATATCCTCACACGGCATTCAGAGGCTCTTGGGATCTGGGATGTGCGACTCGGCTTGGAAGTCGGTCGTTGCGGTGATCCAACGGGCAACGATTTCGATGTGGCATTCATGCACAACCATGGCTTGTCGATGATCGAGTGCAAATCAGGCTCGCAAGATCACGATCCCGGTTCCGACATCCTTTACAAGGTCGAGGCGGTCACGCGACAGTTCCGAGCCTTGCGGGTGCGGTCCTACCTGGCGACGACCGGAGCCAATGTCCTCGACAAAAAGAACAAGGTGAAGGAATCGCTCCTGACGCGGGCCAACATCTATCAATGCCGAATCCTGGTCCGCGATCAAATACGCGAGCTGGCTCTGGGGACGAACGACACCGAAACGGTTCGCGAGCTGGTTCTGGGCGGGAATGCTTCGTGACGAGGAGCCGACATGCCTCAAACCGTGTTCTACTCTATCGGCGTCGATCTCCCGATCAGCCCGGACGAGCCGTTGCCACCCCTGCCGGAAATTCCGCGCGGAGCCCTCGTCGTTATCGAGGGGCGGGCACCGATCTGGCGCTATGGACTGGCGTTTCACCGGCTCCATGGATCACCGGCCGGAGCCATTGCGGTGTTCGACCCAAGGCTCGGAGCGGTGATCGTGGCTTCTCATCATCCCAACTGGCGAGAAGGTCAGATTGTGGACGTCACTCCACCGGCGTGACGAGGACCACGCCGACTCGCAGATCCTCAAGGAACCGCCGGGGAATGCCCCCTCGTCGCTTCACAACCGGCAGAGGAGACGGATCAGTCGCCTGCGCCAGGTGCGCGGCTGAACCGTGACGTGTCGCCGCTCCGGATCGAGCCAGAAATCGAGGTCGTTCTCAAGCAGAGCGGGGAGCCCCAGCAGCGGTAACCGCGGGCCGGGCGGGACTGCGTCCTGCGTGTAGACTGCGATGCCCTTGCTCAGATTCAGCCGGACCGGCAGCCTGTCCGCAGCCGCATCCTGACGACCAGGGACATTCGGGTACAGCCAGACCGTCGCCTTCCGGCGCGGGACCGTCTTCCCCTCGATCGTGATGTCTCCGATCGCTTCCAGCAGTCCGGGGTCGATCCCGGCCCACTCGCGCAAGTGCCGGTCCTGCGCTGAGAAGCCGAAGTTGTTCCCGGTGTCCAGCAGGGCCGGGAATCTCGGGATGTTCCCGTCCGGCATGACAACCCCAGACAGGTGGACACTCAGCCAGACCAAGATCTGGTTGGCGTGGATCGTGACGTACCGGTCGCCGAACCGCAGTGCCCCGCGATCTTTCGAGATGGGTAGTCGATCGAGGATCTTCATTCGTCGTCGAGTGGGGCCTCGCCTGGATCCGTGGCTTCATATAGGGACCTGTCGCACTCGATCGTACCCCACGGAGGGATCCCGTCGGGGTGGGCATCCAGCTTCCCAACGTAAAACTCCCCACGCGTGAGTCCCCGACGGAGGCATTCCTGATACGCGTCAACCTCCGACGGCGTGATGGCCACGCGGTCCTCGCCGTGGTATGCCGCCCACTTCCGATGATTCCGTCGGTCCATGAGCAGCCCGGGCAGGTCCCGCCAGAACGCCTGTTGCGAGCGGAGAAGCATGGGCGGGATCTTCGGATGGGACTGTCCCCCGAGTGGCTCTCGAGCTTCCGCCAGACGCGCGTACTCCTCGGATCGGACCAGTACGTAAGCCTCGTGGGTCAAGGGATCGATGATCCGCACCGGCTGCCCCTGCGCCATCGCTTGCCGTTGCTCGGTATTCAACTCGATCATGCCCCGCCTCCAGTACGATCCTAACCGAAATCGCCGCGGAGGGGCTAGATGAAGCCAACTGTGAGAAGACCGCACCAGGGCCAAGATCGCGTCCCTGACGGTAGGCGACAGCCGGTGCCAGGTTGCTACGACCTCGCGAAGTGCCGCGTCCCCCCGACACATTTCCTGCGCACCGGTGGCAGTCGCCTCGCAACTGTTTTGCGGGCAGTGAGTTAGGTAATCAGGGTGAAGGGTGCAATTCCCGCCGCCTCCATGCTTTCCTGAGCAAACCTCAGGGTGGGACAGGTTCAGTCACGAAGCGACCGAAACCCCCTGCTCGCGAGGGGGTTTCGTTGCTTCGAAGGTGATTTCTATCGCCGATCCGACGCGTCAGAGGGCGTCGGCGCTCGTTCGGCCAACGTCACGGAGGCCGCCTGGACGTCTCGGGAATCGACGTAGTTCCGGTAGCGGGTGATCCGTCCGTCGCGGACGACGAAGACCATGGCCCAATCGGTTTCGACGACGCGGCCAGTCTCGCGAATCCTCTGTCGTTCGTGGCCGAGGACAATCACCTTGTCCCCCTTGGCAAGGTATTCCCGAGGCTCAAACGTCTCGAACTCGGCCGCCTGGGCAAAGTCGCGGAAGAACGTCGCGACGGCCTCTCGGCCACGGTGGAGACCGACGAACGGTAGTTCGGCAGGACCCGCGATCCGCCATTCGACGTCGTCGCTAAGCCGGTCCAGAACCCCCGAAAGATCGCCACGGGTCAGGGACGCGAACATCCCTTCGACCACCCGCACGTTCGCCTGTTCGTCCACGACGGTCCCCCCTGCTGCTTCTGGCCACTCCCGATGATCGAAAACCTCCCGCCGGCGACCTCCTTCCCGCCAACGGCGGGCCATCGCCGCCCGACGCAAGCTCGGTCGAGGACGGCAAGGCAAGGTCGACACAAGAAAACTTCCCTGCACCCCGCGCGCCGGAATGCCGTCAGGTTCGTGACCTTGAGACGATTCTGGACCACTCCGTTCCTCGGCGGCCGGTTATCGTCGCGATTTCATCGAAAATCACGCGATCGATGACCCTCCCGCGTCCCCATCGACGCGGCCAGACGGTTCGGCACCAGGAAGCCGCCACTCCTCCTGCTTCAGCGATCACCCTCTGGAGCTAAGGCAGTCATGGTCCCACGGCGTGCGACCGGCCCCCGCTTCGCAGCATGCTTCGCGGGATTCCGGGGAAGGATCACACCTGGGGCGTACGATCCGAGCGATGCTCACCGACTGATCACAAACTGGTCGATGACCTGGCCCTCGGCTCCGACCTGTTGAACGCGGACGGCCTGGCCATCCACGTCCACGACGGTCATCGAAAAGACCTTCGAGACGTGCTTGACCGTGAACTCCTTCCACGAAGCTGTGTCGTCCTGTTGCTCGGGGTTATAGAGGTGTCGGCCGCCGGCGCCGGTGACCAGGTAGATCACCCCCTCGGGCGTGGTGTCGGTCCGGCCGTCGAAGGTGCGGTCAAGGGTCCATCGGCCGGCGACCCGGCGGTCCTTCTTGAAATCCGATCGAGTTGAGGCAGCATCGGGGAGGAACGACAGGGGGTAGCTCCGCTGATAATTGTGAACGTGCCCGCTGAAGACAAGGCTCACCTTCCCCGCCTCGAACACCGGCGCCAGGGTGCGCATCTGCTCCTCCTCGCCATGCGATCGCGAGGAGTGGAATCCGGGATGGTGGAAGGTCACAAACCGCCAGGGGGCTCCCTTCGCGATCGCCAGGTCCTGCGCCACCCATCGCCGGAGTTCGGGGTCGTTCCAGTTGACCGATGGGTTCGAATCGAGAACCGTCCAGTGGACGTCGCCGAAGTCGAACGAGAAGTTCGCCATCCGGGGGAAAGCCGGCCCGGCGGCCTCGCGAAAGGCAAGCCGGTTTGACTCGGGGCCGACCAGTGGCGAGGTCATCGGACCACCCTCTCGCCCCTCGGGACCATTGATCGGCTGCGACCAGTAATAAAAATACGAAAGACCGTCGGGATACTTGCCCAGGTCGCGCGCGCCGATGTCGTGGTTGCCGGGGGCGGCCACGAAAAGGGTCGAGCGCATCAGCGGAGCACCAGCGTCCGGCGAGGGTGCATCCGCATTGAAGATCGGCCAGAACCGGTCGCGATACTCAGTCGCCCGGCCCCGGTCGTAAACAATATCGCCAGGAATGAGAACGAGGTCGGGATGAGCCTGGAAGGCCCGGTGCGCGATCGCCTTCTGGTTCGGCGAACCGTCGCCGCAATCGCCAAACGCGACAAACCGATGCGGCTGACCGGCCGACTTCGGCGCCCGGGCCTCTGACTCGAAAACCAGACGGTCGCCCAGGCTGACCCGATACGAGAAATTTGATCCAGGCGGCAAATCCCTCAGGGTCACCTCGTAGACCCGGTGCGGCGGCATCCCCTCAACCCGGACCGTTCTGAACCTCGGCCCGGGCGTCGACCGCCAACCCTTGTGCCGGCCTGGGCGATACTCGACCTTCCAGGCAAGATCGGCATCGGTCGAGAGCCAGAGCAGGTCCAGTTTCCCCACGCCCGCGGAGTGGCCAAGCTGCAAATAGGGCTCGGCCAGGAAGGGTCCTGTCTGATCCCCGGCAAGAACGGACGACGTCCCGAACGATACCAGAAACGCGACCCGCAAGAATCGAACGATCATCGAAGGGACCTCCCGCTTCGCAAGGGGCGACATCGCAAGAATTCTCAGACTACCAGCGCGGCGGGCCCCGCGCGTGAATCTCTGGCGAAGAATCCCAGAGCGAATCGAGGAACGCGCATCGGCGCGGAGATTGCTGGGCTCTCTTGATTGTGGCGGAATCGACGGCCAGACAGACGCGCCGATCCTCCACTGGCCCGATGATCCCATCTCAAGCGAGGAGCCACGCCATGGACGATCCGATCACCCAGGCCATCGACAGCACCGAGGAACTCCTTGGCCACAGCCCACACCCGGCGATTGTCGCGGTCCCGCTGGGTGCCTTCGCCGTGAGCAACTTGTGCGACACCCTCGGCCTGGTCTCCGGCGACGAACGATTCGACGACACAGCGCGAATCAGCATGGCGATCGGCCTGGTTGGTGCCGCGGGTGCGGCGCTGACGGGCGTGCGCGATTATGGATACATTCCGGCCGATCGCCAGCCGAACCATCAGATCGCGACGGCACACGGCCTGGGCAACGCCGTGGTCGGTTCACTTTTTGTGACAAGTTACGTCCTGCGGAGCCGGGACCACGCCGCCGGACGACGGACCAGCCTGGCCGCGCGCCTTCTCGCCCTGACCGGCGGCGCGCTTTCGCTTTACACGGCCTGGCTCGGCGGCAAGCTCGTCGAGGAATACGGTGAGGCCGTCCAGCCCGTCATGGAAAGGCAGCAAGCCGAGGAAGAACGTCCGGCCGAGCGCCAGGTGATCGGCGACGGCCGAGCTCGCCCGGCCGGCGAAACCTCGCGGCAAGGCGAGCGACAGTCGGTATGATGGCGAGGGGCCTCGCGACGGGCGGGTGCCTCGTTGAGCGTGCCTGACCCGACCGCGACGGAGCCTCCCCGATGCTGAGCCGAGATTTCTGGCCGCGAAGCGGGTTGCTGGTCCTCAGCCTCGCCGCCCTGGCCGCCGCGCCCCCAGAAAACCAGAGGCCGACCAACCGGCTGGCGAAGGAGACCAGTCCGTATCTCTTGCAGCACGCCCACAACCCGGTCGACTGGTATCCCTGGGGGCCCGAGGCGTTCGCGAAGGCCCGGGCCGAGAAGAAGCCCATCTTCCTCTCGGTCGGTTACAGCTCGTGCTACTGGTGCCACGTGATGGAACGTGAGAGCTTCGAGGACGCCGAGATCGCTCGGACTCTCAACGGGAATTTCGTCTGCATCAAGGTCGATCGTGAAGAACGTCCCGACGTCGACCAGATCTACATGACCGCCCTCCAGGCCCTCGGCCCAGGCGGCGGCGGCTGGCCGATGTCGATGTTCCTGATTCCCGATGGCCGGCCGTTCTTCGGCGTTACCTATCTCCCCCCGCGCGACCGGGCTGGCTCGACCGGCTTCCTCACGCTGCTCGGGGCCATTGCGAAGGGATGGACCACCGACCGGGCCAACATCGAGAAGGCGGCCGATGAGCTGACGGAGGCCGTCCGCGACCGCCTCCGCGCCGAGCAGGGACGAAAGCTCGCCCTCTCTCGCGATTGGGCCACTCGCGGACTTGACCTCCTCGCCGAACAATTCGACGCCGAGTACGGCGGCTTTGGCTTCAGCCCAGCGAGCCCTCGCCGGCCGAAGTTCCCCGAACCTGTCAATTTACTCTTCCTTCTCGATCGGGATCGTCGGTCGAAAAAGGAGGGTGCGAAATCACCCGTCGAGCCGATGACGATGCTCCGGACGACGCTCGACCATATGGCCCGCGGAGGAATTCGGGACCATCTCGGCGGCGGCTATCACCGGTACTCGACCGATCGCTACTGGGCCGTCCCACACTTCGAGAAAATGCTCTACGACAACGCCCAGCTTGCGACGGCTCACGTGCTCGCATTCGAGGCCACCGGCGATCCACGCTGGCGTGCCGAGGTCGATTCGACCTTCGCGTTCATCGAACGGAAGCTCACCTCGCCCGAGGGCGGATTTTATTCCTCCCTCGACGCCGAGACGAAAGCCGGCGAAGGGGCGTACTACGTCTGGACCCGAGACGAGGTAAAGGCCGCCCTGGGCGAAGGACCCGAACTCGATCTCTTCGCCCGGTTCCTCGGCCTGAACGGCGAGCCAAACTTCGAGGACAGGCGATATGTCCTGCACGAACCGGCGGTCCCCTCCGCGACCGACGAAGTCCGCCTCTCGCCGATCCGGGCCAGGCTGCTGGCCGTTCGCGAGAACCGACCCGCGCCACGGCTTGACGACAAGATCCTCACCGCCTGGAACGGCCTGACGATCGCCGCCTACGCCGAGGGATACCGCGTTCTCCGAACCGACGCATACCGACGTACCGCCGAGAAGGCGGCCGGCTTCCTGCTCGCGAAACTCCGAACGCCCGACGGTGGCCTTCTCCGAACCTATCGCGACGGACAGGCTCGCTTGAAGGCTTACCTCGAGGATTACGCCTTCCTCGCCCATGGCCTGCTTCGTCTGCATGCCGCGACGGGCGATGTTCGATGGCTCCGCGAGGCGCGTTCCCTGACCGACCGGATGATCGCCGACTTTGAGGACACCAGGGACGGCGGCTTCTTCTTCACCGCCGACGACCATGAGAGCCTGCTCGCCCGCTCAAAGGATCCGATCGACAACGCCTTGCCCAGCGGCAACGCAATCGCAATCATCGATCTGCTTGCCCTTCATGAGCTGACCCGTGAGTCCTCGTATCGCGAGCACGCCGCAAAGGCGCTGGGAGCGTTCTCGACGACGATGGCGCGTCTCCCGCACGCCGTTCCCATGATGCTCCTCGGACTGGAAACGTACCTGGACGGCGAACGAGCGCCGGCCCCCTTGACACCGAGCCTCGAGCCCCAGGCCAGTGAGGTCTCGGCAACCGTCCGCGTCGAAAAGCCAATCGTGCCCCCAGGCGGCACGGTCGAGGCAGTCGTTTCCCTGGTGATCGCCGATGGGTGGCACCTCTACGCCCATGAGGCCGACCCCGCCGAGTCACGCCCAACCACGCTCCGCCTCGATCCCGCCGCCCGGAAATCGGCCGAGCTTTTGGAGGTCAGCTATCCCTCGGGCGCCTCGAAGGCACTGGCGTCCATCGGGACGGGAAAGGTCCCACTCTACGAAGGGAAAATCGAGATTCGCGCACGCCTGCATGTCTCTGACAGGGCGATGCCTGGGCCGATGCGATGCACGCTCACGCTCGACTTTCAGGCGTGCAACGATCGCCTCTGCCGGGCGCCTGGGCGGATCTCGATTCCGGTGGAGCTTGAGATCCAAAGATGACTTGTCCGAGAATCCTCCGAGCCGCCCGACTCTTCGCGATCGCAGCGCCGATCGCGGTGCTGGCGATCGTGGCGATTGTGGGCCCCGGGTGGTTGCCGTCCTCTCCGCGATGGTTTCGCCGCGGCCTGATCGAGGCGGCGATGCGCGGGGTTCTTCTGGGCTACTGGACGCTCGCTGTCGTCTCGCTCGTCGGCCTTCCCATGACGATCCTCCTCGCGCGCCGGGCGCGGCGAGCGGGCCGTCAGGTCAGTCGCCGACGATTAATGGCGATGGCGGCCTCTCTGGCCTCGCTGGTGGCTCTGCTGGCGTTGGAGGCCGGTTCGTCGGCCTGGCGGACCTGGATGCACCGGCTACCGGCGCTTCCGATGAGCTTTGATCCGACGCCGCCCGGTGAATACCGGATCGTCGTGCTGGGTGGCTCCAGCGCGCTGGGAGAGCCATACCGTCCCTGGGTCTCGGTCGGCCAGATCCTGGCCTGGCAGCTTGGCGAGGCCGACCCCTCGCGTCGGTTCGAGTGCGAGATCCTCGCCTGGCTGGGAGAGTCGCTGGAACAGCAGCATCAAAAGCTGGCCCGCATCCGAAAGCGTCCCGACGCGGTGATCGTTTACTCGGGGCACAACGAGTTCGTCGCCCGGTTTGAGAACGGCCGGGAGGAGCGCGATCCTGGGATCGTCGAGGAGCCGGGCGGGTGGCTCTCGCGCCGGCTGTACCGGACCTCGCTGTTCTCGCCGTTCTGCCGGTTGGCTTATGAGATCATCAGCAAGAACCGGCTCGACGACCCTCCGCCACTCGACGGCCGCCATCGCCTGATCGACCCTCCGCTTTGCAGTCCATCGGAGGAGGCCGACATCCTGGCTGGGTTCCGCCGCCGACTTGAAGCGATTGTCGGTTATTGCGACCAGATCGGCGCCCTCCCGATTCTGATCGTGCCCCCGGCGAATGAGTCGGGGTTTGAGCCGAGCCGGTCGACGCTCCCGTCCTGGATCACGGCCGAGGAGCGCGCCTGGGTTGTGTCGACGTTCGAGTCGGCGCATGCCGTCGAGTTGAGCCATCCCGATCGAGCGGAGTCGGGATATCGTGCGATCCTCGGACGACATCCTGAGTTCGCCGAGGCCCATTTTCGGATGGCTCGCCTGCTGGAAGCCGCCGGCAAGACAGCCGAGGCCGGACGGCATTACCTCGAGGCGCTCGACCACGACGGCCTTCCGATCCGGTGTCCAGCACCGTTCCGCGAAGCTTATGCCGAGGTGGCCCGCCGGCATCCACGCTGCCTCCTGATCGACGGCCGGCGCGAGCTGTCGGCGGCCTCGCCGACCGGTCTGATTGGCGACGCAGTGATTCAGGACGCCCACCATCCCACGCTGGTTGGTACCTGCGCCCTCGCCAGCGCGGTCCTTCGCGCGATTCAGGAGCGAAAGGCCCTCGGCCGGCTCGATCGTATCCCCCTGCCCCTCGAACCCGAGTCGATCGCCCGCCATTTCATGATGGACGGCCCGAAATGGTCTACCGTCTGCGAGCGGACGAGCACCCATTACCATCGGGTCGCCGGTTATCGGTTCGATCCCACCGAGCGGTTGGAAAAAGCCAGGCTCTACGCCGAGGCGGCCCGGATTGTCTCGGGCTCGACGACCATCGGCCTAATTCGAGACCTGCTCCACCTGCCAGTCCTGCAAATCGACGGTCGCCCCCCGACCGAGGAACTGCACGACCGCGACGAACTGGTCCCGCTTCCCGCGCCGGATCACCGTGCCGACAATCCCCTCCAGCGGCCCGTTGACGATCCGGACCCGCGACCCAACCGGCACCATCGGCTCGGCCGAGACGGCCAGGCCCGAGTGAAGCATCCGGTGGATTTGCCGAAGATCGCGAACAAGGTTTTCCTGGTCGACCACCTCCAGGACATTCACCAGCCGGTTGCCCCGAAGCGCGGCGAGTCGGTCGTGCGAGTCGCCGTAAAGGAAGACATAACCGGAAAAGAGCGGCGTGATGGACTGAATCCGCCGCCCCTGCGGCGTCCGGCCTTCCTTGACCACCTGCGGTAAATAATAGGTCACGCCCTGGTCGCGAAGGTCGCGGACGGTGGCCTTCTCCTGCCGGGGCTTGGTGTGCAGGCACCACCAGAGGGCCTCGGGCCTGTTGGGCAATGGGACACCCTCGTCCCAGAGATCCTCGGGATATCGGTCGGGCTCGGCGGGTAGTATCGGCATCGCAGGGCGACGGCTCCGAACGGGACGAACTACGCTTAGATTAACATGTTATCACACAGACCGGCTCTCTGTCAAGCGAAGCCGCTCGATTGGAGAGGGCCGCTACCTTCTTGGATCGGCTGGGAAACGGCGACGGGTACTGGAGCGAAGCGCGAGTGCGTGTCTTCCTTTCGTGGGCAATCTGGTGTTGGTCCTTCACGCGGCGACACAATGGGTCGGGCCAACGACAACTGGCTCCCGTTGAAGGAACAATCAGGAGAATAGCATGGCGGTCGGGCGGATCAAGATCGGGGTGTCGGGTCTGGTGGTGGTCGACAAGCCGAGGGGGATCACGTCGAGAACGGCGGTGGACCGGGTGATCCGCGCGGCCGGCCGGGCAAAGGCTGGGCACGCGGGGACGCTCGACCCGTTGGCCTCGGGTGTACTGGTCGTCTGCCTGGGATCGGCCACGCGGCTGGTGGAGGAAGTGCAGGCGCAGCCCAAGTCGTACCGGACAGTGGTTCGCCTGGGGGCCCGGAGCGACACGCTCGACGCCGACGGCCAGATTGAGGAGGCAATCGATCCATGCCCACCCACGCGTGAGGCGATCGAGGCGGTGATCCGGCCGATGGTGGGTGAGGTCGCCCAGGTCCCGCCCGATTTTTCAGCATTGAAGATTGGCGGACGCCGGGCATACGAACTGGCGCGGGCCGGTCAAGCGATCGAACTGGCGGCGAGGCGAGTCCAAATCGACCGGATCGAGGTGATCCGCTACGAGTGGCCTCACCTGGAACTGGAGGTCGATTGCGGATCGGGGACGTACATCCGCTCGATCGCTCGCGACATCGGCGAGGCGGTCGGCACGGGCGGGTTGGTGGAAGTCCTGGTCCGGACCCGGATCGGACCGTTCCGCCTGGATGCGGCAGTTAAACTCGAAGACCTGACCCCGGAGACGCTCGCCGCGGCGATCCGGCCGACGGTCGAGGCGACGGCGGGAATGCCGCGACGATCGCTCGACCCGGACGAGATCGCGACCATCGCGGCCGGGCGTTCGATCGCGGCCGGGCCGGGGTGTCTCGCAGGCCCATTGGCGCTGATCAACGCCGACGGCGAACTGGTCGCCATCGCCGAGGTCGCCCCGGATTTGCAATCGATCCGCCCGCGAAAGGTACTGATATCTCAGTGAATTCCGTTCAAAAACGCTGAAAAACCGTCTCACCACAGCGGAAACAGCGCGGTCGAGACGCATCTCCAACAGAGCGGATTCACCACAGAGTCACAGTGGACACAGCGCGGTCGAGACGCATCCCATCAGAACGGATTCACCACAGAGTCACAGAGAGCACAGAGGGCACAGAGAAGAATTCGATGAGAAATCCTTGCGTTCAGAACGGATTGGCGGTTTGTAACCACGGGAACGTGCGCGACGTACAGGATTTTGAAGGTTAGTCATACAGACGTCACGGAGACCGACAGAATGAATCCGTCCATCAATCTCACTCCTCGCTCCCGACGAGCCGCGGACATCGCAGAGACGGTCCATCTCTCCCGTCTTTCTCTGTGACATATGTGAAACTGACTTTAAGAATCCTGTGCGCCGCGCACAATTTCATCACTTCAAATCACACAGGCATTTTGTCACACAATGTACTATAAATCTTTTTTCTTCTCTGTGCTCTCTGTGCCCTCTGCGACTCTGTGGTGAATCCGTCCTGATGGAGATGCGGCTCGACCGCGCTATGCCCGCTGTGGTGAATCGATTCTTCAAATCAAAATGCCGCTTCGAACCTTCTCGCTCCGTCGGTGTCGATCCCAGAAAAGACATTCGAACAGGAACCAGGTGACGAGCGTACAGAAATCATGACAAACTCAGAACCGTCGTTGACGCCTGAATACGGGGGCCTTAGAATTCGACCAGCGCGTGAGGCGCAGGGTCTGTTCCGGTCGATCCCATCCTTCGACACATCGAGGTCGAAACCCGCCTTGATTGAAATCAATCGCATCGAACGTCCGGGGCGTCGCGAGAAGGCCATCCTGGTGGGGGTGGTCCTCCCGCCGGGCCCCGAGGAATCGTATCCCGACGACCCACTCGATGAGCTGCGCGGGCTTGCCAAGACGGCCGGCCTGAACGTCGTCGGTAGTCTGCTCCAGAAGCGGCAGCAGATCGACATCGCCACCTACATCGGCTCCGGCAAGGTTGAGGAGCTGAAGGAAATCGTCGAGGCCCAGGAGGCCGACGTCGTCGTCTTTGACAACGATCTCGGGCCGGCGCAGACGCGCAATCTGGAGAAGGCGCTCGGCGTGAAGGTGGTTGACCGGACCGAGGTGATCCTCGACATCTTCGCGACCCATGCGCAGACGCACGAGGCGCACCTTCAGGTCGAGCTAGCGCAACTCGAGTACGCGATGCCTCGGCTGAAGCGGATGTGGACGCACCTCTCGCGATACAAGGGGGGCATCGGCGTCCGCGGCCCTGGCGAGAAGCAGCTTGAAGAGGACCGCCGGCTCGTCGGCCACCGCATCCAGGAGCTGAAGGCGAAGCTCGCCAAGATCCAGGCGCGGAAGGAGCGTGAGGTCGCCAGCCGGGGCGAGGTCCCCACGGTCTCGCTGGTCGGCTACACGAACGCCGGCAAGTCGACGCTGATGAACGCGCTGACGGACGCGGGCGTCCTGGTCGAGAACAAGCTGTTCGCGACCCTCGACACCCGGACCCGTCGCTGGCGGTTCCGCGGCGGCGGCCAGTCGTTGCTCTCCGACACGGTCGGTTTCATCAAGGACCTGCCCCACGCGCTGGTGGCCTCGTTCAAGGCGACCCTCGAAGAGGCCCGCCAGGCCGATTTGCTGCTGCACGTGGTGGATGCTTCCAGCCCCGAGGCCGAGACGCAAATCCGCGCGGTGCAATCTGTTCTGGCCGAGCTCGGTCTGGAAAATCACCCGACGCTGCTCGTTCTGAACAAGGCCGACCGGGTTCCCGATCGATCTTACCTCGACGTCCTGCGGGCTCATCACGCCCAGACCGTCACCATCAGCGCTGCGCAGGGTGAAGGGCTCGACCGACTGGAGCTGGCCGTCCGCGAGGCGCTCAGCGACCGCGCCCTGGAAGCGGAAGTGGAGACGGGCGTGGAGAATGGTCGCGTGCTCGCCTACCTGGCCCAGCACGCCCAGATCCACGATCGGACCTACGCGGAGGACCGGGTGCTCCTGCAGTGCCGGATTCCTCGCCGATGCCTCGATTTCCTATATGAAAACGGCGTCCAAATCCGCGAGAACGGCCAGCGGCTGCATGCATCATGAGAAATCGCAGTCAGGGAGCTTTCTCCCTCGGCGGTTTTCTTTATCGCGAAAGCGCGAAACAGAGCGGGCCCTGGCCTCGGTTTCGCTCTTTCGTGATCTGTTCCCAGCCCACGAGGGAAGCGGGACCGCCTCATCGAGCATGAAGACCCTGGTGGCCGCTCGATGGATGCCCCCGTTCCTGGCAACTCCCCGAGGTATCACCGACTTCGATCCAGGCAGCCGTGTCCAACCTTCATGAGTCCCTATGCCATGGATCATGGGGCCAAGCCACATCGATGCTCACGACGCGACGCTTTGCAGTTCGGCGACCACAGGCCGTTCGAGCCCCTTTCGTGGAGATCCCTGCCGAGAATCCGTCCGTCGTTGCACGCCACATTCCCGCAAGAAACGGACGAAATGGTAGGCGACTCCTGCTTATCACATCCGATTCCGAGGCTGCGGGCGGGACCTCGTAATCTCCCAGCAGCAACCGTCCCACGAATCGATGCGCTGGCGTGAACTTGAATCCTTCCTCTTCCGGCCAGACCACGAAAACCATCCCGCTGATCAAACCCGTGTAATGATGTTCCTGGAGGTATAGGCCCAGGAAATCATACACGTGTAGCTGATTATTGCGATGCCCGTACGGGGCAGGCGGGACCGGGTCCACGATCCGGTCAGGCTGGCCCAGAACGGCCCACAAGCTCGCTGGCTGCACCGCCGTCCTGATCTCGAAGTCGTTGAGGACCGTGCGATGCAATTCGACGACCACCTCGACCAGTAGCGAAGACACCGTGACCTAATCCTCCGACCGTGCTCGGCTCGGGCCGGATTCGATCCGAAACCCAATGGCCACCGTATCGCCGACGATCCGTCGCGTGATCGGCCCAACCTCATCCACCTCGAACGGTCGCGCGACGCTATTGCCGGCGACATCCTCCAGTTCGGTCCCGACCACAAGCCGATACGATCCGGCTTGCCAGGGCTTCTCCGGCCGGAATCGCCAGGTCGTCTCGCCTGACCCGATCTCGATCGAGCCAGCCACGGGGCGGTCGGAGGCGTCCCGGACCGCGATCAGCCGGCCCAGAAGGGCCTGGTCGAGCGGATCGGGAAAGCGGACCTCTAAAGCATCGCGACGGCCCGCTTCAGGTGGCTGAATCTTCCACGTCTTCGGGTCAGGCGAGGTCTCGTCGGGAGGGCCGGCGCGGAAGGCTTTTCGAAGGCCCGAGGCCAGCGGACGCCCCTCGGCGTCGGGCCAGCCGGGATCGATTGCCAGGACGTACGACCGCCCCGATTGCAGGACCGGCCCGACCTCCTCACGCGGCTTCAATCCCCGCTTGATCCGCCCCGGGTCGATCAGAAGTGTGAACCGCCGACCGTCCGGCGACCAGAGTTCCTCCTCCAGCTCCAGGAACGGGTCCGCGATCGGATGGCCCGAGGCATCAAGCAGGCGGATGTGTCGGTAGGCGGCGCCCCGGCTCATCGGGGCCGTGAAGTGGAGGTAAAACCTCAGCAGATTCTCGGGCAGGACGTCGGGCGTCGGGTAGACCGCCGAAACACGCGCGGCTGGACCGCTCGACGACCGGTCGATGGAAAGCTCGGCCGTCATCCGGGAGCGGGACTGGCCAGACGGGTCGAAGGTGGCGCGGTAGCGTAACCCCGGCTCGATCGGGAACCGAGGGTCGAAGCGGAGGACGTCGCCCGAGAGGTGATAGGTTCCCAGCAGCGCCGGCGCGATTTGCGTCCCCTCACCGTCGCGGACGACCCGGACGACCAGGAACGCCCGCCAGCGTTCGGGCGTCATTTGATTCATCACGATCCGGCGAAGGGCTTCGGCATCGAGTCCAGCCGCCTCGACGACGATCCGCGAGGGATCGCCGTCGCGCGGTTTCATCGTGAGTCGGGGCCCGTCCGCCGCCATTGCGACGGACGAGGCCCCGGCGAGGATCAGCGTCCAGCAGAGACCAGGCGTGAGCCGGCTCATGGCAGGTCGATGGTTTCGAGGTCCATCTTGCCCTGGTTGTCGGTGAGAATCACAGCGCGGTGGTCGTCGAGCTGGTCCATCTGGACCACGCCCTTGAGGCTACCGATCGTCTCGTAGCCGAGGCCGCGGGTCCCGCCACCGCGAACCGGCTCGGTGATCGCCTCGGCGTTACCGGCGCCCTCGGTCCGGATCTTCATCACGCCCCGGCTGTTGTTGGTCATGAGGATGTAATCCTTGCCGTCCTTCCGGTAGACGATCATGTCGAGCGGGCGGTTGCGGTTGCCCAGCTCGGCGATGGTCGTTCCCTTTACGTGGGCGCCGGCCTTCAGGGCCGAGACGGGCACCTTCACCAGCGGCGTGCAGGTGTAGGCGGCCATCAGGTACGGCTCGTTCTCGATCCGGTACGCGGCGAAGGTCCGGATCGGCGATTTCGTCTCCAGCCGCCCGTGGGCGCCGTGGTAGATCTCGATCGAGGCCCCATCTGCCTCCTCGCCCCCGAACGGGAACGGGATCGCAATCAATCGCGACGAGAACTCCTCGTTCGAGAGCCCCGCGAGAAAGACCCGGCCGTCGACATACGCCAGATCCGTGATCGACTCGTTCCGGAGCGCCTGACCCCGATCCTTCTTGTCGGGCGAGGGAGCATTCGGGACGTCCGTCCGAGCGAACCGGACGTTCTCCAGCGAGAGTTCCTCGGGCTGGCCCGTGGCGTTGATCCGGACAATCATCGGAATCGCCTCGGGGCCCCGGCCTCGGGCGATCGCCAGGTACACGTTCCCCGAAAGCGGATTGACCGCCAGGTCGTTGATCTGGATCTGTCCCACCTTGGTACCAAGCATGTCGGCAACCTTGCGGGCGAGATCCTCGACCTTCACCGCTCGCTTCTCGGACGCCCGACTGTGATCGCCGGTGTCGATGGCGAAGAGGGCAGCGCCCCGGGTATCTCCGACGAACAGGATGCCTTCGGGCCCGAAGGCCAATGGGCCAGCCGACTTCAGTTCGGCCTTGCCTTGCTTCAGGCTGGCCGTGGGTTCTGCCGCCACCGCCACCGCGGCACACAGGCAGATCCCCGCCAGCGCCCCGAACGCCTCGCGAGCTCTCGTCATCGGTGGTCCCTCCTCGGTCGGTGCAGGTTCTCGATTCGCTCCGGCGCGATGCCGGACAACGATCGTAGCGATGATTATGTCACGCCCGTCCCGCGATTCAACGATTCCGTTGTATTCCCGCGTGTGATTTTTCTGGAGAGCGACGCCTACTTCTCATAGGATGGTTTGAATCGCCGTGCCACCATCCTCGCTCGATGGAACCGCCGGGAGATGAACGAATGAACGCTCTCGTTCCGCTGGCCCTGGTCCTGTTCGCCGCCGGTCGAGAAGATGCGACCTCTCCCACACCCAATGACCAGGCCGCCTACCAGAACATGGCAAGGAGCGCCGGGAAAGATCCTGCGACGCAGGTGAAATTGGCCCTCTGGTGCGAGGCGCACGGGATGTCAGCCGAGCGGATGAAGCACCTCGCCGCCGCGGTGGTTCAGGACCCCGCCCACGCCGTCGCTCGCGGCCTGATGGGACTGGTCGCTCGCGGCGGGAAGTGGGAGCGGCCCGAGGAAATCAGCCGCGAAGTGAAGGACGATCCCCGGCTCAAGGCCCTGCGCGAGGAATACTTCCAGCGCAGGGCTCGAACTCCCGACAAGGCCGACGACCAGTGGAGGCTCGCCCGATGGTGCGAGCAGAACGGTCTGAAAGAAGAAGCGACCGCTCATTATCACGCCGTCTTGCGGCTAGAGCCGCGGCGCGATTCCGTCTGGAAGCACCTGGGTTTCAAGAAGGCCGCCGGGCAGTGGGCCCGACCCGAACAGATCGAGGCCAAGAAGCGAGAAACGGAGGCACAGTCCCGGGCTGATCGGCGGTGGCAGCCGATCCTGGAGCGGTGGCGCGCCGGCCTCGCCAGTCGGGACAGGGAGCGGCGGGCCCACGCCGAGGAGGGGCTGGCGGGCGTGACCGACGCGAGGGCCGTGCCCATGATCTGGTCGATCTTCGCCCGCGGGAAGGCCAATGATCAGCAGGTCGCGATCCGGATGCTGGCGCGGATCGATTCGCCTGGAGCCTCGCGGGCGCTGGCCATGCTCGCCATCCACGGCAGGACTCCAGAACTTCGTCGGAATGCCGCGGAGATTCTCAGAAACCGCGACCCACGCGACTACCTCGGCCTCCTGGTCAGAATGGTCCGCGACCCGCTCAAGTATGAGATTCGGCCAGGCGAAGAACCGAACTCGCCGGGACAGCTCTTCGTCGAGGGCCGCCGCTACAACATCGTTCGCCGCTACATGATCAGTGAGGAAGGAAACTCCTTCGCACGGCTCAACAACATACCACCTCGACTCTTCGCCGATGGAGTTCCCTTCGATCCAACGGGATACTGGGAATCCGGCCTGGCGATGCAGGCCATGATGTGGAACAACCCCTTCGGTTTCGCCGGGGCACCGGTCTCGGCGACGCCCGTCAACGGCTCGATGCCGGCCCCGGCGAACGCCCGAGCGAGCGCAGCGCTCGGCATGATCGCGAAGGCCGTACCGGCTGGAGGTCCACCGTCGCCGTTTGTCGGCTCAGTGCCGAGCGCGCAGGCGCTGGCCGCGGAGCGAGACCTCGTCATCGCTCAGCGCCTCGCCCTCCTGAATCAGGTCGTCGAACTCAGCCGGCAACAGCTCCGTAACGACATCCAGACCGTCGAGAGCTACAACGCCGATGTCCGGCAAGTCAACGGTCAGGTTGTCCCGGTCCTGAACTATCTCACCGGCGTCGATATCGGCGGGTCGGGAGAAGATTGGCAGGCCTGGTGGACCGACCAGCAAGGCTACGCCTACACATCGCCGGATACCAGCGAGAAGCCGACGTACGAAAATATCGTGATGAATCCCTTCGTCTTACCCGGGCACTCGTGCTTTGCCGCGGGTACCCTGGTTCGTACCCTGGAAGGCACCAAGGCGATCGAAACCATCTGGTCCGGGGACCAGGTACTTTCGCAGGACGTCCGGACGGGTGCCCTCAACTATCTTCCGGTCGTCGCCGTCTACCACAACAAACCCGCGGCCACCTATCGGATCAGGCTTGAGGGCCAGGAAATCATCGCGACGGGCATCCACCGGTTGTGGAAGGCAGGCAAGGGCTGGACGATGGCCCGAGAACTCAAGCCCGGTGACGTCCTCCGCACCCTCTCCGGCCTCGCGCCGATCCAGTCGGTCGATCCCGATCGCGTCCAGCCGGTCTTCAACCTCAAGGTCTCCGAGGGGAACAGCTACTTTGTGGGTGAGATCAGCGTTCTTGCTCACGACAACAGCCCAGTGGAACCAGTCGCCGAGCCGTTTGATGCCGTCAGGCCGATCGACGTCGTGACCGCACCGGCTTCCCCAACACCCGACCCAGCGCCAAGGCCCTCGTCCTCCACGCGCCACCGTTCCATGCTCGGTCACTGACCCCAGGCCCCCGAGGAGACCAATCCATGCTCGCGATGGCCCTGCTCTGCCTCGGACTTGTCGAAAGCGCCGACCCCTCCTCGGCCGACAAGACCGCCTACCAGGAGGCGGCGGCGAAGGCCGGCAAGGATCCGTCGGCCCAGGTCAAGCTGGCCCTCTGGTGCGAGGCGCACGGGATGTCGGCCGAGCGGATGAAGCACCTCGCCGCCGCGGTGGCTCAGGACCCCGCCCACGCCATCGCTCGCGGCCTGATGGGACTGGTCGCTCGCGGCGGGAAGTGGGAACGCCCCGAGGACGTCACCCGAGAAGTCAACGACGATCCCCGGCTCAAGGCCCTGCGCGACGAATACTTCCAGCGCAGGGCTCGAACTCCCGACAAGGCCGACGACCAGTTCAAACTCGCTCAGTGGTGCGACGAGAACGGACTGAAGGAAGAGGCGATCGCCCATTATCGGGCCGTCATCCGTCTCGACCCGAAACGCGAGATGGCGTGGCATCGCCTGGGGTTCAAGAAGGTGAAGGGGCGCTGGGTCAAGCCCGAGTGGCAGAACGCCGCGAAGAAGGAATTCGAGGAGCAACACCGGGCCAACAAGCACTGGAAGCCCGTTCTAGAGCGAATTCGATCGGGGCTGGAAAGCAAGGACAGGGAGCGTCGCGAGCGGGCCGAGGCCGAGGCGTTCCAGGTAACCGACCCGCGCGCCGTGCCGATGGTCTGGTCCGTCTTCGTCCCGCGTGGGGTCTCTGGCCAGGTGATCGCGGTCAGACTACTGGGGCAGATCGATGCGCCGGGCGCCTCGCGGGCGCTGGCGATGCTGGCGATCTCCGGAAAATCGGGGGAAGTGCGCGGCCAGGCGGCACAGATCCTCCGCCAGCGCGATCCGCGGGACTTCGCACCGATCCTCGTCGCGATGATCCGCGACCCGATCAAGTACGAGGTCAAGCCGGTGCAAGGACCGGGGAAAGCGGGCGAACTGGTGATCCACGAGGGGACCGTCAAGCGAGAGCGGCTCTACACGCCGCTCTCCGGGCCGAACTTCACGATGCAACCAGGCGACCGAATCGTCACGGGACCGGATGGTCTTCCAGTGCTGGATCAGTTGGTGGGTGTCACGAACATAAACATAGGTAACACACTCACCGGCGACAGCTACATGAATCCTTTCAGTGGAATGTATCCCGGCATGGGCCTCGGCGTTCCGGGGCCAGGAGCGACCGGACAACTCACCGGCATGCTGGAGAAGGCGGGGGTTTCCGCCGCTCAGAGCGCGGGAGTGGCCCGTACGATTGTCGGAAATAGCCGATCCAATCTGACCGCGTTCCAGAACTTGAGGCCCGAAGGCTACTTCGTCGCCGAATTCGGGAACTACCTGCAAATCCCGATCGGCGACCTTCAGCGTGACGCGCAGCTCTCGGCCCAGGTCGCGCGGATGCAGCTCGAGGGCGATGTTCAGGCCATAGACGCTTACAACGCCCCGATCCTCAACCTCAACCGCCGAATCCGCCAGATCCTCAAGGATGTCGCCGGGGTCGATCCGGGCAACGATCGATCGGCCTGGACGAAATGGCTGGTCGACCTCTTCGGGTACGCGGCGAGTCCTCAGAAAGCCTCTGCCGACCAGACGACCGTGATCGAGCAAGTCCCGCTCGAATACGTGCCGCAGGCGCCCCCACTGTCGATGACGTCTTCACTCCTGGGAGTCTCCTGGCACCACTCGTGTTTCGCCGCCGGGACGCTGGTACGCACACTCGATGGCCCACGTCGAATCGAGACGATCGCGGCCGGTGACCAGGTCCTGAACCAGGACCCGACCTCAGGCGAATTGCGATACCGGGCCGTCGTCACGGCCTTCCACAACCCGCCCAACGGTACTTACCGCATCCAGCTCGATTCTGGCGAGGCGATCGTCGCCACCGGAATCCACCGGTTTTGGAAGGCCGGCAAGGGCTGGACGATGGCCCGAGACCTCAAGCCCGGCGATGTCCTCCGCACCCTTGGAGGCGTCGCGACCGTCCAGTCGGTCGATCCCGATCGCGTCCAGCCCGTTTTCAACCTCGAGGTCGCCGAGGGACAAAGTTTCTTCGTCGGCGAATCAGGCGTCCTGGCTCACGACAACAGCACGATCCACCCCGTCCCCGAGCCGTTCGACGCGGTCGGGCCGATCGACGTCGCCACCGCACCGGCGCCGGCCTCAACGCCGAATCCCGCATCCCAGGCCCATCGCCGTTCGATGCTCGGACGCTGAGCCCGTTCTCCGAGGAGACCGATTTCATGCTCGCCATCGTCCTGCTCTGTCTCGGACTCATCGATGGCGAGGGTCCACCAAACGCCGAGACTTCCGCCTACCGAGACGCGGCGGCAAGGGCCGGCAAGGATGCCTCGGCCCAGGTCAAGCTGGCCCTCTGGTGCGAGGCTCATGGCAGGGGCGCCGAGCGGGTCAAGCACCTGGCGCTCGCGGTTCTCTCCGATCCTTCCAATGCCCTCGCACGGGGGTTGATGGGGATGGTCCACGCCGGCGGGAAGTGGGGCCGTCCCGATGACGTCGGCCAGAAAATCGAGGCCGATCCATCCTACCGGAAAAACATCGACGATTACCTGGCCCGGCGCGCCCGAACTCCTCGAACGGCCGACGCCCAGGCCCGGCTCGCCGCCTGGTGTGCCGAGAATGGCCTCAAGGATCAGGCGATCGCCCACTATTCCGAGGTCATCCGGCTCGACCCGTCCCGCGATTCGGCCTGGCGGCACCTTGGCTACAGGAAGCAGGGACATCGTTGGGTTAAGCCCGAGGAAGTCGCCGCCGACCGGCTCGAGGCTGATCGACAGAAGCACGCCGACCGGCAGTGGCGGCCCAGGCTCGAACGCATCCGCGATGGCCTCGATAGCCGAGACCCCGGGCGCAGGGACCGGGCCGAGCAGGCCGCCCGCGAGGTCACCGATCCTCGCGCTGTCCCGATGATCTGGGCCGTGATGCTCCGAGGAAGCGACCGATCCCGGATGACCGCTCTCCAGATGCTCGCCCAGATCGACGGTCCCCAGGCGTCCAACGCTCTCGCCTCGCTCGCCGTTATGCACCCCTCGGCCGAGCTTCGCGCCCGAGCCACCAAGATCCTCACTCGCCGAGACCCACGAGACGTGATCGGCCGCCTGATCGGCCTCGTCCGCCGCCCGTTCCGTTACGAGGTCCGCCCGGTCAACGGACCAGGAACCGACGGCGTCCTGTTCGTCGACGGCGAGCGCTATAACATCTATCGAGAATATCAGGACCCGGCGATCCAACCGAATGCGATCGCCCCGAGGCTCTTCGCCCCATCGGTCCCCTTCGACCCGTACAGCCCCCAGAACATGGCCCTGGCCTTCGCTGCGATGACCGGCACGAACGTCACGCCGATGTCGCTCTCCCCGGGCGCGGCGCAGCAGACGGGCCGGGCGATCGCAGCCAATCCGTCCAACGTCGGCGGCATTCTCAAGGGGGCAACTTCCTCACCATCGGCCGCCGCCGGAGCCGGCGGATTCGTCTACGACGCGCTCGCCGCCGCCGCCTATCGCGACCTCCAGATCGCCGAGGAATACCGGCGGATTCAACAGGTCGGCCAGGCGCTCCAGCAGAAGCTCCAGCGCGACGTTCAAACCGTCGAGGCCACCAACCTCCTCATCCGCCAGAACAACGCCCGCATTCTTCCGGTTCTCGGCCTGCTCACCGGCCAGGACTTCGGCTCCGAGCCCGAGAGGTGGCGTGCCTGGTGGACCGACCAGCTTGGATATGTCTATAAGTCAAGCAATCCGGCAGCCAAACCGACCTTCACCGAAACCCTTCGGGTACAAACTCCCTTCCAGGTCGGCACCACTCACTCCGCCTGCTTCGCCGCCGGAACGCTCGTCCTTGCGCTTCAGGGCCCGAAAACGATTGAGTCGATCGAGCTTGGAGACCGTGTCCTCGCACAAAATCCCACCACGGGCGAACTGGCCTTCCGCGCGGTTGTCGCCATCCATCGGAATCCGCCGGCGCCGACGTTCCGGGTCGCGATCGATGGCGAGACCGTCGTGGCGACCGGCATCCATCGCTTCTGGAAGGTCGGCCAGGGCTGGACGATGGTTCGCGATCTCAGGGCCGGCGACCGGCTGCGGCTCCTCGGCGAGGCAGCCGTTGTCCGATCGGTCGAGCCCGATACCAATCAGCCGGTCTACAATCTCGACGTCGACGACGACCGCGATTTCTTCGTCGGCGCCAGGGGCCTGCTCGTACACGACTTCAGCTTCGTGCAGCCGGTTTCGAATCCGTTCGACCGCACGCCCGATCTCCACGAGATTTCCGTCCCTTCGGCGCCTCGGTCGATGCTCGGGCCGAAGGGACGTCCATCGGGCTCGCGATGACCGGTCAGGCGTTCGCCGTCGCCCGGACCGGGTTGAAGGTGAACCGACCGACGACCGGATCCCACCCGATCTCGACGGCGTCGCCCGCGGCCACCTTCTGCTCCAGCAAGGCCGAGGCGAGCGGGTTGGCGAGCCGCTGCTGGATCACGCGCTTCAGTGGGCGAGCCCCATAGGCGGGGTCGAAGCCCTCCTCGGCCAGGCGCCTTCGCGCCTCCTCCGTGATCCGGAGCGCGAGGCCGGCCTCCGAGAGCTGCGCCTCCAGCCGGCGAAGCTGGATGCCGACGATCTCCGAGAGCTGCTCCATCCCCAGCGGATGAAAGATAATCGTCTCGTCGATCCGGTTGAGAAACTCCGGGAGGAATGCCGAGCGAAGGACGTTCTGAACCTCGCGCCGCATTCGCTCCTCATCGCCCGACTCGGCCAGTTCGGCGATGACGTGGCTGCCGAGGTTGCTCGTCATGATGATGACCGTGTTGCGGAAGTCGACCGTCCGTCCCTGGCCGTCGGTCAGCCGACCGTCGTCGAGGACCTGGAGCAACACATTGAAAACATCGCGATGCGCCTTCTCGATCTCGTCGAGCAGGACGACCGAGTACGGTCGTCGCCGAACGGCCTCGGTCAGCCGGCCGCCTTCCTCGTAGCCAACGTAGCCTGGAGGCGCCCCGATCAGCCGGGCGACGTTGTGGCGCTCGCCGTACTCGCTCATGTCGAGCCGGACCATCGCCGTTTCGCTATCAAAAAGGAACTCGGCCAGAGCCTTCGCCAGCTCGGTCTTGCCGACTCCCGTTGGGCCCAGGAACAGGAACGAGCCGATCGGACGATTCGGATCCTGCAACCCCGCTCGGCTCCGGCGAACGGCGTCCGAGACGGCGTGTACGGCGGCGTCCTGGTCGACCATTCGGAGGTGAATCTGGTCTTCCAGCTTCAGAAGCTTCTCACGCTCGGTGGTCAGCATCCGGGCGAGCGGGATTCCCGTCCACTGGCTGACTACCTCGGCGATCTCCTCGGAGTCGACCTCTTTCTTGAGTAGCCGCTGCCCTTCCTTCGACGGCTGGCCGTCGCCCAGGGCCTCGGCCTCGGCGATCCGCTCTTCCAGGGCCTTGCGCTCGGTGTCGAGCCCGGCGAGCGCCTGAAATTGACGCTCGTCGGGACGCTCGCCCCGCTGCTGCATGTGACGGATCTCGTCCCAGGCGCGGCCATACTCGGTCTTCACGGCGTCCAGCCGCTCGCGGACCTTCTGCACATCGCCCAGCCCCGACTTCTCCATCTCCCACTGACCACGAAGATCCTGCAACTCCTTCTCAACCTCGCGGATTTCCTCCTGCACCTCGGCCAGCCGCTCCTGGGCGTGTTCCTCCTCCTCGTTCCGGAGCATCCGCTCGGCAAGCTGAAGCTGCAAAAGCCGGCGCTGGAGGACGTCGATCTCGGTCGGAACGGATTGCAGCTCCATCGAGAGCCGACTGCTCGCCTCGTCGACCAGATCGATCGCCTTGTCAGGCAGGAACCGGTCGGTGATGTACCGCGAGGCCAGCTTGGCCGCCGTCACGAGCGCGGAGTCTCGGATCTTGACCTTGTGATGAACCTCGTAACGCTCCTTCAAGCCGCGAAGGATCGCGATCGTGTCGTCCACTGTGGGCTCGCCGACGAAAACCGGCTGGAACCGGCGTTCCAGCGCCGGATCCTTTTCAATGTGCTCGCGGAATTCGTCGAGTGTCGTCGCGCCGATGCACCGAAGCTCACCCCGGGCCAGTGCCGGCTTGAGCAGGTTGGCCGCGTCCATCGATCCCTCGGCCTTCCCCGCGCCGACGACGAGGTGCAACTCATCAATGAAGAGGATGACCCGGCCGGCCGACTCGGTGACCTCCTTGAGAACGGCCTTGAGGCGCTCCTCGAACTCGCCCCGGAACTTGGTCCCGGCGACGAGCGCACCCATGTCAAGCGCGACGACCCGGCGATTCTGGAGCGACTCGGGGACGTCGCCCGAGACGATCCGCTGCGCCAGCCCCTCGACGATCGCCGTCTTGCCGACGCCCGGCTCGCCGATCAGGACCGGATTGTTCTTGGTCCGCCTCGAGAGAACCTGAACCACCCGCCGGATCTCGGAATCGCGGCCGATGACGGGGTCCATCTTCCCCTTGCGAGCCATCTCAACGAGGTCGCGCCCGTAGCGTTCCAGCGCCTGATACTTGTCGTCGGGGTTCTGGTCGGTGACGCGCTGACCGCCTCGGACCTTCTGAAGTGCCTGCAAAACCTCCTTGTCCGTGATCCCGAGGGCGTTCAAGACCCCCTGGGCCTTGCTCTTGACCTTCACGAGGCCAAGAAGCAAATGCTCGACGGAGACATACTGGTCCTTCATCCGCTCGGCCTCGGCGGCCGAGGCCTCGAGGACCTGGTTCAGCTCGGGGCCGAGCGTCTGCTCGCCTCCGCTGACCTTCGGCAGGGCGGCGAGGCCCTGCTCGGCGGCTCGGAGAATCTGCTCGGGATTGACCCCGAGCTGGCCGAGCAGCGACCGGACCACCTGCTGATCGGGATGCAGCAGAGCCGCCAGCAAGTGCATCGGCTCCAGCCGCTGATGCCCGCGCTCTCGGGCCAGCGACTGGGCCTGCTGGACCGCTTCCTGGCTCTTCAGAGTGAGTTGGTCGAATCGGAATGCCATGATAGTGGCTTCCTTTTATCCAGGGGATCGAATGGCCGGTTGACCAATCGTCAGGATGCGGCGACCTGGAGAGTCGGCGGGTAGATGTAGACGTCGTCGACGAAGATCCCCCCGATCATCTGTCCCCTGAGACGGGTCGGGATCTGTGTCGGAAACCGCCTGTTGATATCCACTGCCGCCTGTGCCAGTGGATCCTGACTGCTGATCACCTTCACGCGGAAGGGGTCGAAGAAAGGGGAACGGAACCGATCGGAGAGCCGAGCCACCTCGCCGTACGCCAGATCAAAATTCGTGTCGTCGATCTGATCCGATGCGAGGTAGAGATAACGATGATCGTCGTCGCTGGCCTTGAGCCAGAAGGCTACCTTGATCGGGGCATAGTTGTCGAACTCACGAGCCAGCTTGGCGCCCATGTCGACCTCTTCCATCACCAATGGACCTTGATCCATGGCAATACTCCATGAGTTGGGTCGGAAACGGCCGCGAAAAGCTTGCGAGCCTGTAACTCGGTCCACTGTTGATAGCGTGTCCTCTCACTCCAGTCCTTGAGGGTATTCCAGTTCTTCGCCCGTGCTTTGCTCGGGTCCGCATCCCGGTGGCTCTTGAGTCCGGCCACGTCAATTAAGGTCTCGATGTTATGGGTGTAAGACCTCGCCACGAAATCCTTATCCGGAAAATCGTGAAGATTGGTCAACCTGGCGATGCAAGCCTTCAACCCGCATTCGACGGCCTAACCCGCCAGATAATAGGCCCCCGACCAACGACCCGCGTTCAGGAGCGCCTCTGCATCCTGGACCCGGTCCTCGGCAAGCTGTTGCAATTTGACCCGGTTCACGACGTTCCCCCGCTGCCGAGCCCATCCCGGGGCCTCCGGGAGCGAAACGCTCGAATCGGGACCGTTGGCGGATGAGGGACGGCCCCATCAGCCAACGGCCATCGGGCGATTACTTCTTCTCCTCGAACTCCACGTCGATCACGTCATCCGTCTTGCCGCCGGGGCCGGCGGCGCCGCCATCGGGCGAGGGGCCGCCGGGGCCGAAGCCGCCGGGGCCCGCG
>DAIDKV010000179.1 GCA_027449865.1 Planctomycetales bacterium
TGGCCCACGAGATGCGCAATCCCCTGTCGCCAATCCGCAACAGCCTGCACCTCCTGAAGCGCGGGCTGGATGATCCGCGGTTCGCCACCGATCTCTACGAGGTGATGGACCGCCAGGTCGACCGCCTGACCCGGATCGTGGATGACGTTCTGGAAGTCTCCCGGCTTTCGCGAGGGTTGATCGTTCTGGAGCCGCAGCACGTCGACCTCCGGCAGGTTGGCCGGCAGGCGCTTGAGGCCCGTCGTCCCGAGGCCGATCGCCTCGGCCTCTCGATGGTCGCGGTGACCCCACCAGCACCGGTCTGGATCCGGGCGGAGGCGGTTCGGCTCCGCCGGGTTGCGGAAGCCCTTCTGGAGAACGCCATCCGGCACACCGGCCGCGGTGGCACGATCACCCTGGAGATCGTCGCCGACGCAGCCCATCCCCGGACATTGATGATCGTCCGAGACACCGGCGCGGGGATCTCGCCCGAGGTCCTGAGCAAGCTGAACGAGGCTCTGGCTTCGCCCGAGGGGAGCCTCGAACGCGGCCGGGGCGGACTGGGGATCGGGCTCGCCCTGTCACGCGGAATCATCGAGCTGCACGGTGGGACCATTCAGGTCGAGAGCGAGGGGCTTGGCCGGGGTGCTTCGTTCTCGGTGGAGATACCGATCGCCGGCCTGGAACCGGCCCTCCGCTCGAATCCCCTGCCCGCCTTCGAGCCAAACGCCGAACGGCTCCGCATCCTGGTCGTCGAGGACAACGCCGACGCCGCCGAGAGCCTCAAGCGCCTGCTCCGGCTGCACGGCCACGAGGTGAGCGTCGCCGATAACGGGGTGGACGGTGTCGCCGAGGCGAAGCGGTGCCATCCCGACGCCGTCGTCTGCGACATCGGCCTGCCCGGTATGGACGGCTACGCCGTGGCCACGGCCCTCCGCGGCGACCCTGAAACCGCCCGCGCCCGGCTGATCGCCGTCACTGGCTACGGCCGGGCCGAGGACCGCGCCCGCGCCCTCTCTTCAGGCTTCGACGACCACATCACCAAGCCGGCCGACCCCGAGGTCTTGCTCCGCAAGCTGGTGATCGCCGGAGGCCGCTCTTGAAGGCCTGAGGGTTGACAACCGCGTTCGGATTCGGTTTTTCGGATGGCCGCACAGCCTCGCCTGGGCTACGATCAAGCTTGTCGAATGTCCCAACCCGGGAGGCTGGTCGATGAAACCCAGACGGCGGGTTCGCTTCACCATCGGACAGATGATGTGGGCCATTCTCGTCGTCGGTGGGGTGCTGGCCCTGCCCCGGATTCTCAACTCCCCAGACCGCGTGATCGCCTTCAGCGCCCTGGTGATTCTCTCGGTCCTTTGCCTGATCGCCGCGGTGGCGGAAATCGTTCTGAGCAAGCGGTGCCCGAACTGCTCGCGATGGTCGCTCCGCCGACTGGCCCGGCATTCTCGCTACTATCTCTGCACGTCTTGCCGGGCCCGGCTCAAACGCGGGTGGATGGGCCCCTGGCACGACGCCTCCGGCCCCGAGGACGCCGCGCGTTACGAGCGCCGGAGCCACGCGGGAATCTGGAAGGGCTACACGCCCCCAGGCGAGCCCGAAGGTTCCCGAAGCGGCCATCTTCTCCAGAGCAAGCGGATGCGAGACCCGATCGAGGAGATCCGCCGCCATCCCCGGCCGACACCCAGCGACCGAGGACTGGACCGTGCCTCGGCGAAGGTTCGTCGGTTCCTGCTGGCTCGTCGCGAGGACATCGAGGAGTAATCGCCGTTTCAGGCGGGCTTACGAGGCGAGAGAACCAGCAGAAGATCAAGGATTCGGAATCTTTCCCATCCTCTCGGCCCCGGGTCAACCCAGTCGATCGGCGTTCCGTAGAGCGGGGAACATCCGGGCCCAGGAGACGGTGACGGCCAGGGCGCCGAAGCCGCCGAAGGCGACCGCGGCGACAGGTCCGAGAAACCGCGTGACGACGCCGCTTTCGAACTCGCCAAGCTCGTTCGACGCTCCGATGAAAAGCGTCGAAACCGCCGAGACGCGCCCTCGCATCCGGTCTGGAGTCGCGATCTGAACGAGGCTCTGGCGGGTGAAGACCGAGACCATGTCGGCCCCGCCGAGGATCGCCAGGGCCAGCACCGAGAGCGGGAACGATCGCGACCACGCGAAGACGATCGTCATCGCACCGAAGAGCCCGACCGCGAGGAGCATCTTTGGCCCGACCTGACGTCGGATGGGGTGCCGGGCGAGGAATCCGGCCACCAGCATCGCCCCAACCGCGGGCGCCGCGCGAAGGACGCCGAAGCCCTCGGAGCCGACGTCGAGCACGTCGCGAGCGAAGACTGGCAGAAGGCTGGTGGCCCCGCCGAGCAGGACGGCGAACAGGTCGAGTGAGATCGCTCCAAAAACCAGCTTGTTCTGCCAGACATAGGCGAGCCCCTCGCGAATCTGTTCGAGCCGGGATCGGCCGCCGTGATGAGCGGGGCGGGTCTCTCCCCGGATCATTGATGCGCACAAGGCGGCGGTGGCATAAAGGGCACCGCTGACGGCGTAACCGAGCGTTGGCGAGGCCAGGCAGAGCAGCCCGCCAAGGGCCGGCCCGAGGATGCTTCCGAGCTGGGCGGCCATGGAGTTCGTCGCGATCGCCCGGGGCAGCAATCGAAGCGGGACCAGCATCGGCGCGAGCGCTCCGGCGGCCGGGTGGAAGAACGCCCGGCTGGCGCCGAAGATCGAGGCGACAGCGAAAATCGGCCAGAGTCCCCCGCCCATCAACGACCGGATCGCCAGGATCACCGCCGTCGTCAACTGGGTGAGATAGCAACAGGCGAGGATCTTCCGGCGGTCGTGCCGGTCGGCCGCCTCACCGGCCATGAGCGTGAGCGCGAAGAGCGGGAGGAACTGCGCCAGGCCGAGCATCCCGACCGCGAAGGCAGCCTCGGAAACAGTCCGGCTTAGCCGGGCAACCTCGTAGACCTCCCAGGCCAGGATGACCGACTGCGAGCCGGTCGCCAGTGTGCCGAGGAAGCGACCGGCCAGGAAAAATAGATAGGAAGGACGAGCGAGCAGCGAGTGGGTCTCGTCGTCACGATCGATCCGTGGAGCGGTGGTCGCGGACATTCCCTGTTCCCAACGGAGCGCAGGCCCTCGCCCCGGATCGTCGACGGGCCGAACCTCCCCGGACAGCCGGGCAGACTCCTCTCATTATAGCAGCCGCACGGATCCAAAGGCGGAAGGAGTCCCTCTCCTTTAGGTGAGGGAGGAATTCCGCTCGGGTCCGTCCGTCCGCCGGATGGACCGGGCGCTCGGATTCGTCTTCAATGCAAGCCAAAGGTCACGCGCAGATCGCCGGCTGGAGCCGGCTCCTACAAGGGTCATCGACCCGGACGTAGCCTTTGGTCACGCGCAGATCGCTGGCGAAAACCCTCGGAAGTCAAACGATGGGGCCATCGCGAAAGACCAGGCCAATCGCCCGTGTAGGAGCCAGCTCCAGCTGGCGACCCGGACGAAGCCTTTGGTCACGCGCCGATCGCCGGCTGGAGCCGGCTCCTACAAGGGTTATCAACCCGGACGTAGCCTTTGGTCACGCGCAGATCGCCGGCTGGTGCCGGCTCCTACAAGGGTCATCGTAAGCTGGCGATAGAACGGGGAAGCCATCCGATTCGTCGGACGGTCAAACCGGAAAGCTCTCCGCTTTATCGGGGAGTTCCTTACATGCGATGCATATGATTATCAAATCACCCTATCCTACCGGACGAATCTTCCGGCGCGGCGTTGCACGATCGATTCACCCGGTTGACTCGCGAGAGCTTCGACATTTTGAGGGTTCATCGACCTTCGAGAATCCAGTTCTCGTCGATGACCGCGTGATTGACGACGGTTCGATGCCTGGACGTGTAGACGACATGAATGCGTCCGTCGCGGGCCTGGAAGGCGATCGGGTAGGCGAAGTCGTCCTGGCCCTCGCGGAGGTTGCGGCGGGCTGGCCAGGTTCGGTCCTGGTCGGAGGAGAGGGCGACGGTCAGGGGGGTCCGACCGGTCATGCTGTCGTTGTAGACCAGGAACAATCGACCGCTTCGGAGCTTCAGAAGGTCGACCGCCGCGTTCGGGTTCGGGAAGGCCGAATCGGTTCCGGGCGACCACGTTCGGCCGCCGTCGCGAGACTCGGAGCGGACGATGTGGCCGATTGTCTTCGGGTCGTAATCACCGCCGCGCCGGCAGTAGGCGATCAGTCGTCCGTCGTCGAGCTGGGCGACCGCCGGTTGAATGTTCCCGTTCGCGGATCGGATGGCCCCCATTCGGGTCCAGGTTCGTTGGCGGGGGTCGAACCGGAGGAACAGCGAGGTGCTCTCGGCGCCGACCTTCTCGGGGTCGTATCCCGTCTCGTGGTAGATCGGCAGCAGGTAATCGCCGTTGTTCAGGACGATCGGACGACCACGGACCATGTCTCCCTCGACCATTGAGAGCACCGAGGCGTCGGACCACGTCGCCGCACGGTCACGCGAGACCTTGAACTGGATCCTCGACGTCGACCACGTCTCGCCGTACCGAACCACGTAGAAGAGCCAGACCAGCCCATCGGGAGCCTGCCAGATCACCCCGTTTCCAACCGATCGGAACGGGTCGTGCGCGATCGGAACCGGAGCCGACCACCTCGTTTCGCCCGACCGGCGCCGGAGGCCGTAGACAGAGGTATCCGTCGCATATTCGCCGGTCCCACCGTAGTAGACCAGATAAAGGTCGCCATTATCCAGCTCGGCCATGCAAGCCGGGTGCTTGTACGGACCGGTCGGAACCTCGGGGCCGATCACGCGCTCGAACGTTGGTTCCGCGGCGCTCGCACTCGTGAGAGACCCGAGCAACAGCATCAGCCGGAGGAATCGCGGGTACATGGCGGTCGCCTCTCATCGCGGCGGGATCGGCATCGGTTGACTTCGAGCCCCCATTGTGTGGCGCGCGAGCCGTCCGGAGCAAGCGGTCGGCCGGCCCTGGGGCTCGCGGGGGTTGACATCACTCTCCAGCGCGACGACCATAACCTCACTCCGGTGCGACGAGATCCCTCCTCCCGATCTTCACCCAAGGAACGACGCTCATGCCGACCACAGCGGCGAAGAAGGCGGCGAAGCCCGCGGCCGGACCCCAGATCCGGCTGACGCAGCTCTTCATCGAGAACCAGTGGGTCGACCCGATCGACGGCGGCTCGTTTGAGACCTACAACCCGGCCAACGGCCAGCCCATCGCCAGCGTCGCCGCGGCCGGCGCGAAGGACGTCGATCGAGCGGTCCGCGCCGCTCGTCGGGCGCTGGAATCGGGCCCCTGGAGCACGATGGACGCCGCCGATCGCGGCCGGCTGATGGCCCGCCTCGCCGACCTCGTCGAGCAGAACGCCGACGAGCTTGCGGCGCTCGAATCGCTCAACTGCGGCAAGACCATCGCCGACTCGAAGGGAGACGTCGAGGGCGTCTGCAACACCCTCCGCTACTATGCCGGCTGGGCCGACAAGGTCGAGGGGCGGACGATCCCGGTCCGAGGCAACATCTTCTGCTACACGCTCCGGCAGCCGGTCGGCGTTGTCGGCCAGATCATCCCCTGGAACTTCCCGATGCTGATGCTCGCCTGGAAGTGGGGCCCCGCCCTCGCCTGCGGCAACACCGTCGTGATGAAGCCCGCCGAGCAAACCCCGCTAACCGCCCTCCGCATGGCCGAACTCGCGAGGGAAGCCGGCTTCCCGGCCGGCGTCATCAACATCCTCAACGGGATGGGCGAGACCACCGGCGCGGCACTCGTCAACCACCCGGACGTCGACAAGATCGCCTTCACCGGCCACGTCGATACGGCCAAAATCATCCAGAAGGCCGCCGCCGAGACGCTGAAGCGCACCACCTTCGAGCTGGGCGGCAAGAGCCCCAACGTCGTCTTCGCCGACGCCGATCTCGACGCCGCCGTCGCCGGAGCCTTCCACGCGATCTACTTCCACGGCGGCCAGTGCTGCACGGCCGGCAGCCGGCTCTTCGTCGAGTCGAGCATCCGCGAGGAGTTCGTCGAACGCCTCGCCGAAAAGGCCAAGGGCCGCCTCATCGGCGACCCGCTCGATCCGAAGACCGAGCAGGGCCCGCAGGTCTCGCAGGAGCAGCTTGACAAGATCCTCCACTACGTCCAGCTCGGCGAAAAGGAAGGCGCCCGGCTCATCACCGGCGGCGAGCGCGTCGGCACCGACGGCTTCTTTGTCCAGCCAACCATCTTCGATCACGTCCGGGACGACATGGCCATCGCCCGCGATGAAATCTTCGGCCCGGTCGTCAGCGTCCTCCCGTTCGAGGGCGTGGACGAGGTCATCGATCGGGCCAACCGAACCAACTACGGCCTCGCCGCCGCCATCTGGACCAAAAACCTCGACAAGGCCCACCTCTTCGCGAAGAAGGTCAAGGCGGGCACCGTCTGGGTCAATTGCTACCACGTCGTCGATTCAAACACCCCGTTCGGCGGGTTCAAAATGTCAGGCCAGGGCCGAGAAAACGGCGAGGCGGCGCTCGAACATTACACCGAGCTGAAGACCGTCACGATCAAGCTGGGGTAAATCAACCTTGGAATCCCCGACTATCTTCCAGGTGGCCGGCGTTCAGATGAACCCGAAGCTCGGCCGGCTCGACCAGAACCTCGACGTCATCGTCGAGCGCCTGGTCGAGGCCGCCGGAGCCGGCGCCCACCTCGTCGTCTTTCCCGAGTGCGCCCTCTCCGGCTACGGCTTCGCCAGCCGGGATGAGGGCCTGGCGCACGCCGTGACAATCGACGGACCCGAGGTGCAAAGGGTCGTCTCCACCTGCGCCCAGAAGAACTGTTACGCCATCTTCGGATTGCTCGAACGCGACGGATCGGGCCTCTTCAACGCCTGCGTCCTGACCGGTCCCTCGGGCGTCGTCGGGACGTATCGGAAGATCCACCTGCCTTACCTCGGCATTGATATGTTTGTCAATCCAGGCGATCGACCGTTCGCCGTTCATGATGCCGGCGGTCTTCGGGTGGGAATGCACATCTGTTACGACGGCACGTTCCCCGAGAGCGGCCGGATTCTCTCGCTCCTCGGCGCCGACCTGCTGGTGCTGCCGACCAACTGGCCAACCCACTCCGAATGCGCCGCGGAGCACCAGATGCCAACCCGGGCGATGGAAAACACCGTCTACGCGATGGCCGTGAACCGCGTCGGCGAGGAGAGCGGATTCCGGTTCATCGGGTGCAGCTCGATCGTCGATCCGACCGGACGCGTCCTGGCGAAGGCCGGCGGCGATTCCGAGGAGATCCTCCTCGCCGAGGTCAACCCGGCGATCGCCCGGCAGAAGCACCTGGTCCGCGTTCCCGGTCGTCACGAGATCAACCGGATTCGCGACCGTCGACCGAGGTTCTACGACCCGCTCGTCGCCCCTAACGGCCGCGATTGACCCGGGCCCGATAATCCGTTGGAATCACCCGAAACTGGAGGCAACGGCGGCGGAGGCGGGATCGGGATGGTGACGATCGGCGGGGCTGATGTCCGCACGACGTCGCCATCGACCCGGGCCGATGGAAGCGGCCGGGTGTTCTGGGCGATCGCCGAATCCGGGCGGTCGGCGGGAATTCCCTTCTCCTGCCGGTCAAGCTGGGCCAGCGCCTGGGTCGCGAGCTGCAAGTCGGGCCGTATCGCGAGGGCCGCCCGGTATTCCTGGCGGGCTTGTTCATTCTGCCCGGTCGAGGCGAGAAGATAGCCGAGGTTCGCGTGCCCGACCGCCTCGCCATCGTTGGCGCTCAGTAGCCCGAGCGCCTCCTGAGACTTCCCAGCCGCGCCCAGCGTCATGCCAAGGTTGGTCCGGATTCGGGCGTCGCCGGGGGCGAGCTTCATCGCGGTCCGGAACGACCGCTCCGCCTCGTCCCATCGACCCTGAAGATAGGCGCTATAGCCCGAGTCGTTCCAGACTTTCGGGTCGCGGGGCGCGAGCTTTTGCGCCTTCTGATAATGCGGCTCGGCCTGGCGGAACCGGCCGGATCGGTCGAGGACGTTGGCGATTCGTCGATGGGCGAGTGCCTCGTCGGCGGCGGTCAGCTCACTCCGATGGCCGCGGGATTCGGCGACCTTCAGCGCGTCCTGGTATTCCTGGAGCGCTCGATCGGGGTTGGACTGCCCCTCGAAGACCTTGCCGAAATCGATGTGGACCTGAAACTTCTGACGCTCGGTCGGCGTCGCGTGGAAGGTGGTGTTCTCGCCGACGGTCCGATTCAGGTCGACGGTGGCCGTGGGAACGCCGTCCCGGCCGGCGACGGTGGGGGGCGTCGGTGGACTGGTCGCCGAGCGGTCGAGCACCGAGTCGGGCGAAGTCCGGGGTGTGTGGACGCATCCGCCCACAAGCAGGACCCAGGCGATCGCCAGTCCGACCCGGATACGAATCCGGATCGGCCGGGCGTTCTTCTCGGGATCTTGCATGTCTGTGCCCTTTCCGATCATCGGAGTCCCATCTGTGCCGAGAAGGTCGGCGTCGGTGGGAAGGCCCCGGACGCGGCCTGCATCCGAAGCATCAAATTGTTGTAGTCATTCGTCGCCTCGGTACCCATGGCGCCCGGATAAAGCGACGGGCCGACCACGACGCGGTCCTCGGCGATCGGATGTCCGGCGGCGGCGAGGGTCGTCAGGATCGCCTTGCGCCTCTGCTGGGCGAGCTCGGGATGATCCGGGGTCCACTCCACGACAATCGGACCAGGCCATCCGGCGAGCCGGGCGTACATCTGGTTGAACCGAGAGGCCCCAACGGGTGAAAACAGCTCGGTCCCGGGCAGGAAGTCCGACCGGTAGACGGTGAATCGGTGCGTGTCGGCCTTGGCGACCTGCACCGCGAATTGCCGGTTGACATACGCGCCCAGCGGCGGCTCAACGAACGTATCGGGATAACCGATGAAGTCGTCCTGCAACGTGTGAGCGGTGTGGTGCCAGATCCGGTGCAATCGCCCGCGACGCTGGCAGACCGGCTGACCCGCGGGAGGCGACGGCGGCTGCGCGCCCGCCTCGCCCGCGAGGATCGCCGCGGCAATCGCGGCGAGAGACCGGCGGGTGATCGTCGAGAACCGGCGAGGCATGATTCACTCCTCTGTTAATCCGAATATCCGTGAGGCCCGACGACCCAGTGCTGCTCGCTCTGGAAATGTTTCATGATGTTCAGCGGGTCCTGCCATCCCATCGTCGAACGGAACTCACGCCCGAGCTTTCCTTCCATCCGGCCGAGCAGGAAGAATTCGGGGTCGTTCGGCTGCATCACGCGATCGCCGGGCGCCTCGGTCACCTCGGGCTTGTCGAGCGGAGAGACCAACTGGGGCGTCACCAGAATGATCGTCTCGGTCTCGATCGACTCGATGTAATCGCCGCTGAACCAGGGGCCGACAATCGGCAGGTCGCCCAGGCCGGGAATCCGGGTCGTTGTGGCGTTGGTCGAAAGCTGGAGCAACCCGGCGATCGCAAGGGTCTGCCCCTCGCGCAGTTCGACGATCGTCCTCGCGGCACGCTGGGTGATCGACGGGACAATCCCGCCGTTGACGGTGGTCGTCTGGCCGTAATTCAACTCGCTGATGACCGGCTCGACATCCAGCCGAATCACATCGTTGGCGAGAATGTGCGGCTCGAACGTCAGAATGGTACCGAACTGCTGGAACTGAACCGTGACGACCGCCGTACCACCCGGAATGGAGCTACTCTGTGGAACCGGGTAGGGAAAGATGCCGCCGACCAGGAATCGGGCAGGCTGACCGTCCATCGCCATCAGGTTCGGCTCGGCGAGAACCTTCGCCAGCGCGTTCGTTCGAAGCGCCTCGATGAAAAGCGAGAAATGGCCCGAGTCGAACACGCCAAAGAGTGTCGTGTTGGCGTTGGGCGAGGCCGAGCCGGTCGCGGTCGCCCCACCCCGGATCAGGGTGGACGTGGCGGCCGAGACCGTTCCCCCGGTGTACGCCCCGCCAATCGACGACCCGATGATCGACCGCCCCCGCGAATACAGCCAGTTCACGCCAACCTGCCGGGTCGCGCTTCGGTTGATCTCGGCGATCTTCACATGGAGCAAGACCTGCCGCGGCCCCGGAACCGTGACCCGGTTGACCAGCACCATCCCGGCCCTTCCGGAGACGTTCCCGCCGCCGCCCATCCCACCGCCGCCGCCCATCCCACCACCGCCACCACCCATCCCACCACCGCCGCCGGAGTTCCCCCGATAGAGCGGACTCGTCATCGTCAGCGTGGTGTAAACCACCTGCAAGACGTCGGACATGGTTTTGGAGTCGGGCACCTGGCCGTCAAGAATGATCTGGGCGCCCACCTGACGGACCTTCACATCCGCGCCAGGGAAGGCCTGTCGGATGCGTGCCTCAAGATCCTGCGTGTCGATGGTCACCCGGATGCGGAAGGTCACGGGGCGATCGGTCTCGTCCCAGAGCGTCATCGTGGTCGAACCCGATCGCACGGCCCGAAGGTTCCAGAGCCTCGACTCCGGCTGATCGTTGAGCAATTCCACATCGGCGACGGTCGGATCCGAGATGACAATCCGGCTCAGGACGCGGCGCGTCTGGAGAATCCGCGATTGTCCCTCGACCAGGCCGATCTCGGCCTCGGGGTCGCTGACGGCCTCGATGAGATTATTGATGTCGTGAACGACCTCATGATCGTTGCGGGCGGGCATAACAACGCTCGGCCGGACTGGGACCAGTCCACCGGCATCGCGTGGAAACTGAATAATTCGGGGACGCGGAGGAACGACCGCCGGGCCCTGGGTCTCGACCTCGGGACCGAGCGGGATCACCCGAGGAACGGCGTCGGGCTCTGGCTTCGCGGCTCCAGGCTTTTCACCGCGATCGGTCATCGGCGTCGGGAAGATCGGCCGGGGCGCGGGGATCGTCGGCCGATCCTCGGCAAGGACCGGCGGCATCGCCGGTGGGGGTGCGGGGGTCGTCGCGGAACGTGGCGTCGTCGCCTGACCGCCGGCCGTCGCGGCCGTACCCACGAGGAGCAACGTCGCCAGGACCGGCCGGAGCCCGCTCGTGGATCGCTTCATCACGCGTCTACCTCGAGACTTCACGGCCGATCGTCCTCGGTCGGTTCGGACCCCCGCCGAAACCTGCTCGGCCCGCCATTTGACACGGATCGGCCGGGGCTCGCCGGATCCTGCGGGTTCTGAGGATTAATTCGGCATCCGCCGGCGCGAACTTCACGCCGATCCGGAAACTCGGCGGCGCGCCCTTGTCGGCGCCGGAAAGGCTCCCGCACAATGGAGTTTTGACCGGGGCCGGTTCGGCCCCCAGACGGCCGGTTCGTGAGATGCGAATGTCCAACACGCGACAGCCATTCGGGATCGAGGAACTGGATCGAGCCCTTGGGGGCGGATTGCTCCCAGGCACCTTGACCGTCCTCGCCGGGACAACCGGGATCGGCAAGACCCAACTTGGCCTGAAATGGGCCGACTCGGGGCGCCTGGTCGAGGGCCGGCGCGGGGTGCTCTGCGACCTCACCAGCCGGGGCGACCCGCAAAATCACGCCGACTACGCCCACCGCCTCTTCGGCTGGGATCTGACCGATTACCCCCTGTCCCTCACACCCGACTTCAGCCACGCCTGGGACGCTTCTCGCCTGATCGGCGACTACTTCCACCCGATCGACCGCGCCGGACGCCGCGTCACTCGAACCGACCTGGAATCCGAGCAATGGCACGAGTGGAAATCCGACCTCGCCCGGATTTTCCGGGGCTCGGTCGGCTTCTTCTACCAGCACCTGGCCCGCGGAACGCGCCGGGTCGTCTTCGACGGTCTGGAGCCCGCCGACCGATTCAGCGATTCCATCCAGTTCGAGTTCTTCGAGTATATTTATCATCATGTCCTCCGCAAGGAGGACGAGTGGGCGGCGCGCGAATGGCTCCGCGAGAAGTATCGGACGTTCGAGAACGAGGTCCACGCGCATCGATACGACCACAGGCAGGTTGGCTGCGTTTACCTTTACACGACGACGCAGGTCATGCTGGACGAGCTGCTGGAGCAGCCGATCGGCCAGGGAGACATCTTCGCCAACGCCAACACGATCGTCCTGATGGGCCGGACGCGGCAGGAGGGCCGACTGGGCCGGGCGCTCGCGGTGGTGAAGCACCGCGGCAGTTCCTGCTCCGAGGAGATTCTGCCGTACCGGATCACCGACGAGGGGATTCGCTTCGAATGAGCCTCACGATCGACCTATCTGACCGAACGGCTCTGGTGACGGGTTCCTCGCAGGGAATCGGCGCCGCGATCGCGCGGGCTTTGCATCGGGCGGGTGCCCGGGTGGTGGTGAACCATCCGGGCGGTCAGGCCGGTCGCGATGCCGATTCCCTCCGCGACGAACTGGAATCGGCCCGTGCTGGCAGCGCGATGGTGATCGAGGCCGATGTCGCCGATCCCTCGGCGGTCGAGGCGATGATGAGGCGAGTGGCCGACGAGTGGAGCGGGTTGGACATCCTGGTGAACAACGCCGGGATTCTCCGGGATCGCTCGATCCTGAAGATGACACCCGAGGAGTGGCGATCGGTTCTGGACGTGGACCTCGGCGGCGTCTTCTTCGGCTGCAAGTACGGCCTCCCGATCCTCCGCGACGGGGGCGCGATCGTCTCGATTGGCAGCCTGGCGGCTCGGATGGGCTTCCACGGACAGGCAAACTACGCGGCGGCGAAGGCAGGTGTCCACGCTTTGACGCGTGTCCTGGCGCGTGAGTGTTCCCGTCGCTCGATCCGGGTCAACGCCGTGGCCCCTGGCGTCATCGACACCCCGATGATGTCGCAGGTGAGCGAGCCCGCGCGTACCGAACTGGCTCGCTCGATCGCCCTGGGCCGTTTAGGTCAGCCCGAGGAGATCGCCAACGCCGTCGTCTTCCTCTGCTCGCCACTCGCCTCGTACATTAACGGCTGCATCCTTGAAGCGGACGGGGGATATTTGGGATAAGTTTTCAGTTTTCAGTTTTCAGTTTTCAGTAAGCGAACCGCAGGGTCCAGAGTATTTTTGTAGGAGCCGGCTCCAGCCGGCGATCGGCGAGACACCTTCGGCTTTGTCCGGGTCGAAGCTGGAGCTCCCTCCTATCAACAGAGAAGATCGTCCCAGTTTGGTGGTGTCCCGGGCGAATGGAATAGCCTCCGTAAGTCGTTACAGGACAATGCATCTGCCGCAGCGGCACGCCAAACAGAACACATTGTGGCGATTGGAGTTAGTGCGACTATTCAATTTCCCTGGCACACAACCCCCAGTTCCGCGGCAAAGCAGAAAACTGAAAACTGAAAACTGAAAACTGAAGACCAAACCCCCCGCTGGAGGCGAGAAAAATGCCCATCGACGATCCGCGTGACGAGACGGAGAAGCGGGGTGAGCCAGAGATCGCCGCCGCGGAGTTACTTTTCCGCGACCAGCCGGTCGGTTCGAAGCCGGCGGCCTCGGTCACTGGTGCTTCGGCACCGGTGGCAGCCGGTGAGACGTTCGAGCTTGCGGATGCGCCTGACGATGAGGCGGGCGCCTCGGATCCTCCGGTCGCGCCGATCCCAACGGTCGACCGCCCTGCCCCTCGGGCGCGTGAGTCGGCCCGGCCCACGCCAAGGGCCCGGGAATCGTACCCGATCGAACCCGAGGCGGCCGTCGATGAGGTCTGGTCGCGGGGTGCGGAATGGGGTCCGAATCTGGTGGTGGTCGGCGGCTGGCTGGCCGGGCTTGGGCTTGTCCTGTACTTCCTGATGGGGTGGGAGTGGTACTGGCTGGCCTTCCTGGTTTTGATGCTCGGCGGGCTCGGAGCGATGGTGCTAAGCTACCCAATCTTCATCACGCTGGAGCGGCCGGTCCGGATGACGCCCGAGCAGGCGTTGAAGGATTTCTACGGAGCCCTCTCGCACCATCTCCCGCATTACCGACGGATGTGGTTGCTGCTGGCCCGGAGCGGGCGGCTCTCGTCGTCGTTCGGCTCGTTCGAGGGCTTCAAGGCCTACTGGGACGAGAAGCTCCAGACGATCAAGGGAAGCCGCGCCGGTCGCTGGACGCCGCTGGTCTTCGAGGTCGAGGGATACCGAGGCGACAAGAGCGCGGGGAAGTCGCAGGTCGAGGTGAAATTCACACTGAAGATTTACATCCGTGGCAAGCGGCAGGACGGCCCGATCGCCTCGATCCCGGGCCAGGTCTCGATGGCTCGCGGACCCGACAAGATGTGGTATCTGGAAAGCGGCACTCTGCCTCACTCGCAACGTGAGAGCCGATCCACCTGAGGCGCGACCCGGGTGACACGGTTTATCCCGCGAAGATCGCTGGCTGGGGTCATCGCCTCCAGGGAGAACCGTTCCGCCTCCCGACGACCCATTCTTCCCAGAAACTCTTTGCTTTCGGCACCACAATCACGACCGTCACGCCGCCTCGCGTGGATTCCCGGCTCTGTGTTCGATCATGGGATAAGCTAGGGCCAGAGAGGATCTCCGCCTGTCCCATTCCACGGAGGACCCCATGCAGGCCACACTGATCCTGATGATCGCCTACACAGGCCTCGGGTGTCAGAACCCCGAGGTCGACATCATCCCGATTCCGCCTGGTCTGGTGCGTCCCGCGCCCTCGGGCCGCGAGGTCGTCGGCGCTCCCGCGCCTCGTCCGGGCCAGCCGCCGGTTGAGCCGATCGAGGAACCCGGTCCCTCGCTCTCGCCTTCGCCCTACCAGATCGGCAACCACGACCTTTGCGAGGATCCGGGCGAGCACGAGACGTTCCGCGGCGTCGTCCGAGAGACCTTCTGGAGTTTCGTCCTCGGCCGAAGCCCCGACGTCCCCTCCGCCCGCGAGATTGAGGCCGCCTATCGATCTGGCTTCTACGCCCAATGAGCTGAGGCGAGTTGAGGGCAGGTGACGGCGCGACCAGGCCCGGCTATCCGAGCCCGCCCGACCGCCACCATCGCCACCGGAACGCCAGATACGTGATCCCGAAAAACACCAGGCAAATCGGCGGATAGATCAGCAGGAAGACCGCCCAGACCGGCAGCCAGATCCCCGGCGTGAAGCCCTTCGGCGTGATCGGGATCATCACCGATTCCTCGATCGGCAGATTCTGGATATTCCATCCATCTCCGCGAGAGGTGTGCATGGGAACGCTCATCGCGGCCGAAAACGGGCTGGTGACCGTCAGCATGGCCATCCTCGGCTTGCTGACGGTGTTCAGCCCCTGAAGATACCATCCCAGCCCCATCGGCAGCACGAAGAGCAGCAAGAGCGACATGTAGGTCAGCACCATCGCCACCGACGTCCGACGCGCCAGGGCCGAGCACATCAGGCCGATGCTCGAGGTCGCCAGACAGGTCATCGCGATGATGAGGAGAAAGAGAAGCAACGTCCAGAACCGCCCTCGAAGCTCCGGCAGTAATAAATACGCCAGCAGCATCTGCTCGGTCAGGAGGAACGTGAGCACGGTGGAGACCCGGAGCGCGGCGAGGAGCTTGGCCAGCACGATCTTGCCGGGTTTGAGCAGCGTGGTCAGCAGCAGGCTGAGCGTCTGGCGCTCGCGTTCCTGGGTGATGCTCCCCGACGAGAACACCGGCCCGACCAGCAGGTTGAACGCCAGCACATACGAGACGTAATACCCCGAAAGCTCCGACCGCAGGAACAGCAGTACGGCCATCAGCGGGATCGAGAGCAACATGCTCACCTGAATCACAACGCGGAGCATCAGCGTTCCCTGGCTGAAGATTTCGCTCCGCAGTTCCTTGTCGAGGACCGGATTGGTCCCGTCGGGCATCAGCTCGGTTCGCTTCGCGGGCGCGAAGAGCTTGTCGGGGAAGAGGTCGCGATCGATCACGACACCGATCGCGTACTTCATCTCCTCCTCCTCGTCGACGACGTCCTTCCCCTCGCTGCCGACATCGGGCGGGCGGAGCAATCGAGCGTTGACAAGGATGCCGAGCACAGTCCACGCGGCGAGGCACCATGGCGGCAAAACGGCGATCGAGACAAAGTCGCGCACCTGAACGTTGTCGGTCCGTGTCAACACGACGCAGGCCACCGCCAGGGGGAGGATGACGAGATAACTCACCACGAGCGCCGAGCTGGTCCGGCGGAAGTAGCTCGAACACGCGATGCTCAGTAGCCCGAACGTCCCCGCCGCCAGAATCAAAACGAGGTAACTGCGCGTGATCTCCGAGAGCAGGAGGCCGCCAAGCAGGTAGCAGAGGATCATCAGGGGAAGGCTGGAGATGATCAGGATCACCAGGTAGCCGAGCGAGCTGAGCAGCTTCCCGACGAGGATCGTTCCGGGCCTCAGCGGGCTGGCGAGCAGGAGTTCATAGGTCTTCCGCTCCTTCTCGCCGGTGATGCTCCCCGCGGCGAACGTCGGGGCCATCAGCGAGACGAGGAAGAACTGGCCGAGGAAGAAGATGTCAAAGAGTCGACGCGCCTCGGCCGCCTTCGCCTGGTGCGCGCTCCCCTCTCCCGCCGGCCAGTAGAAATAGACAAGCGACCCGAGCGCACAGATATAAAGAATCTGCAAGATAAAAGCGCGCGGCGACCGAAGGGTCACCAGCAATTCTCGGGTCAATACGGGATTGTCGCGGAAGAGCATCACTCACCTATCTCTCTTGGCTGGCTGGGAAGCCGAGGTCGTCCGGCAAAGTCGGGGGAGCCAGACCTTCGCGAACGCTCGCGATCCGGTCCCGGACGGCGTTCCTCGGCCCGCCAGGAACCCGCCGACCATCGCCAGCAATCCGCCAATAACGCTCGAGATCAACAAGGCCACCTTCATTCTCCACTGGCGATAGCCGCGTTCGAAGGCTTGCGCATTGATCGGCGACGAGTGAGCCTGGAAGGCTTGACGATAGGTCTCGCCAAAACGCGAATCGGGGAGAAAATCGATCCAGGGACACCAGGTTAGCCGCAAATAGCGCGGCCTGAGCCCCTCCAGTTGCTTCCGGGTCGCTCTCCAGCCGGCCAGGCTCGCAACCCAGGCCCGATGATCGGGATGCGAAATCGGCTGCCGGTCGGAATTGTCGATCCGGGCGGAAAGTTCCTGGATCTGCCGATCGGCCTCGCGCAAACTTCCATCGATCTCATCGACGACAGCCAGTCGCGCCCGGACTTCCTTCCGGAGTTCCACGTCGTCCTCCAGTACCCGGAAGACCAGGCCGCCGAGGAGCGCAATGAAAGCGACCACAAACATCAGGCCCCCGGTCGTCACGCGAAACGCTCGCATGTCCCGGCCCCCGGCCTTACGCCACGATCCCCTTGGTAATCATCATGAAGACCTCTTCGAGCGAGAGCGGCTCCTCGGCGAACGACTGCACGGTGATCCCCGACTGAATCAGCCGATCGAGAACTCGGGCCATGTCGCGGTCCTGGCCCTCGAACTCAGCGCTCAGCGTGTGGTCATAAGCCTCAACCATCCGGATCGACGAATCCCCCCTCAGCAATTCGGCGGCGCGGTCGGTCGACTCGTCGAGGACGCGCACCTTCAACACCCGGTGCGAGCGGATCTGGTTCTGGATCTCGCGGATGCTCCCCGCCGCGAGCAGCTTGCCCCGCTCGATGATCCCGATCGACGTGCAGAAATCGGCCAGCTCCGAAAGAATATGACTGGAGATCAAAATCGTCTTGCCCATCTGCCGAAGCTCGTTCAAAAGCGCCTTCATCTCCAGTCGGGCGCGAGGGTCGAGACCCGAGGCCGGCTCATCCAGGATCAAGACGGGCGGGTCGTGCACCAGCGTCTTCGCCAGGCAGAGCCGCTGTTTCATCCCCTTGGAGAGCCCGTTGACATAATCATCTCGCTTGTGCGTCAGGTCGAGCAGTTCCAGGACCTCGCCGATGATCTTCTTCCGATACCCTCGCGGGATCTCGTACGCGACCGCGAAGAAATCGAGGAACTCCCAGACCTTCATCCCGTCATAGACGCCGAAATCGTCGGGCATGAAGCCGATCACGCGACGGACGGCCATCGGCTCCGACGTCACCGAAAAGCCGGCGACGCGTCCCTCGCCCGAGGTCGGTCGAAGGAGGGTCGCCAGAAAGCGAATCGTCGTGCTCTTGCCGGCGCCGTTGGGGCCGATGAAGCCGAACGTCTCCCCCTTGCCGATGGTGAAGCTCAGGTCGTCGACGGCGATGAAGTCGCCGTAGTGCTTGGTGAAGTGCTGGACCTCGATCATCGGTCGCGCGTCTCCCCGGCCCGGGCCGGTACGGTGCTGGTCTCGGGATCGGTTACTTCTTCGGCGGGCTCGCCTGCGGAGGGACCTGGGCCCTGAGGGCGTCCATCATCGTCCGCATCGATCGTCCTTCGGGCGACTGGTCGTTGATCGTCTCGGAGGCAAAATAAAGCTTGCTGTCCGGGCTGGGCGGCGGACCGCTCCTCAGGTGGACCAGCACGGCGGTTCGACCGCGAAGGCGGTCGAGCGGCGGATCGATCACCTGACCGGGCATCGACCGCGCCACCCAGGCGACCAGCCGAATCTCGCCCGCATTCTCCGGCGACGGTTCCCAGGTGGATCGGACCACCCGAAGGAACGCGTCCAGGTCGGGCCCATCCCCCGCATCCAGCTTCTCGGGAGGCTTCGACCCGCCAACCGCGCCGATCTCGACCGAGCCCCCAGGTGCGATGGTGCCGAGGTAGCGCTCGTCCCAGGCCGCTCGGTCGGTCCCGTTGATGTCGATCAGGATCGCGTCGCGCAGCTCCAGCTCGCTCCCGTTGACGACCTTCCGCGCCGTCCCTTCGCCCTCGATCCGGATCGCTCCGGCGAGGGTGGTCATCTCCTCGGCGCGGAAGAGTGAGAGGGTTCTCGGCTGGATGATCAGGTTCGAGAGCGCGGGCACCGGGCTGGAGTCCCAGGTCGTGACGGTCCGGTCCTCGCCGGCGATCGTCCGGCCGGTGCCGAGCGGAAGCGCCAGCGCCGTGTTGTTGTCGGGATACGAGATTGTGTAATCCCCTCGCCCGCTGCTGTAAATCGAGGCAAACCGAGACAGGTGAGCGCGGGGATAATCGCCATGGACTTCCAGGAGATCAAGCTCGTCGGAGGCCGAGTCAAACCCAAGGTCGTAGGCCGCCCCACGCTGGACGCCGATGGCGAACGCAAACGCCACGACCGGAACCACAAACCAGGCCCACTCGCGCCGGTTGAAGACGAACCGGCAGACCAGCCAGTTGAGCGGAACGACCACGATCAGATACGCGAAGATCACGCGGAGAACAAAGCCCGAGCTGGGGATGCGAATGCCCGACGACTCTTCGAGCAGGTCGCGGGCCAGCGCGGGGAGGCGGGAGTTGTCGCGCCAGTCGGCAACGCCCGGCTCGTACGGCCGGGACGGGTCGCGGAACGGTCCGAGATTTGGAACCGCGCTTGTTTTGGCCTCCTCCCGGGAAGCCGTCCCGGGGGCCTGCGGAACGTGGCCGCCGGTGTCCTCGCCGACGCGAGCATCCCGGCTGGTGATCCGGTACCACGAGAGGTTGCGGCCCGCAAGCCGCCCGCGCTGAACTTCGGTGTAGGCGTTGATGAGCTGGCCGGCGTTGAGGATCGGATCGTCCGGACGCCGGAGGATCACCCGGCGGACCATCGTGTCGAGGCCCGGCCAGTGGGCGAACGTCGGCTCCGTCGGATTGATCGTCAGCATCGTGATCCGCCCCCGGCCGACCCTCCGCTCGACGGCAAGCAGGTGCGGACTCCCCTCGCCAAGCGAGATCGTCGACGCCCCGGGCGCTGGCCGGAGCGCCGCCAGATACACCGGCTTCTTGTCCGCCGGCCGGATCGGGACCGAACGCTGATAGGTCCGGTTCAGGTCGGGACCACGCGCCGCCCGCTGGATCGTCGCGTAGTCCTCGGAGAAAGGCAAAAACCCGACTGTCGGCGGCGGATACGTCTTCGAGAGCGGGTCGAGCTCGGCCTCGCCGAGTGCGACCGTCTCGCCGGTCGGCTCGCCGGGAAGATAAGGGCCGAGAAAGCCCTCCTTGTCCAGCGCGTACGAATGGCCGGCTCCGCCGATCAGGATGAGCTGGCCGCCCCAGTGCAGCCAGTCGATCATCGCCTGCTGCTGGCCAATGGTCAATGTGTCGGGCGGCAGACCGTCCCAGATCACGTGGCTGAAGGTTGTCCAGGTCAGCGGATGCGAGGAAAGCGGCATCTTCTCGATCTCGGCCGGCAGAACGACGCGGTAATACCGCTCTCGGTCGATCGACTGCGGGTTATCACGCTCGGTCGCCGACGGAATCATCGCGGCCATCCGGTTCCAGGTCGCGAATCGCGTCGTCGCATCCTTGCTCAAAATGAGCACCAGCGCCTGGTGAGGCGACATCTCCGTCAATGGCACCTGCCACGGAGCATCCGCGCGGAGCGAGCCCGGCCGGGCGATGGAAACGGTCCACTCCTTCGGAACATTCGGCAGCAGCACCTGCTCGGAGAGCCATCGCCGCTGGTCCTTCAGCAGCCGGGCGTCACGCCGGTATACCACGTCGATCGCCGTTCCTTCGAGCGGGACCGGGTCGGAGCGCAGCAGACCCTCGTAGTCCTCGTTATTGGCCCGCACGTCAAGCGAAAGCGTGCTCCAGTGATTCGCTTTCACATACGGAAGAATATCAAACGGCGCGATCTGCGACTTGAAGAACTCAAACGGCGGCTTGTCACGCTTCTCCTCGATCTTCTTCTTGACCGCCTCGGGATCCGTCAGAATGCGCAGACGGTCTTCCTCCTGCGTCGGCAGTTGCGCGGCGGCCGACCCGGCGATCGCCAGGACAAGCCCAACGACCAGCCCGGACATTCTCCATCCGCGATCGCTCGATCGTTCGCATTCCATGGCCGGCGACCTCCGGACCGGGCCGAGACCCGAAAACCATCGACGGGCCGATCGGATCTCTCGGACCATCTCGACCTCGTCAACTCCTGACGATTGTAACAGCCGAAAGTCGCGCCCGGAAGGGTCACGCTCGCGGCAATCGGAGACCCTCACCTCGATAATCAGCGTACCCACATGTAAAAATACGGATCAAGACTCGGTCCCGGCCGGTAGCGGAACCGGCGAAGGTCGATCGAGGTCCCGGGGATCACGGGATTGGGTGTCGGGTTGATGACCGCGCGAACGGGATCCGTGGCGATCACGCGGGGAAGCCATCGCGCCCGCGGCTCGGCCAGACCCTCGACCTCGAAAACCGGGTAGAGCCAGTCGTCATAAACCAGTTCGAGCCGGCCGTTCAGCCGATTGAGGCCCGGCCGGTCCGTGAAGAACATCGATGACCGTGCGACTGGTCCGTTCTCGTACAGGCTTGTGGTGAGCGATCGGAGCCGGTCCGTCTCCCAGGTGGCTTCCCTCACCACCGTGAGGTCCGCGAACACAACAACCGCCGACGCCACGACCATCGCCCGCTGGACCAACCGAGGCGTCCCCCGCTCAATCGCCGAGACAACCGCGCGGGCGCCCAGGACCGACGCGAAGACCGACGCCGGAATCCCATAATTCACCCAGGCGCCGGCACTGTTGTGGCTGAGAATCGCCGCCATCGCCAGTTCGGCCCCCAGGCAGACCGCCAGAACAACGTCGCTCCAGGAATAATTTCTCAAAAGAACACAGGTTACCAAAGTCAGAGTAACCACGATTGTAATTGCAAGAAAAAGTGCCGCGCCGGACCTCGGACCCGTATAGTAAAAATGGGCAGCCGTCCCCACAAAAAGTCCCATGGAGTACACCGAGGTGCCAAAAGTCGCGACCGACCTTCGGATCCCCGGCCCGCTCGCCGCGACGCCGAGCACTCCCACGGCGATCATGGCCCACGCCCCGGCGGATCGATCCACGATCATCAAGAAAAGGATGATCACCATGTCCAGGCCGCCCGGATGAAGGTGCCCGATCCGCGAGGCGGCCATGAACGCCGCGTCCCAGATCCGCCCGCTCGTGACAACCCATTCCATTCCGTAGATCACCAGGGCCGTCGCGATCCCCGGCAAGGCCAGACGTGCGAGTGCCCCCGTTCCGCATCGACCCGTGAGCGTCACCAGAAGGCCCACGCCCCATGCCACAACCAGATGTTGCTTCACGCAGACCGCTAGCCCAAACAGGATCGACGCCGCGACAAGCCGGCGACGGTCCTCGCCGATCGATTCGAGCGTCAGCACAACGCCCCAGGTCTGGAGCGCCACGCCGAGAAGGTCCGGCCGAACCGCGAACGGAAAGCCCGCGAGCATCGGCGAGGCGGCCAGAAGCAGGACCGACCACCAACCCGATCGACGCGAACGCCCCCCAATCCGACCCAGTCGATAGGCGGCGGCGAGGGTCGCCAGCAACCCCACCGCGGAGACCAGCCGACCCGCCAACCTCGCCGCCTCGACCGGGTGAAGACCGGCCTTCCAGATCGGCCAGGCCAACAGTCCCGCTACCCGGTAATACAGAGGCGCGTGGATCAGGACCAGCGGGTTCGTGCCGCTGTAGGGACCGTACAACTCTCGCGGGCTCGCGGTCAACTGGCGGGCGACCGCCATCATCAGCGGCGATTCCATCGCCTCGGTATCGGCCGCGCCTAGACCGCGCCCCGCCCAGTAGCCGATCGCAAGCGCCGCCGTGATCGCGAGCGCCGCCGTGATCGCGGCCGGCTCCCAACCCTCTGCGCGGCTCGGATGGCTCGGACTCGGCTCGCTCATGGCATCCCAGGAAACCCGACCCAGACCCAGAATCGACCGGCCCGCCCAGCGCGGCGGTATCCCCGCTCCAGAAGCGATCCCGGCAGACCCTCGATCCGGTCGCCCTCTGATTCGAGAACGACAGCCCCGACTCCCGCCTCGGGACGAATCCTCGGCCCAAGCCATCGCGAACGTGGCTCGGCCAGTTTCCTCGATTCGAAGACCGGATACAACCAGTCGTCGAAGACCAGGTCGAGCCGGCCCGTCATCCGGTTCCGAGACGGCCGGTCGCCAAAGACGATCGCCGAGGGCGACACCCCCGCCGTCTCCAGTACGCGGGCCAGGTCACGATGCTCGGCCGACCGACGAGTCGCCTCGACCTTCGCGTCCATCCAGGCCGAGGCCAGCACCGCGACGACCGCCGTCGCCACGATCGTCTGACCAGGCCAACCGGCGCCCTCCGCGGCAGCGATCATCGGCCGGGCGATCATCGCCGAGGCAAGCGGGATCATCGGAATCGCATAGTTGATCCAGGCCCCGCTCGACGACCACGAGAGAACGATCACCACCACCAGCTCGGCCACGAGACAGGCACCCAGCATCCCCTCGACCCGACCAGCGCGGGCGCAACCGGCCAGGCCGATCGCCAGGCCAGCCATCGAGAGCGCGGGGAGGATCGTCGTGACCCACGGACCTGGCCAGAAGACCTGCGCGATCGAGAGCCCCGCGAGAGCGCCGACCAGCCCCACACCAGCGCCTCCGAGGGCCGAGGCCGCCACCGCCGCCGCCGAGAGCCCAGCCGCCTTGCCAGCCACCGCCGCGAGTACCGTTGCGACGTGGAGCCCATCGCCGGGGTGGACCCGTCCGACGCCCGACGCCACGACAAATGCCGAGTCCCACAGACGCCCGCCCGTGATGATCGCCTCGACCGCGTACAGCAGCCCCGCCGTCGCGAGGCCCGGCCCCATCAGCCGCGCGACCGAGGATGGCCGAGGCTGCCCCCTCAACGTGGCGATCGCGATCATCACGCCCCATGCCACAACCAGATGTTGCTTCACGCAGGCGGCCAGCCCGAAGAAGATCGAGGCCGCGACAAGCCGGCGACGGTCCTCACCGATCGATTCGAGCGTCAGCGCGACACCCCAGGTCTGGAGCGCCACCCCGAGAAGGTCCGGCCGAACCGCGAACGGATAGGCATCCAGCGCAGGGCACGAGGCGACCAGAAGCGCGGCCCACAGTCCGGCGTCCTGCGAACGTCCTCCGATCCGGCCAAGCCGATAGGCGGCGGCGAGGGTTGCCAGCAACCCCACCGCGGAGACCAGCCGCCCCGCCAACCTCGCCGCCTCGACCGGGTGAAGACCGGCCTTCCAGATCGGCCAGGCCAGCAGTCCCGAAACCCGGTAATACATCGGCGCGTGGATCAGGACCAGCGGGTTCGTATGGCCGTAGGGACCGTACAACTCCCCAGGTCCGGCGACAAGCTGCCGGGCCACGGACATCATCAGCGGCGACTCGTACGGCTCGACATCTTCACGACCGATCCCCCACGCGAGCCGGAAGCCGAGAAAGGCCACGGCCGAGGCGATCAGCAGCACTCGGATCCCGATCGCCGGCCGATTCTTGCCTTGGGCCATCGCACGGCTCCTCGGGCTTCTCGATACTCCAGGCCACTCCTCGAAATCACGGCACCAGGAGGATCGCGATCGCCACCAGAGCGGCCGCGCCAAGCAGGCCAATGACCAGCCCCGGAACGCGACGAAGCTTGAGGAAGAAGATCAGGATCAGGCCTGTCGCTGAGATGATTGTCAGGACAACCGCCGAGAGATCAATCACGACCGACCAGACCGGCCCCGTGTCACGCCCCTTGTGCAAATCGTTGATGACCGCGACAAAGCCGTGAGAAGTCTGCGTCAGATTATAGTGGCCGGAGTCGCGGTCGATGAAGGCGTCGGCGGCATAGCCCGGGCCCTTGAAGGTGACCGTGCATTCCGCCTCCTCAACCCGAAAATCGACGAGCGCCCCGCGGATCGCGTGCTCTTGCCGAAGGTGCTCGACAATCTCGAGCTTCGCGACCCCGCTCGACCCCTCCGCATCCGACGTCCCCGAGGGACCGCGCAGCCACTTCGCTTCGAGCTGTCCCTCAGCCTGCTCCTGCCGTTCAGAGCCGGCGAAAAACCAGTCGGGGTGGTTGAGAGTGATCCCGGTCACGCTGAAGAAGAGGACCGCCGCAAGCCCAAACATCGAGACGTAAATGTGAAGCCAGAGGGTCAGCTTGACGGTCCTGATCTTCAGAGTGCGCAGCCGCGACGTCCCGGGCCTCGACCGGTCGCCAGGCTCCGGGCTATTTCGTCGCAGGCTTTCGGCGATACTCGATCGAGGCGGATCGGATCTCGACATTTCCCTTGAGTTCCTCGGTGAACGGGGTCTCGCCCACGGCGACCTTCTTGCGAATCTCCTGATAGGTCCCGTGCTCGCGCGCGGCCTCGATCGTGATCGTGTACTCGCCAGCCGGCAGGGGCTTCTTGAAATTGTCCTTGCCGTCCCAGATGACCCGGTACTTCCCCGGCGGGCGTGTCGGCCGCGCCAGGCTGTAGAACAGCTCTTTCTTGTCGCGGAGTTTCCGATCGGTGTCGGCGGCGTACCATCGCTTCAGGTCCGGCATCCATTGAAACGGACCGGCGCCTCCCATCGAGACCCAGAGCGAGAGCGTCCGCACCAGATTTCCCTTCGCGTCCTCGACCCAGACGACCACGTACGGCCGACGATACCGACCTCCGTCGTCGGGACGGTTCACCTCATAGTGAACCACCATCTCGAAATCGGGATTCCAGGGCTTACCCTCAGCCGTCTTCCTTGCGAGACCGCCCTGGCCCGGATCCTTGCCCGGGTCGTCGGCCGAGGCCAGCAGCGTGGGTGCCGGACGCTCGTATCGGTGCCAGCCGGGGCTCCGGGTGGTCGTCCCGTCCTTCTCGACGACAAGGAACTCGACGCCAGGCATCGATCCCGCAAGCCGGCTCGCTTCCTCGGGCCCGAGAACGTTCAGCGCGGTGGCGAGGGCGTCGGCATCCATCCCGCGTTCGGCGATCACGACGGCCTCGGTCACGCGATCGACGGGCTGGCCGGTCCTTGGATCGAGGATGTGCGAATACCACTGGCCGCCGATCCGGAACCCGCGCTGGGAGTTCCCGCTGGTGGAGACCGAGCGATCCTGGACGTCAATGAACGTCAGCGGCTCGGAGGATTCGGAATCCGCCCAGGGCGCGGCGATCCCGATCGTCCCACCAATCTGACCCCGAACGCGGAGATCGCCGCCGACGTTGAGCAAAACTCCGAAAACCCCGGGAACCTCGGCCATCGCGGCGTCGCAGACCCGGCCGACAATGTACCCCTTGGCGATCCCGTCGAGGGTGATCGGCGCGTCCGAGAGGCGCTCGGCCGTCCCCGAGACTGGATCGAGCCGCCAGGCCGGCTCGGCGATCGCCGATCGGGCGCGGGTTCGCTCGCCGGAAGTCGGAAGGTAGCCGCGACGGGCCGATTCGACCCAGAGTCGAGAGAGTGCGCCGACCCTCGGATCGAAGGCACCGCCGGTCCGTTGACGCCACTCGTCCGACGCCCGCAGGACCTCGAACAATTCAGGCGAGACCGTTGAGCATCCGCGCGGGGCGTCGTGCCATCGCCGGAATTCACTGGTCGGGTCGTACCCGCTCAGGATCGCCGAGAGGCGATCGATCCGGTCGAGGACCACCCCCTCGGCCCGGCGCGCCGCGGCCTCGTCGACCGCCCGGACGCGCAGCTCGAGCGACGTCCCCATGACGTTCTCGTGGAAGTAGCTGTAATCGCCGGCGCGGGAGCGGTCGGATCCCCCGATTACCGCGACGACGAGACAAACCGCGGACCGGATGAAGCGACTCATGATGGGCGGCCTGTCTCCGGGACGGATGCGTTGCGGTGAGCAGCAAGGATCGCGACCGCGAACCGGGGGGGCGATGTCGCGGTCGAAGTATTATGCCCCGGTTGCTGGTCGGGGGAAAGTCTCCTAACTTGGAGAGGCTGCCCGCGCTCATCATGTCATGGATTCCCAACGAATCCCGATTGCCTGGCGTGGGGGTTGGGGGGAAAATGGATGCGGCGATTCGACGGGATGATCAGTCCGGAGGAGGGATGGAGAGGATGATAGACACATCCAACGGACAACGGCTCTGCGTCTCGGCCTTACCTGACGCGGCGCCTTACATCGACCTTCCCTTGAGTCAGGTTGAAGAGGTCTGCAGGCGACTCGATCGAGCGGGGATCTCCTACTGGGGCCATCTCGATCGATGATGAGCCCGAGACGACGACCATCAACTTCAGCCGATATATAGACGCGGCGCGGATCCAGGCGGCCCTGGACGACATCCCTTGAAGGCGAGGTGCTGGTCGTGTCGCTCGGCGTCGAGATCCAGGACCTCTCGAATCGGATTCAGGCCGATCTGATGGCGGCGCATGACGACTATCACCACACGAGACTGAGCTGGCGCCTCTTGAGGGCGCAAGCCAGGCGTGGCATCCGCTTCACCGTCAGGAACCTGATAACGGGGACGACCGTGAACGAGAAGCTGTTGATGGACCTGTCGGGGCATTACGAGTCCATCCTCCTCGCCGAGTCCGTCTTCCAGCACTTCATCGCCCTCTTCGAGGACTTCGTCTTCGAGTTCCTCCGCCTCTGGCTCGCGGCCCATCCCGCCGGCATCCCCAACAAGGAGCGGAAACCCGTCGACCTGGCGACGGTCATAGACGCCCCCGATCGCGAGGCCATCCTCCGGGCCGTCATTGATCGGGAGCTGAACGCCCTCAAATACGAGCGGCCGACGGCCTGGTTCCGCTACATCAACGACCGCGTCAAGCTCGGCGTCCCGACCGACGAGCAGCTCGAGCGGTTCGCCGAGGCGAAGGCGACCCGCGACATCCTGGCCCACAACCGGGGCGTCGTGAACCCGATGGCCCAGGCGCCGCGGCGTGAGGGGACGCTGGGCAAAATCAGCCTGAGCCCGATCGCCGCGGCGTTGCGTGCCCAGGCCGAGGAAGATCCGACGGACGCGGTCTGAGGGACAGAAAACGAGAGCCGAGGCAGGCTGATCCGTGATCGCGGTGCGCGCCGAGCCAGCGTGGAGACCGCACGAGGCCACGCGGACGACGAATCCGCTTGGTCAAGAGGCCGAAATAACGGCCACCTGCCCGGTGCAATCATGGGTGTCCCGCAAAAGTTGCAACGACAACGCAAGCCTCTCGGATACGGAAGGATGCGGCACTGTGGATCCCGCACGCGAGGAGCAGACAGACACTCCGACTCCTCGGGCCGTACCTGTCACCATTGCCCATCCACGCCCGTCCGATTATCCTGGCACGATCTCGATCCGCGGGGGTCGTGCTTTGATTTCGGGATCGATCACGGGGGGGGAGCGGCGGATGCAGGTTCTGGCATGCCTCAATGGAGAGACGATGCCCGTCGAGCAGGCGCGCGTCCCCGTCTGGGATCGCGGCTTCCTCTTCGGCGACGCGGTCTACGAGGTCTGCCGGATCTACGCGGGCCGGTGCTGGCTCGAAGACGCCCACTTTGCCCGACTCCGCCGGAGCCTCGCCGAGCTGGAGTTCCCGCCCGTCGACATCGACCGCCTCATCGATCGTGTCCACCAGACCATCGCCGCATCGGGCGTCGGCGAGGGAACGGTCTACATGCAGATCACGCGAGGGGTCGCGCCCCGGGCGCACGCCTACCCCGACCCTCCCGTCGAACCGACCGAGCTGATCGTCGTCCGGCCTTATGACGATTCGGCCACCGCCCGACTCCGAGAGTCAGGCGCCCGGCTGCTCAGCCATCCCGACCTGCGCTGGAAACGGTGCGACATCAAGACCACCAACCTTCTCGGCAACTGCATCGCGACCGAAGCCGCCCACCGCGCCGGCTGCCATGAGGCTGTCCTCATCGACGCCGACGGATATGTCACCGAGTCGACGCATACCTCGCTCCTCTGGGTGCGCGGCGGTCGGATCGAGGGAACGCCCGAAGGCCCCGAGATCCTTCCCGGGACGACCCGGCAACTGGTCCTCCGGCTGATCGAGCCGCTGGAAATCCCGTTCGCCGAAACAAGGGTGACGCTCGACGAACTGGCCGCGGCCGACGAGGTGATTCTGGTCGGGACGACCACGGAGGTTGTCCCCGTTGTCCGTGTGGACGATCGGAGAATTGCCGCGGGGAGCCCCGGACCGGTCGCCGGTCGACTCTGGGAAGCTTATCGCCGGGCGGTCGAGGGCTGGCTAGCCGGCCGCCCCTCCCTCGCCTGACAAGCCCGATCGCCGGCTCCTGGAGCGTTCATGGCCACCAGCGAGGAATTCGACGATCCCTTTCTCCGCCATTTCCGGCGCGAGCCGATGCCCGGGGCCGGCGTCCGGGTTCTCCTGCTCACCGACCTGCCCGACGACCGCGCCTCGACAATCCTCGAACCCGCGATCGAGGCCCTCGAATCCGAGGGGCGGACTGTTGAGACTCGGCTGATCTCGATCGAGGGCCAGGCCCTCGACCAGGCCATCCGGATCGGCCTGGAGGGCGCGCATCTCCCGCTGGTCCTCGTCGTGACAGCCGACGAGCCGGTCACCGCGGCCCATGTCAAGCCTCTCCTCGAAGCCATCGACCACTGTGACCACGTGATCGGCCGAAGGCCGGGACACAAGCTCGCCCGATGGCTGGCGACCTGGCCGCGCCGGGCTGTCTTCGCCGTCCCGCTTCGCGACGTCCACTCGCCCTGCCGACTCCACCGGCTGGAGAAACTGGCAGCCATCCCGCTGCAATCGTCCACGGCCATGGTCGACCTGGAGATCCTCGCCAAGGCGACATTCTTCGGCCACCTGATTGACGAGGTCGATATCCCCGCCCTCGCGGCCCGGCCCAGAACGCGAGGGCGATGGGCCGACCTCCGCCGATTGCTCCGCGAGCCCAACTTCCAGCAGACGTCAGGTCCACTTGAAGTAGCGGAGAGCCAGGACGAAGGTGACGACCGCCCAGGCGCCGAGGATCGCCAGCGCGGGGGCCACCTCGACCAGCCCGGCGCCCTCGAGGATCACCCGGCGCAGGGCGCCGGCGGTCTGAGTCAGCGGGAGGGCCTGGATGAACGGCTGGGCCGAGTCGGGGAAGCGATCGGTCGCGAAGAAGACGCCCGAGAACAGCCACTGCGGGAGCATCACCAGGTTCATCAGCCCGCTGACAGCCTCAGTGGTACTGGTCCGGCAGGCGACCAGCAGGCCGATCCCGGCGAAGGCCAGCGCCCCGGCCACGTCGACCAGAATCACCAGCCCCAGATTCCCTCGGATCGGCATGCCGAACATCAGCGTGCCGAGGAGCAGGAGCACGGTGAGGTCGGGGACCAGGAACGTCAGTCGGGCGCCCAGCAGGGCCAGCAGGAAATCCCGACGGGGCATCGGCGTGGCGACGAACCGCTTCAGCAGCTTGCCGATCCGCAGATTCACCAGCAGGAAGCCAAGTCCCCAGAGCCCGCCACCCATTGTGTTGACCGCGATCAGGCCGGGAATCAGGAAGTCGATGTAACGTGAGCCCCGCTCCTGGACCGGAAGGTTCGACGTCACGACCGGATCCTTCCGTCCCCGCGCACGCTGGAGAATCTCGTCAACCGTCTGGCGAGCGGCGGCCGCCTCGGGCCGGGTCGGATCGTAGCGGTAGACGATCGACTCCGACCCTTTCGGCTCGATCACCAGCGGCGTCTTGCCCGTGTTCAGCCGCTTGATCGCCTCGGCCTCCGGTGCCCGCCGGAGCAGGACCTCGGGGACATCCTTCCGCAACCCGCTCACCCGGTCGCGGGCCAGAGCCTCGTTGTGCGCCCCTAACGCCGAATCCACCCACGAGGCGCCCGGCCCCTCGACCAGGTCGATCGAAATCGGCTCGGCCTCCCGGTTCTGAAACGCGGTCCCCAGCACGATCGCCAGGAGTGTCGGGAAGCCGTAGACCCAGAAAATCCGAGCCGGCTGCCGGTAAAAGTCGCGCATCCGCGTCGCGTAAAGCTGAAAGAGCGGTGAGTTCTGAAGCATGTTCGGTCCGTGGGGTGGGTCGGTTCGGCGGCCTCGGGTCCTCGCCCCTCCATCGGCCATCCCGAGTCTTTCCTGTTCGTTGTCCTCGATTCTCGATTCTTCACTTTTTCCAGTTGCCTGTTCCACAGTGACCATCAAACGAAGAATCAAGATTCCGGTCCTATCCTCGCCGGCGCCGGCCTCTCCGGGGCGCGGGGGCTCTCTCGCCGGTTTCGTCGTCGCGAAGATGCCGGCCCGTCAGCGAGACAAAGACATCCTCCAGGCTGACGTGGCGCGTGGTGAGGCGGGCCATCGGTCGGCCGATCCGGTCGAGGGCGTCGAGCAGCGCGGGGATCGCCCGGTGGGGCTCGGCCACGGTCAGCGAGTAGCCGTCGGCCTCGTCTCGGACCGCCAGGACCGAGTCCAGGCCGGCGAAGTCAGAGCCTGGCGGTGGCGGACCCTCGCCCGCCAGTGCAAACTCGACGACGTGTTCCCCGCCGAGCCGGGCGATCAGCTCGGCCGGCGAGCCGATTGCGATCACCTTGCCCCGGTCGACGATCGCGACCCGATCGCAGAGCCGCTCGGCCTCGTCCATGTAGTGCGTGGTCAGAACGACGGTCCGTCCCCGTTCGCCAAGCCCACGGATCAGGTCCCAGAGTTGCCGGCGTGACTGCGGATCGAGGCCCGTCGTCGGCTCGTCGAGGAAGAGGATTTCCGGGTCACCCACCATCGAGAGCGCCACGGCGAGGCGCTGCTGCTGCCCGCCGGAGAGCTGCTCGATGAAGGCGTTGGCCTTTGACTCGAGCGCCACCCGGCCGATCACGTCCTCGGGATCAAGACCTTCCCGGTAAAAGCTTCGGAACGTCCGGACGATCTCGCGGACGGTCTCCTTGTCCGGCAACCGGGTCTCCTGGAGGGTCACGCCGATTCGCTCGCGGATCGCCTTTTCGTCGGCCGACCAGCGGAGGCCCAGAACCTCGACCTCGCCCGAGGTCGGCTCATTGAGTCCTTCCAGGATCTCGACCGTCGTGGTCTTCCCCGCGCCATTGGGACCGAGCAGCCCGAAGCACTCGCCGCGGCCGATCTCCAGATCGATCCCGTCGACCGCCGTCACTGGACCGCTTCGTCCCCGGTACACCTTTCGCAGACCGCTCACTCGGATCGCCGGATCGGGCATTTTTATCCTGGGATTGATACTTAAAAATAGGTCATGGGTGACTATTCAGATCTGGGTTCCGTCCTCGATAACGATCCCCTTGTGGGTCACCACGATGCCGTCCCGGATCACGTGGGTCGGCGTTTCCTCGGTGTGGTCGTGGCCGGCCTGGTTGATGATTCGGACGTCGCGCCCGATTCGGACGTTCTTGTCGATGATCGCGCGCTCGATCACCGAGTTCGCGCCGATCCCCAGCGGCGGGGGGCCCGAAGAATCCAGCGAGAACTGGCCGGAGGGATTCTCCAGAAAGTCGATCCCCATGATGTACGAGTCGCGAATCGTCACATTCTCGCCGATCCGTGCCCGAACGCCGATGACCGAATTCTCGATCACCGAGCCAGGAGAGATCACCGATCCATCGCAAATCAGGCTATTGCGTACCGTCGCGCCCAGGATTCGGGAGCAGGGAAGAAACCTCGGCCGGGTGAAGATGGGGCCATCCTCGTGGCTGAAGTCGAAGGGCGGCTCGTCGCGGGTCAGCTCGATGTTTGCCTTGTGGAAGGCGCCCACCGTGCCGATGTCCTCCCAGTAGCCGTCGAACAGGTGCGCCTGCACGCGGTGGTTGCGAATCGTCTGGGGCAGAAGCTCGTGGCCGAAGTCGGCCGATTCGCTGGAGTTCAACAGGTCGACCAGCGTCGATCGGTTGAACAGGTAGATGCCCATGCTCGCCAGATAGGGGCGGCCGGTGGCGTTCAGGCCCAGCCGCTGGAGCCAGTTTGGATCGGTGCGAACCCGGTCGAGCTTCTCGCGTGTCTTGGGCTTCTCCTCGAAATCGACCACCTGGCCGTCGGCCCGGATCACCATGATCCCGCACGCCTTCGCCTCGGCCTCGGCCACCGGCAGGGCGGCGATGGTCACCGCGGCGTGATTCTCGCTATGGGTCCGGATCATCTCGCGGAAGTCCATCCGGTAGAGCTGATCGCCCGAGAGAATCAGCACCAGGTCGTGATTCCCCTCGGTAAAATAGGGGATATTCCGCCGGACGGCGTCGGCCGTCCCCTGATACCACGACTCATTCTCCATGGTCTGCTGCGCGGCCAGGATCTCGACAAACCCACCGCCGTAGGGGTCGAACTTGTAGGTGTTGTAGATGTGCCGGTGCAGACTGACCGAGTTGAACTGGGTCAGGACGAAAATCCGGTTCAGACCGGAATGAATACAGTTCGAGACCGGAATATCGATCAGGCGGTACTTGCCGGCAATCGGGACCGCCGGCTTGCTCCGCGACTTGGTCAGTGGGTACAGCCGGGTACCGCGGCCTCCCCCCAGAATCAGCGAGATCACCCGCGACGGCATCGCTCCCAACCTTTCCAGATCGCGGCCGGAAACGGCCGGCAGCGTCCCTTCTCTCACCTCCCGCCGACGGGTCGCGTCGCCCCTCGCGTCCGCGCCCCCGACCGGCGGAAACCCTCTCTCTCGGGTGGTCAGTGGTCAGTGATCGGTGGTCAGTGTTCAGTCGCTGATTCTCCCGTCGGGTCGGGATCATCTTCCAAAGGAGTCGATGGAGGAAGGAGTTCCTGCTCCCGATCCGGATGATCCTGGTCTAACGCTGAGACCATTGCCGACTGGAGCCGACTCCTCCAGGAATTCGGCTGGATCTTTCGGAAAGCACACGCTGGCTGGTCATTCACTGAAAACTGAAAACCGAAAACCGAAAACCTACCACCCCCGAACCATGTTCGACTCGATGACCCTTCGCGCTCCGTCCAGATCGGTCCCGGTCGACTGCATGTACAGCCGGACGGCGTGCAACTTGTCTCCCTGCGCCTTCGCCAGGCAATCCCGGGCCGTCTGGCAGACATCGCCATCGGTCCCCGAAATCCCCAGCAAATTCTTGGAAATCACCCAGGCGTCCCTCGGACGGTGGCTCACCCGGACGACTTCCTCGCTCGGGTAATGTTCCGCCGCAAAGCTCCGCGCCCCCGACTCGTCGTCAACGCACGCAATCATGATATGCGACGTCGTCTCGACCTCGTACAGTGGCATGGCCGGCTCCTTTCGAAAGAGATGGGATGGTGCCAGGCACGGGGCGACCAGCGCATATTACGGTGCGTTGGCGAGGCCCCGATTGCTGGATCGTAACCGTCGCGATGGCCGCGGTCAAACGTGGCGACGAATCGGCTCGGGGACCAGGCGAAGCGGATGGCCTTGTCCGCGGGTCGAGTGGGTGCGACAATCGGGAGAGGTCGACCCGGGGCGGGCTGGTGGTGCGAGCCGGCCGTGGACCGGTCGGCGCCCTCTACCCGTTGCCGCGCGGTGATCGCGGGGTCGCAGCCGCATCCGAGGTCGATCGAGAACATGCCTCAGACACTCTTCCAGAAGGTTTGGGACCGACACGTCATCCGGGCCGCCGAGGGCGCCACGCTCCTCTTTATTGATCGGCACCTGATCCACGAGGTCACGAGTCCACAGGCGTTTGACGGACTTCGGCTCGCCGGACGGAAGGTCCGACGGCCGGAATTGACGTATGCGACGGTCGATCATAACGTCCCGACCGAGAATCAGCTCGACATCCGCGACCCGCTCTCACGTCGGCAGGTGGAGGTCCTCCGGGCGAACTGCCGGGAGTTCGGCGTCTCGCTGCTGGATATTCAGAGCGGACGGCAAGGGATCGTCCACGTGATCGGCCCCGAGCTTGGCCTGACCCTCCCCGGCCTGACAATCGTCTGTGGCGACAGCCACACCAGCACCCACGGCGCCTTCGGGGCGCTGGCCTTCGGAATCGGGACCAGCGAGGTTGAACACGTCCTCGCCACCCAGACCCTCTGGCAGGGCGCCCGTCCGAAATCGCTTGGGATTGAGGTCACCGGAACGCTCGGATCGGGGCTCGAACCCAAGGACATCATCCTCGCGATCATCCGCAAAATAGGGACAGGCGGTGCCACCGGCCAGGTGATCGAGTATTACGGGCCGGCCATCGAGGCCCTCTCGATGGAAGGCCGGATGACCATCTGCAACATGTCGATCGAGGCCGGCGCCCGCGCCGGGATGATCGCGCCCGACGACGTCACCTTTGATTACATCGCCCGCGGATCTCGCCCCTACGCCCCGAAGGGCGCAACGCTCGACGCGGCCATCCGCGACTGGAAGACCCTCCGCACCGACGACTCCTCGGCCTTCGATCGCCGAATCACGATCGATGCCGGCTCGCTCGTCCCACAGGTCACCTGGGGAACGACCCCAGCAATGACGGTCGACATCACGGGCGTCGTCCCCAATCCCGAAGATGTACCATTCGCCAGCCCCGACGACGCCCGGCGCGCCCTCGAATACATGGGCCTCACACCCGGGACACCCGTCGAGCAAATCCCGGTCGATCTCGTCTTCATCGGGTCGTGCACAAACGGCCGGATCGAGGACCTGCGCACCGCGGCGAGCATCTTCCGCGGCCGAAAGACCGCCCCCGGCGTCCGCGCCATGATCGTCCCCGGCAGCGAGCAGGTCCGGATGCAGGCCGAGGCCGAAGGGCTCGACAGAATCTTCACCCAGGCCGGCGCCGAATGGCGACAGTCCGGGTGCAGCATGTGCCTCGGGATGAACCCCGACAAGCTCACGCCAAAACAGCGATCGGCCAGCACCAGCAACCGGAACTTCGAGGGACGTCAAGGCCCCGGCGGCCGAACGCACCTGGTCAGCCCGGCCATGGCCGCCGCCGCCGCCGTCACCGGCCACTTTACCGACGTTCGCCACCTGGTCTAATCAGGCGGAAAATCGCTTCCAATTCTCAGATTCCAGATTTAAAAAAAATGGAACCGTTCGTCACGCACCGAGGCCGGCTGGCCCTCCTGGACTGGACCGACGTCAACACCGACCTGATCATCCCCGCGCGCTACCTGAAACGGATCGAGCGGACCGGCTTCGGCCCCCTGCTCTTCGCCGACAAGCGCTACGCCCCCGGCGGTGCCCCGGAGATCGACGACCCGGAGCGTCACGGCCCGGAGAACCCCGAATTTCCGCTGAACGACCCGGCACTCAAGGACGCGACGATCCTGGTGGTCGGCCGAAATTTCGGCTGCGGATCCAGCCGAGAGCATGCGGTCTGGGCCGTGCAACAGGCCGGATTCCGGGCGGTCATCGCTCCCGTGCCCGGCGAGGGATTCGCCGATATCTTCGAGTCGAACGCCTTCAACAACGGCCTGCTCGTGATCGAACTCCCCCAGGCCGACTGGGAGATGATTGCCAAGGCTAGCCACACTGCCCCCGGCCGCGCCGAGGCCACCATCGACCTCCGCCAGCAGAAGATCACCATCGAGCCCGTCGACGGCATCCCCGCCGCGAGCCTGGCCTTCCAGGTTCCCGAATCACAGCGCCATCGGCTGCTCCATGGTCTCGACGCGATCGCCGAGACCATGGCCCACGAACCCGAGATCGATCGCTACGAACGGTCCGCTCCCGAGTGGTCGCTCCCGTCGGGCGTCGCCTGACTTCCCGCCTACCTGCAACCCCACCACACAAAGCCCCGGAGGATCCGCGACGATCCGCCGGGGCCATTGTTTTGCGCGGACCTCGCCAGAATCTTGACCTTGATGACCAGGATACCTAAGATTGTCGCAACCCTGGAGGACGTGTCCGGGAACGGAAAGGACGAAGACCCGTGAATTCGGCACTGGCGACACCGGCGACCGAGGACTGGAGAGAGGCCCACTCGCAGCTCGAGGGGGCGACGCCGAGGGAGATCGTCCGATGGGCGGTGGAGCGATTCCACCCCCGGCTGACGATGGCGACGGCGTTCGGGCCGGAGGGCTGTATCCTGCTGCACATGCTCGCGGAGATCGAGCCGAAGGTCCGGGTCTTCAACCTCGACACGGGTTATCAGTTCCCGGAGACGCTCGAACTGCGCGACCGGATCGCCGATCGTTACGGGATCGAGGTCGAGATGGTGGGGGCAGAGTTATCCGTTCCGGAGTACGAGGCGAAGCACGGCGGGCCGCTCTACGTGGCGAACTCGGACCAGTGCTGCTACGACCGGAAGATCGTTCCGCTCCGTCGGGCGCTGGTGGGATATGACGCCTGGATCACGGCGATCCGCGCCGACCAGTCGCCGGACCGCGCGGCCGCCCCGATCGTCGGACCCGACCCGAAGTTCGGACTGGTCAAGGTGAATCCCCTGCTCCACTGGACCAAGCGCGATGTCTGGGCCTTCATCGCCGCCCACGACGTGCCGTACAACCCGCTGCACGACCGAGGTTATCCCTCGATCGGATGCTGGCCCTGCACGAAGCCGGTCGCCGCGGGCGACGACGACCGCGCCGGCCGATGGGCCGGCCAGGCCAAGACCGAATGCGGCCTGCACTCACTCGATAGTTCGCAACTCTAATTTGTTCTTTGTAATTGGTAATTGGTTCTCTACCAGACGTGCCAGCGTGGCTGCCAAATGGCCTCCCTGGCTACCCATTACCAGGAACAAATTACCATCTACAATCTGCCAATTACCAAGTATCAAGAAAATGAAAATCTCGGCGAAGGCCGAATACGCCTGCCTGGCGCTGGTGGCCCTCGCGCGGCAGGCTTCGGAATCTCCGCCGATGCGAATTCGGGAGATCTCGGAGGAGTTCGGCATCCCCGAGCGGTATCTCGTGCAGATCCTGCTCCGGCTCAAGGGAGCGGGACTGGTGACGAGCCGACGCGGGGCCTCGGGTGGATATCATCTCGCTCGGCCGGCATCGGCGATCTCGATGGCGCAGATCCTTGAGGCGATCGACGGCCCCGATCTCTCCGTCCGCGCCTCCGGTCAGGCGAACCGCCCTGGCGCGGCGATTCTTGATCCCGTCTGGGACGAGGTTCGTGTTGCCGAGCGTACCGTTCTTGAGCGGACCACTCTGGCCCACCTCGCCGACCGAGCGGCTCCCCACGACTGGAGCATCTAATCACCGCTCAGCTATCACACATTCCTTAATCTTTCGATTTTGAATCGAAAACATCAAACCAAGGAAATCTCATCTCCCCGGCAGCAGCCGTGCCGCGGGCTCGTCGAGGATCCAGGCCACGCGGTCGGCCGCTGATTGCAGCAGCGAGGCCGGAACGGTGGCCGTCATCGGGCCGGTCAGAGCGGCGGCCACGGCCTCGGCCTTGCGAGGACCTGTGGCGAGGATCAGGATCGACCGGGCCGACAGAATGGTCCCGATGCCCATCGTCAGGGCTCTGGGAATCACGGCCTCGATCGAGCCAAACTCACGGACCGCGTCGGCGCGGGTGACCGGGTGCAGCTCGACCATCCGGGTGGGGAGCCGGAGGGCTTCCTCCACCGGGAGGTCGGTCGGCTCGTTGAAGCCGATGTGCCCGTTCCGGCCGATGCCGAGAAGCTGAAAGTCCAGCCCGCCGTCGGCCTGAATCCACCGGTCGAACTGTGCGGCCGACTCAGCGGCGAACGCCTCGGGGACGGTCCCATCGAGAACATGCGCCCGGTCTGGCGCCAGGTCGACTCGGCTGAAGAGGTGCCGGTGCATGTACGACCGATAGCTCCTCGGATCGATCGGGCTGATCGGGTAATATTCGTCGAGGTTATAGGTGGTGACATCGCGGAAGGAAAGTGAGCCGGCCTCGTGACGATCGGCCAGGTGGGCATACACCGCCTCGGGCGTGGCGCCTGTGGCCAGTCCCAGGACAGCCCGGCCTCGCGCGCCGAGTGCCGAGCGGATCGCGGCCTCCACGTGGTCCGCGGCGAGCCGGCAGACCTCGGCCGCATTCTCAACCACGATCACCGACATGCCGGCCAGGCGGAGCGAACGGTCGTCGGCGTCTTTCAAGGCGGGGGCTCCTCGCAGCGCCGATGAAGGCGCCGGGGTCGTCAGAATCCGATTGGGAGAAAATCTGCCGCGGGGCGATCCATCAAACGGCGGCGACCGCCTCGGGCTCGGCGTGAGCCGGCTGGGTCGCAGGTGCCGTCGCGGCAGCGGTCGCCAATGGCGTCACGCACGATCCGGGATCGTCGAAGGCCAGGTGCCCGCCGAGGATTCCCAGGGCCAGATGAATCGGGTCGGGCGGGGTCGAACGGCATCGGGCCGCGTCGAACGATTCGATCTGGAAGAGTTCCACGCCGACGAATCGATCTTCCTTGCGATGGGCCCGGCCGGTGAGGCTATGCCCTTCGGCCCACTCACGCGTGAGCGCGGCGTAAGCCCGGCCCAGATGCGAGCAATACTGAGTATAGTCGGTCAATAGCACCTGCGAGGCGTGGCAATGGATGGCCCATTCCTTGGTGCGCTCGGCCTCGCCATCGTAACTAAAGTAAGCATTCGGCTGTGGGAGCGGGCCCCAGGGAGTCCATCCCGAGAGGACCAGCGTGTCGTGCAGCCCGGCGCCGACCAGGCCGATCGCGGCCAGTGCGCGGGTCATCCGGTGGGCCATGTGGGCGTCGTTGGCCGGCGGGACAATCACGGCGCCGGGACGTCGCCGGGCAAACCAGTCGACGACCTTGGCAAGATCGCCCTCGGTCGGCTCGTAGCCGGGACGATTGTACGATTCGAGGTTCCAGCAAACCGCCTCGGCGCCCAGGACGTTGCATTCGAGACGGAATTCGCCCTCGCGAACGGTGATCTTCTTCTGGTCGTTGAGCCAGGGGGCGGCGACGTTCCGTTCACCGGCGAAGAGCAGAACCTCGACGACCGGCAGGCCGCGGCGGACGGCGTATTCATGCAGCAGACAGGCGGCCGTGATGGCGCCGTCGTCGGCATGCGGGCAGAGCATGACCAGAGGCCGGTCGGGGCGGAGAACGGCCCGGAGCGAGTCGCGGACGTCGACCAGATGGCCGTGGGTGCAGCAATCGCGGACACTCGCCAGGATACGATTGATCGCCGGCCGGCAATCCGCGGAAACGGGCGTCGCTATGTGGTCCATGGGAAGGTTCCGTCGGCCTCGTCGGCGATCGGCGGGAGGGCCCGGGGACCGGTGACGTTCCGGTGCCGCCGAATTTCATTCTCCGATCGCGATGCATGCGCGTCAACGGCAGAGACAATCTGATCGTACCGGTGGCCCCTCGCGATCGGACTCTCCCTCGTGTCAGGCCATTGGTTCCGACTCTTCCCTCCTGAAACAAACAGCCCGGAAGCCGGCCCATTCCAGGGATTCTTACGGTCGCGCCGTGATTTCGGGTGAGGCAAGATGGCGGCGAACCGCCCAGGGAAAATTTGTCCCTCAAAACGTCAGGCCCGTGACTCCACGGAAACCTCGACAGATATCGAAGCGTTCCGTGACTGTTGTCGATATTCTGGATGTCTCCATTTCCCGCCCGGCGGAGCTTCCGGAGATCGACCGCGGAATCCCGCGATCACTCCAGGCGATCCGCACGCTATTCGGCAGGAATCCACGACGGATGGACAGCGGTGAGGCCGGATCACTGAATGGAGACCGAGACCGAGTGAAAGGCGGTATCGTCATGAGTACGATGGACAGGAAGGTAAGGATCTCGCTCAAGGGCGTGAAGGTGAACACGCTGTTGCCACCGGCGGCGTTGCCGGCCGACCTGGTGCCGCCCGAGCCGCAGCCGGCCGGCAACCCGGTGCTCGAGCTGGAGGTCGAGGGAACACCGCTGGTGATGCGGGTGGTCCTCAACGGCAAGTCGGTCCGTCGGGCGCTCAAGACGATCGCCGAGCACGGACCGGGAAACGTCAACGTGTTGTTGCAGGGAAATCTGAAGCCGGCGACCTCTCCGGGCGGCCCGTACGAGCTGGACGCGGCCGGGTTAACGGTCACACCCAAGGCGGCGAAGCCGGAGACTCCTTGATGGTCCCGATCGGTCGTGAAGCGGCGGGATCCGTCCGCGTGGAACGTCCGATAAGGGCAAACGGTCTCCGCCCGTCGCGGGACAGGGGTGTGGACCACGTCCAATCAGTCGGCCGTATGTTCGGTATCCCTCGCCGGGTCGTGACGGATCTGACGAGCCGCCGACCTGTCGAGGCGCCGCCGGCATCCCCGCCCGGTAGATCGGTCCAGTGCGGGATCCGTCGGACCCGGTCTGGCGGTCGGCCGGGTGGCATATCGGACAATTGTCAATATCCGTTCCGTCCCATTATCCGCCGCGTTCTGTCCCCTTTATCCGCGTCCATCCTGCCAGACTGTTATCATGCAATTTCGTGCTCAATTCAAGAATTTCAATCTGGAGGTAATCTCAGGTCCACGTAGGCCGGGCTCTTGATTGTTCGTATACTATTTCTTTGACAAGACAGACAGCGCGTTTACGAGACGGTTCATTGTAATTTTGTAAATATAAGGAACACCGATGAAAAAAAATCAGGGGGGGGTTTGCAGGCTTGCAGAAGGTATGCGGCAAAGCCGAATCGAATCGGAGTTGGCTAAGGCCATCGTTCACCATGATTTTGATCGAGTTGAAGTACTCTTGGGCTTAGGTGCCGACCCTAACCATGTAGATGGTGATGATCTTCGTCCTCTCGACATCGCGTTCTTGACGGTCGATTGCCCTTGGGAATTAGTCGAGTCACTTCTCCAAGCTGGGGCGAACCCGAATACGGTCGACGAGGATGGATGCACACCGCTGATGGTGGCGCCTACGCGTTTTATCACTCTCTTAATATCCTTTGGTGCGGATGTTCATGCGAGAGATCTAGTGGGTAATACGGCAATGATCAGGGCTGCGTCTCATGATCTACCCGATCGACTTGCCATTCTTCTCGATTGTGGGGCCGACCTTGATGCTGTCAATTATCAAGGCCAGAACGCTTTGATTGCCGCAGTTGAGTCAGGGCAGGTTGAGAACGTCAGGTTATTGCTCGCCCGTGGCGCTAGCATCGTTCCACCTACCTCCTATGGATGGATCGCTGTGATTTTGGCCGCTGCGGCGGGCGAGGCTGAGAAGTTACGGGGACTCTTAGACCATGGGGATTTCCGAGATATTACGACTGCCAAGGGAGAGACCGCTCTGGACTGGGCACATAAGATGGGACAGCACCAGACCAAGAGGATTCTGAGGGAGTCCAGGAAACGGGGACGCAGTGCGCCGTGAAATGGCCTGCCCCCCAAAAGCTGGTCCAGTCTTAATGGGAATCGTATAACTGGCTGCTTCAGCCAAGGAACGACCCATGCGAAAGCGACCCCGACCGGACCAGAACGCCGGACGGGTAAACCGGGTCGGACGGGTAAACAGGGTCGCAGCTAGTTTTGCGGCCCATCCCCCGTTCGATTCCGCTTGGGCGGCCGGCCTTCCGGCCGCGTCGTATGTTCCAGGCCGAGCTCGCCCGCCGTCCGCTCGATCCACCGATCGTCTCCGTATGGTCGGCCCCGTTCGATGCTGATCCGCAGTCGCCCCAGTTCTCGCTCGCTCAGCGGCGCATTGACCCGACCCGTCCAGTCCCGAGGCCGCTCAACGGGCCAGCGAGTCAGGATGGCCTTGAGCGCCTTCTCGCCTCGTCGACGGGCCCACAGACTGCCCCATCGCCAGTCCTCCGCTCGCGCCACCAGCCCGGCCCCCAGGGCGTTCCGCTCCACATAACGCAGCACGGTTTTCAGGTGCTCGTCGCTCTGAACCGGGAAACTCTTGAACCGGCCTTGATACAGGTGACCGTTCCCCACGGTCCGGTTCGCGACCCGCCATCGCATCGCATGCGTGTGGGCCAGCCACCGGAAGAAGTCGGTCACCTGACCGTCCGCCTCGGGCCAGACCACAAAGTGCCAGTGGTTGGACAGGATGCAGTAGGCCAGAATGCGGATCGGGTGCCGCTGATGCGCCTCGATCATCACACGCTGGAACACCTCAAAGTCGGCATCCGAGCTGAAGAGGTGCATCTTGCCGACCGATCGGTTCAGCACGTGGTAGACCTGGCCTCCAGGGGCGTTCCGAGCGACTCTTGGCATGAGTCGCAGGTTACCTGGCTGCACCATCCCCGTCAATACTAGCTGCGTCCCCGTTTCCCGTTCTAGCTGCGTCCCCGTTTCCCGTTCCGCTGAAGACTCAGACCTTTTCACGGCGCACTGCGTCCCCGTTTAGTCCCCCCGTCCTTCGCATCGTCAATTGCCGGCTTCCGTCCTGGGTCGATCGTGCCTCTGGCCGGGAGCTTTCGACTCCATCTCCGCTAGCAGCTTCTCGATGAGCTTGTCCACCAGCGGGGTTCGGCCCTGGATGATTCCCTTCGCATCGACAACGAAAATCGAGGGAAATCCTCGGATGTGGTAGCGCTTGGCGATCGGCCCCAGGTCGTTGTTTCCGTCGTACCAGCTCGGCCAGGTCATCCGTTCTCGGGCCATCACCGCGCGGGCCTTTTCCTTGCTGTCGAGACAATCAACCCCCAACATTGCGAACGGCCGGCCCTGGAATCGCTCGACCAGCTCGCGCTCGTGCGGAACCATCGCCATGCAGGGCCCGCACCACGTCCCCCAGAAGACGAGCATCACCACCTTGCCTCGGTAATCGCTCAGCTTCATCGGCTTGCCGTTCATGTCGAGGCCCTCGATCTCCGGGGCCGGCTTGCCGGCGACCAGGTTGAACATCGCGTCGAGCCGGGCCTCGGCCACCTCTCCCAGCGTGGACCTTCGCGCGAGCCGCTTCTCGATCGCGGCACGATCGTCGGCCGTCAGCGGCTGCCCGTTTCGTTGCGCATCGGGCTCCTTCAGCAGGGCCTCCAGCTCGCGATGGCGGCGGGTGATGTACGGGATGTCGGCATAATCGGAGATCACCTCCTTGAAGAGGCAGAGACCCTCGGCCTGGATGGCTTCGGGATCGCACAGGCGACGCCCGAGATGAATGGCGAATTCCTCATCGGTCAGGTCGAACTCGCGGACCGAATTCCTGGCCATGTTGAACATGCGTCGCTTCGGCCGGCCCTCGGTCTTCCGGGCGTAGGTCACGAGCATGGCCTTGCGGATTAGGTACTGAGCCAGGGCGAGCCTGGCCAGCCCCTTCGCCTCTCGGCCCCGGGCCGACGCGTAGAATCCAAGCAGCAGGGCCTCGCTCCAGGGGCTCGCCACGTTCTCGAGGTTCAGGCCAATACGCACGGCCTCGGGGTCGTCGCCATAATGGCGGACCAGCAGCGCCCCAGCGCGGGCGACCTGATCGCCGTAGGACCCAATGTCGCGGGGGCCGACGTCGACCGCCCAGACCAGGGCGTCGCGCGAGGCAAGGTCGTCGGGCTTCGTCTCGGCCAGGTCGACCACGCGCCGGGCATATTCGGCGGCCAGGTCAATGGGCTGCTTCGCGGAGGCCCTGGATTTATCACGCGATCCCTCTTCCCTATTGGCTTTCCGCAATGCCTGGATCGCGACATCGTACTCGGCCCGGATCTTCTTGTATCGCTCGGCGATCGTTGGATCGGGAGTGAGGGATGGGGCCTTCGGCTCGTCGGCCCTCGCGGATGGGATGGCGAGGAAGATGGCGAGACTCGCCAGGGCAAACGTTCTCACGTGAGAAGCCTCCGGATTCGAGGTTGAGTCGATCGCGCCTGCTGCCTTCTATTCAAGAAGCGTCAATCACGATAAATCTGACCGACGAAATGCCTCAGGCTGCTCGATCCTGATGGGAATGGCAGGGGGAGACCAATAGGGCCTGTTCATTTTTCCTTTCGAGGAGATAATGTCCGTTCATAATAGCACGTCTCCATGGCGGACAGACGAAATAAATGTGCCCCAGATCACCCGGATTCTCGCCTGGAAGGTAGAGGACGTGCCGTTCGGGTCAGAAGCCTATCTGGACAGGACCAAAAAAGGGGACGCAAATCCTCTCGCCGCCTTGGCTTTCATTAGAATCAGCACTTTTCCTCGGTCCCAGCTCTTCATGCGGGGGCGTTCCACGAATTAGCAAGAAGTTTGCTGGCTGCCACCGAGAAAGCGCTCGACTGGATTCCCTCCGCGATGCGGACCCTCAATCACGCGCCTCCCTCGTCGAAGAGGCGGGCGCGGAAGCCGGCCCATTCCGAGGTGCGTGCGGGCTCGTTGCGGTGGCGGGTGAAGTAGTCGGTTAGCAGCCGGTCCATCAGGTCGAACCGCTCGGAGAGCGCCCGGAGGATCGCGACGGCCAGCGCCTCGGCGGCCCTGGGGTTATCGCGACGGAGCGACTCGTGCTCGGGGTGGTTCAGCGTGAGGAACCAGACGTCGGACGTCGCCCGGACCGCGACGGAGGGGGGATCGGGTCGGAAGAACGACGTCGTGCCGAAGACCGAGGGCGCGGTGATCGTCGTGATGACTTCGCGACGACCGTTCGCGAAGGTTCGATCGATCTGGGCGGTCCCCTCGATCAGGAACGAGAGGTGGTCGTTCGGCTGGTCCTGGGCGAGCAGGATTGCACCGCTGGCGGCCCGCGACTCGGCGAGGGCGGCCAGGATCGCCCGCTTGCTCTCGGAGTCGACCTCGCCGAGCCAGGGAGCGGACATGAAACGCTGGGTGGCTTCAGGATCGATCATCGACCAGCCTCTATCGGATCGCCGGCCCAACCGCCGCCGACCGCCACAACGGGGACGATGCGCGGCCATCGGGCCCGGGCTCTTGCGAAAAGGGGACGGCTCTCCGGGTCCACCCCCATTGTTCACATTGTGTCGGGGGCGGCAATCGTGCTGTTTTTTTTGCACGGTCGGATCCTGTCGCGTCGGCGCGAATCCACCCCGACAAATCGGTCCGATCGGCCCGTCCCGGCGGCCGATCCCTAGGACAACGACTTCCGGGGCCGGGCGGCGCGGGTGCCCCTCGGCTCGACGGATCGACCACCACCAGGCGGGAGGAGACGCCATGCGTCTTCGCGACTCGGCGATCGTGACGATTTTGCTGCTGGGCCTCTCCGGTTGCGCCGGCGTCCAGCCTCGCCTGGGGTGGATGCAGCCATCCTCCTCGGGCACTCAGGATTCCGAGGGAAGGCCCCTCTCGCGGCTGGCCTTCTGGCGGCACCACTCCGCCGACGATCAGGCCGCCTCGGCCGACGAAACGACCCTGGCAAGCCGTGACGAGGCGAACAGCCGGCCCCGCCTGCTCCGCCGCCTTCCGGTGGTGAGCCGGTTCTTCAAGGACGAGAGCGCCGAGGAGTCGTACGACCTGGGCTCGCCGGCCACCCGGTACGCCCGCGGATTGCTGAGCCCGCCGGCCAACGCGGTTGCGACGGCCTCACCCGCCCCTTCGACGGCCACTCGCCCGATTCAGACCACTTCCGCCAGCGTGCCGACTTCCGAGACCCCGTCGCTCCGCGAGCTGACGGTCAACCTGGCCGGCAATCGGCCGGATGTCGACGCGGCGACGGTTCCGGTGCGCAACCCGGCCGCGATGCCGCCTCCGCTCCAGAACACGCCGTCCACCGCCAACATCCCAGCGCCCCCGCTGGCGCCGGCGACGATGCCGAACCTCGGCCCGGATAACGTCCCGCCACCGACGGCCGTTCCTGGTCCGGCGCCGAGCATCGAGTCGCCCGACCTCGTCCCGGCACCGCCTTCCACCCCGGCCGCGCCGGCCGCTCGTCCGGCGGCCCCGTCGTCCTCGACGCCCGAGCCGCAACCCGCTCCAAAGCAGGCTGCCACCGAGACCGCCAGCCCGGCCTCAACGGTGACCTCGACACCGGGACCGGCCTGGCCGGTCGAGACTCCGTCGGTCGAGTCGAGCTACCTGGGCTCTGTCCAGTCCTCCGGCCAGTCGGTCGTGATGCCGTCGGCCCAGGGCGGATACGTCTCGGGCGGGTGTGAGTCTCCCTGTGGCGCGAAGTGCAAGATTCACAAACTCTGCCCGCTGAAGAAGCACAAGCAGATGGTCGCCTCGACGGTCGTGCTGCCTTCGGGCCAGGGGTCGGTCTCGTCGTGCGAGGCGACCGTGCCCTGCAAGAAGGAATGTTTCCTGAAGAAGTGGCTGCACCACAAGTCGAGCTGCAAGCTCAAGGGATGCAAGGGCTGCAAGAGCTGCGCCTACTGTGGCGAGGCTCCGTCGATGGTCTCGGCGCAGGGGCCGATGGTCTCCTCGCAGTGGTGATCCATCGGGAAAAGAGCGTCCTGCGGGCGCGGGTTCAGAACGGCAGGAGCCGACGGAACCCGTGCCCGAGGATGACCGGATAGAGCATCAAATTCCTCGCCATCGCCGACGCCGCCGAGTAGCCCGGCACCACGGACGAATCCCCCTGGCGACGTCGAGCCAGGCACTCGGCCAGGGCCCTTAAATGAGAGGGCCCGAATGGTCCGTCGTGGATGCGTGCGATCCGACCGATCGGCAGTCCCGACTCGCCGTGAAGCGCCCCGAGCCAACCTCCCAGAATCGCACCGATCGAGTCGCTGTCGCCACCGACCGAGACCGCATCGACGAGGGTGGCGAACACGTCGCCGGCATGTCGCAAAAAGGCAAACGTCGCGAAGGCGAGCGTCTGGACGACGAACCCCGATGTCCCGCACTCATGGGCCGCCTCGAGAACCGACGCCCCGGATTCGGCCAGCGATCGGGCCCGGTCAATCGCGCCGGCCAGTTCCGGATCGGTGACGACCCGCCGGCCCTCAGCCTGGCAGACGAAGGGGCTGACATCGCCCGGCCGCCGCGAGCAGGCCGCGGCGATCTCCGCGACATAAAGCGCGCCCTCGACCGCCCGGATATCGAGGTGGGTGACCTCGGCCAGGGCCCGGCCGAACGCGAGGCGATTCTCGGCGTCCTCGCGGAAAAACGTCCCGACCACCGCCGCTCGCATCGCGGCGCCGTTGCCGGCGGATCGAACCCCGGTCGGCCGGATCCCCAGGGCGATTCGGGCGCACGAAAGGATCGTCGCCCGCCCAACGCCCCACGGAAGCCGCCCGAACCAGCCGAGCAGCGACCGCCGAAATACACCGACGCAAAGGTCGACATCATCAGGATGCCGGGCGATCGCCTGCGCGATCAGGGCCGATTGCTCGGTGTCGTCGGAAACGAAGCCGATCGAGCCGAGCAGCCGAAAGCGATCGAGACGGCCAAACCGCCGGGCGATCGCCGTTGCCGACATCCCCTCGGCGGGCAGTCCCAGAGCGTCGCCGAGCGCGATGCCGAGCAAGGTCCCGACAAGTCGGTCGTGCAGATCGATCGGATCGTCCGGCGTCATCGTTTCACCGACGGGAAGCGAGGAGCAAAACCTCCATCCGACCATCCTATCGCACGCGACCGGATCGGGGCCAGGTCTGGGTCGTTGTCCGACGATCGGCGCCCGGTTATCCTCGGTCCGAACCCGACGGGCCAGGGTCGTGGCGGCCGTCGGAGATCCACCGCCCTCCCTCGGAGTCGCGCCATGAGACTGCTCGCCGCCTGCTCGATCGTCTTCTCCATGGCCCTCTCGGCCGCGATGGCCGCGCCGCCGGACAACCTCTACCACCTCGGGCCCGATTCGGAACCGCATCCCGAGGTGCCGAAGGGGAAGGTCGTTGGGCCGAGCGTCCTCAAAAGCGAGGTCTACCCGGGGACCACCCGGAATTACTGGGTCTACATCCCCGCACAATATGACCCGACGAAACCAGCCTGCCTGATGGTCTTCCAGGACGGTCATGCCTTCCTCGGTCCGAAGGGGGACTACCGGATCCCAACCGTCTTCGACAACCTGATCTACCGCCGCGAGATGCCGGTGACGATCGGCGTCTTCATCAACCCGGGTCACACCGAGAAGCAAAAAGAGGCGACGGATTCCAACTGGGGCGATGGGACGACCAACCGTCGGGTCGAGTACAACGCGCTCGATGACCGCTATTCCCGCCTGATCGTGAATGAGTTGCTCCCCACGCTGAAGAAGGATTTCCGGATCTCGGACGACCCCGAATGCCGGGCGATCGCCGGCGCCAGTTCGGGGGCGATCTGTGCGTTCACGGTGGCCTGGCACCGGCCCGACCAGTTCCGGAAGGTCATCAGCACGATCGGGAGCTTCACAAACATCATGGGCGGCCATGTTTACCCCGACCTGGTCCGCCAGGCCGAGCACAAGCCGATCCGGATCTTCCTTCAGGACGGTGCCAACGACAACCGAGGCACCCGCCGCGGCGGAGCCTACGACCCGAAGTGGGACTGGCACGCGCAGAACCGCAAGATGCTCGCCGCGCTCTCGGAAAAAGGTTACGATGTGAATTATGTCTGGGGAATTGGAACGCACTCGAACAAGCAGGGCGGCGCGATCATGCCCGAGATGCTCCGATGGCTCTGGCGCGACCACCCCAGACCCGACGACCCGAAGGACGCCAGCAACCGCGGGCCGCTCGCCGCTCCCGAGCCGACCGCAACCGCCGCGCCTGCCCACCCGTAATCCGACGGTGGAGGACCCATTCGTGGATTCCGCCGACGAGATCCGGCGCGCGCTGATCGCCGGATTGTTCCTGTGGTCACTGCTCTCGCTCGGGACGGCAACGGCCGGGCTTTATGCTCGCCCGGGCGAGACGATGCGCGCCTTCTGGTTCATGAGCGCCCTCTGGGGGCTGATCGACGGCCTGATCGCCCTCTACGCGCTCCTCGCCGATCCGCAAACGCCCGCTCAACTCCTCCCCATCTTCCGATTCAACGCCGGTCTCGATGGGCTCTACATCGCCGCCGGCGCGGGGATCGCCTCTCGAAAGGGTCCAAGGGCACGCGGGTTCGGCCTCGCGGTGATCGTGCAGGGCGTCTTCCTCCTGATGTTCGACGGCTATTTCTGGTGGCGATGCGCGCGGGTGATCGTCGGATGACAACCAACCGCCAGGAGCGCGCGTACCGGCTCCAGCCATAGATCCCTGCGACACCAGAGTCTGCGTCACATCCAGAGACCAGGGCAATCTACTACAATTGTAGAATTCCGCGGCGGTCGTGGATGGTCTTCTGGAGACGATCGACGCAGTCCCTTCGACAAAACGCGAGCGGTCGTCCGTCCCTGGTGTCTCCGAGCCCGCGTGCCTCCGTTTCCAGTGATAAAGGAGGACGAACCATGAAGCGATCTCTGTTCGTGTTGAGCGTGGTCTCGGGTGCCGCTCTGGCGGTGGGATCGATGGTCGTGGTGGCCCAGCCGCCGGGCGGACCGGGCCGCGGCGGTCCGCCGAACCCGCTCTTGCAGGCGTTCGACACCGACCATGACGGCACCCTCTCGGCGGCCGAGATCGATGCCGCCTCGGCCAGGCTTCGCGAGCGCGACGCCAACCACGACGGCAAGCTCACCGCCGACGAGTTACCCCGCGGACCCGGTCGCGGGCCCGGCCGCGGCGGCCCAGGCGCCAGCAGGCCCGACGCCGCCAGCGACCTCAGCAAGCCACCTCTGCCGAAGGACGACGGCGAGAAGCGCATCCTCGCCGCCATCGAGAAGGCCCGCCAGGGCGAGCGGTACGCGAACGTCTCCACCGCCGACGGCCGCCTCCTCCGCCAGCTTGCCGAGTCGATCGGCGCCCGTCGGATCGTCGAACTCGGCACGTCCACCGGCGAGTCGGGCCTCTGGTTCTCGCTCGCGCTCCGCAAGACCGGCGGCAAGCTCTATACCCACGACATCGACCCCGGCCGGATCGCCGTGGCCCGCGAAAACTTCAAGCAGGGCGGCGTCGACGACCTCATCATCATCACCGAGGGCGACGCCCACCAGACCGCCGTCCGCAACCACGACCCGATCGATCTTCTCTTCATCGACGCCGAGAAGCCGGGATACGACGCCTATTTGAAGGAACTGCTCCCCTACGTACGACCCGGCGGCCTGATCGTCGCCCACAACATGCGACAACCCGCCCCGAACCCCCGATACATCGAGGCCATCACCACCAACCCCAACCTCGACACCTCATTCGTCCTGATGGACGGCGCCGGCGTCGGGATCACCCTCAAAAAAAGGTAATCCGAGCGATGAAGCGAACGATCGTTCTGGTCAGTCTCACGATCGGCGCGGCCATCCTGGCCGGGACCGTCCGGGCCCAGCGCCCGGGTGGTCCTGGCGGAATGCCGGGTCGCGGATTCCCGCCGCCTCCCGTGATGGCCGCACTCGACGCCAACGGCGACGGCGAGATCTCGGCGAAGGAGATCGACAACGCCTCCGCGTCGCTCCGAACTCTCGATCGAAACCACGACGGCAAGCTCTCGCGCGAGGAACTGCTGGGCGCCCCCCGAGGATTCGGCAGACCCGGCGGCCCCGACCCCGGCGAGCTGGTCACCCGGATGATGGCGTTCGACAAAAACAGCGACAGCAAGCTCAGCCGCGATGAACTCCCCGAACGGATGCGCGGCCTGATGGAACGGGCCGACACCAACAAGGACGGCTTCGTCGACCGCGACGAGCTGACCCGGCTGGCGCGCGAGCAGGGCGGACGCGGCCGTGGCCCCGGCGGCGAAGGCGAACGTCGCGGACCCGGACGAGAAGGCGGACGCGGACCTGGCCAGGATCACGACGATTGACCGCCTCCAGGACAATCCCCAGGGAGCCCCTCAACCCATGACGATCCGTATCCCGACTTCGATGGCTCGCCTCGCGGGCCTGGTTCTGCCGATGCTCGGAGCGCTCGCCGCCGAGGCTGGACCACCGGCCCGCGACTTCGAATTCCGACACGAAAACGTCCTGGGGACCTCCATGGAGCTTCGCGTCCGCGCGGAGACCCCCGCCGCCGCTCAGGCGGCCGAGGCGCGAGTCCTCGCCGAGATCGACCGCCTCGCCGCGATCCTCAGCGGCTACGATCCCGCGAGCGATTTCCGACGCTGGCAGGCCACCATCGGCCAGCCCCAGATCGTCGCGCCCGAGCTTTACGCACTCCTCCAGGCCAGCGACCGATGGCGCGAGGCCAGCGGCGGCGCCTTTGATCCCCGCGTCCAGGTGCTGACCGAACTCTGGGCGCGATGCGCCCGCCTCGATCGCCGCCCAACCGACCACGAACTCGCCCACGTCCAGGCCCAGATGGCCCGCCCCGCCTGGCGGCTCGAACCGGACGGCAAAACGGCCGAGCATCTCTCCGACGTCCCGCTCAGCCTCAACTCGATCGCCAAGGGAGACATCCTCGGCCGAGCCGCCGAGGCCGCCCGCGCCAGCGATCCCGCGATCCTCGGCGTGCTGCTCAACATCGGCGGCGACATCCGCGTCATCGGCGAGGTCGAGCGCACGGTCGGCATCACACCCCCGATCGGCGACTCGGAAACCGCCGGGCCGATCGCCGTGGTCACGGTGAAGAACCGCTCGGTCGCGACCAGCGGAAACTATCAACGCGGTTTTTCGATCGCTGGGAAATGGTATTCGCACATCTTCGACCCGAGGACCGGTCGACCCGCCTCCGGTGTCCTCAGCTCCACCGTGATCGCCGATCACGCCGCCGATGCCAACGCCATCGCCACCACACTCAACGTCCTCCCCGTCGAGAACGGCCTCCGATGGGTCGCCTCGATCCCGGGCGTCGAGTGCCTGATCGTCACGGTCGACGGCCACCTCCACAAAAGCGCGGGGTGGTCGAAATATGAGCGGCCGATCCGCGTGACGGCCGCCCCGGCCAGACCTCGCACAACGCCGGCTGTCGCCGAACCCAACGCCAGTGCCTGGGGCCAGACCCACGAACTACGGGTGAACTTCGAGCTCCGGGGCCCGGAAGGCAACACGCGTCGGCGTTACCAGCGCCCCTACGTCGCCGTCTGGGTCGAGGATCACGACGGGCTCGCCGCGCGAACGCTGGCCCTCTGGTTGCAGAAACGAGATCCCGGCCCGCGCTGGCACCCCGATTTGAAGCGATGGTATCGCGACGACCAGACCCGCAAGCTCGCCGATGACACCGACCTGATCGACACCATCGCCCGCGCCACCCGTCCACCGGGAAAGTACACCGTCACCTGGGACGGCAAGGACGACCACGGCCAGCCACTCGCGCCCGGGAAATACACAATCTGCATCGAGGCCGCCCGCGAACACGGAACCTATCAGCTCATCCGCAAGGAGATCACCATCGGCAACACACCCTTCACCGCCGACCTCGGCGGCAACCCCGAAATCAAGGCGGCCTCAATCGACTATCACCAAAAGTAATTTCTCTTTGTAATTTCTACTTCGTTATTTGTTATTGGTAATCGGGAATCTGGATCTGGCAATCGGTACGCTCTCGCGGATGTCGGAACCGCCCGAACCATGGGGCGGCCACCCTCGAGTGCCGATGTGGGCGCTCAGGATGGACGCTCCTCCAATTCCAGACCCCAGATTACCAATGACAAATGACAAAGAACTAATGACCAAAGAGCCGTCGAGTGATATCGGCGACGTGTCGGCCCTGATATCGGGCGATGTTGAGCTCGATCTCGCTCGGCAGGCGGCTGCCGTCGCCTCGGGTGATCGTCGTGGCGCCGTAGGGCGTTCCGCCGCTGATTTCGTCCATCTGCGTGAGGCCAGGCTCGGCGTACGGAACGCCCACGATGATCATCCCATGGTGCAGTAGCGTCGTGTGAAAGCTCGTGATGGTCGTCTCCTGGCCGCCGTGCTGGCTCGCCGTGCTCGCGAAGACGCTCCCCACCTTCCCCACGAGCCCGCCGGCCATCCAGAGCCGACCCGTCTGATCCAGGAAGTTCCGCATCTGCGCGCTCATGTTGCCAAACCGCGTCGGCGTCCCGAAGAGGATCGCATCGGCCTCCGCCAGCCGATCCGGCTCGATCACCGGAACGTGCGCGAACGCCGACCGCGCGGCCTTCCCCCCCGTCCGCTCCAGCGCCTCGTCGGGAACCAGTTCGGGCACCTGGTACAGCTCCACCTCGGCCCCCTGCACCTGCCGCGCTCCCTCGGCGATCGCCTCGGCCATCCGGTAGATATGCCCGTACATGCTGTAAAAAACCACCTGAATCTTCATCGCAACTCCTTTGAGTAAGAATACCCTGTCCTGTCCTGTCTGGCCCCGCCGCGCCGATCACGGCAGGTCGAAGACCAGAACCTCCGCCGGCCCCTCAGCACGGATCGCCAGCGTTGGCTCCTCGGCGATCGCCGCGCCGTCGCCGGCCGACATCCGAAGTTCGCCCAACGCCACCTCGCCACGCAACACCTGAACCCACGCGTAACGTCCCGGCTCCAGCTCATGCGGGATCGCCTCACCGCCCTCCATCAAGGCCAGATACAGCCGTGCATCCTGCCGGATCGATAGCGAGCCGTCCCGCCCATCCGGTGAGGCGACCAGCCGCAACCGCCCCCGACGCTCCTCCTCCGAAAACGCCTTCTGCTCGTACGACGGCTCCAACCCCGCCCGCTCCGGATACATCCAGATCTGGTACAGATGCACCGGCTCCGTCGACGACGGATTGAACTCGCTGTGCACAATCCCCGTTCCCGCCGTCATCCGCTGCAATTCCCCAGGCCGAATCGTGCTCCCCGTCCCCAGACTGTCCCGATGCTCCAGCTCGCCCGAGAGCACATACGTCACAATCTCCATGTTCTCATGCGGATGCGCCCCAAACCCACGCCCCGCCCCAATCCAGTCCTCGTTCATCACCCGAAGCGATCGGAACCCCATCTGTCCCCGATCGTGATACCCCGCGAACGAAAACGTGTGATACGTGTTCAACCACCCGTGATCGAAATGACCACGATCCTCTCCCCGACGAACCCGGACCATCGCGACCTCCTCATCCCTTCAGGGATCAATCATTGAAACGTCAACCAATCGGGCAAAAAAAGCGGCGGGCGGCTCATCCTCCGCAATCGTCGAGCGACTGCCGGGCCTTTTCCAGCAGACGGGTGAGCTCGCGAAGTTCGTCCGGAGTCAAATGGCCGAGGAGCCTCCTGTGGAGCGCGGCCTCGGGCGCATCGATCCGGGCGAGCAGTTGGAGGCCAGGCTCCGTGATCGTCACGAAGACGACGCGGCGATCCTCGGTCGAGCGCTCCCGATCGAGCAGGCCCATCGCTTCCAGGCGGTCGATCAGCCCGGTGATCCCGGGAACGGCCGTCAGCATCCGGTCGGCCACCTCCAGGATCGGCAGCGGCTTCCCCTCACCACGGAGAATCCGCAATACGTTGTACTGCGAGGGCGTCAGCCCGTGCTCCCGAAACAGCCGCGTGAAGCAGATGCCAAACCGGTCGGCCGTTCGCGTGATGTTCAGCGCCGCCTCCTGCTCCAGCGAGTCAAACGGCCGGCGCTTCTTCAGTTCCCGCTGCAACCGGCCGCCTGCCATCACGCCCATCCTCCCCGAGAATCCGTCTCCGACGCCCACACCAATTAGTTTACGCGTCAATCAATCGGGTGTCAAGTATTTTCGACCGGGACGGCGGCCGGGATGGGCTGGGAGTCGGCGTCGACGATTTCGAGTTCGGGGAGGGAGACGCTGACGTCGTCCCGGGTGAAGACAACGGGGATCAGTTCCTTGGAGATGCCGGCGTCGAACGAGAGGCCGAAGAAGCGGTGGGCTGGGGTGGAGAGTCGAAGGATCCAGCGGAAGAGGATCAGGCGAACTCTTGCGATCGGGCTCACGTCGTCGCCGATGATGATTTCTTCCTCGCCGATGACGATGATCCAGCGGTCGGAGGGAATATCCAGTTCGCCGTGGATGCGAAGCTCGAGGAGGCCGCCGCGGATATCGGGGCGTTCCATGTAGCCGTAGGTACCGGAGACGGCGACGATGTTCCGGCCGAGGTTGACGACCTGAAGGTTGGCGCCCCCCTGGGCCTCGGCGTACTCCACCTGCTGGACGTGGAAAAAAGTGATGTGCGCCGGCAGGACGCCATACTTTTTCAGGAAGATTCGCATGGTGACGGGCAGGTAGTCATCCGGCCCGAGGATCGGCCGCGAGCAAAGGAAAACGAAGGCGCGGTCGGTCTCGCCGAGGCGGCGCCGGCCTTGCACCAGGGCGCGCGCCTGCGGCAGGTTTTCCTCGACCGAGACCCGAATCTCGTCGAGCTTGTCTCGAAGCGCGATGAGCCACGAGACCTTCTTCCCGCCGCGGATGCCAAACGCGTAAAACGCCCGGGCCAGCTCGCTCCGGCCCCATTGCCAGGTGAGCATGATGATCACCAGTCCGGCGGCGATGGCCATCGGAAAATACCCGCCGTGGAAGAACTTCAGCAGGTTGCTCGCGAAGAAGAGCAGGTCGATCGCCAGGAGCGGCCCGCAAACCACCGCAACCTTCGGCAGACTCCATCCCCATCGATAGTGCGCCACGTAGCCGAAGGCGAGCGTCGTGATTCCCATGGTCCCGGTCACGGCAATCCCGTAGGCCGCCGCCAGGTTCCCGCTGGTCCGGAACGCCATCGTGATCGTGGCGCAACCCAGAAACATCGCCCAGTTGATCGCCGGAAGGTAGACCTGTCCCTCGGCCTCCCGGCTGGTGAATTTCACCTCGAACCGCGGGCAGAACCCCAGCGCGATCGCCTGCTTGACGATCGAGAACATCCCGGTGATGAGCGCCTGCGAGGCGATAAACGCCGCGATGGCCGAGATCACCATGTCGACACCAAGAATCACGTGATCGGTCGTTGGGTTGCCGGTCGTCGGGGTCAGGGCGTAAAAGGTGTTGGCCCTTGGCGGAACGCCGCGATCGAGCACATAGGCCACCTGGCCGGCGTAATTGCAGATCAGGCACGGCAGGACCATTCCAAGCCACGAGGCCATCACCGGATGTCGGCCCGAGTCGCGCGGGTTCAGGCTTTCGCTCGGTCCGGCTTCCTCGTCGCCACGTCGTGAAAAGTGGCCGATGTCGGCATACTTCGCCTCGCCCCCGGTGATCGCCAGCACGACAACGCCCAGGATCACAAACGCGCCCAGCTTCGGAAAACTCGTGAGAAAATGGATCGCATGGGCCGGGTGGATTGCCTCGAACACCTCCGGCCGGGCGAAGATCCAGGGCAGACCCTTGATCGCAATCCAGGGGAACCAGACCAGCATCATGAACCAGCCGAAGAAGCCGCCGACCTGGCTTGTCCCCCGCCACTGGGCCTTGAACAGTACCAGAAGACTGGCGAGTGTTAGCCCAACGGCCATCGACTCGCCCGCCGGCTCGTACGCGCCGAGCATGCTGATCGACGGCGTGATCACTCCGTCGGCCGCCAGCAGCCCCGCCGCCGCAACCACCAGGTAGCCAAGCGAGGCCATCCCGACAATCCGCCCCGTGTACCCCTTCAACAGCGCCCAGAGCGCGAAGGTTCCCCCCTCGCCCCGGTTGTCGGCGCGCATGATGAGCAGGTCGTATTTGATCGTCAAAAAAATCAAGGCCCAGAAGACCAGGCTCAGCCCGCCGAGCGCCTCCGAGGGCGTGACCAGGTCGCCCCCATGCTCCAGCAGCGCCGAGAGCCGGCCATCGTCCTCGGCCCCGTGCTTCAGCCGAACCGTCTCTCGCGTGATCTCCACAATGGTGTAGAGGACCGACGTCCCAAGGTCCCCATACACCGTCCCCGTCGCCTCCCGCATCCGACTCAGGACCCCCGCCGCGTGGGTCTTTTGATGCGCGTTCCTGCTCAACTCGGCCTCTTGCACGATTGGTTTTCCCTCAGGAACTCGTTGTTATCAGTTTTCAGTTTTCAGTTTTCAGTTTTCAGTTTTCAGTTTTCAGTTTTCAGTTTTCAGTTTTCAGTTTTCAGTTTTCAGTTTTCAGTTTTCAGTTTTCAGTTTTCAGTTTTCAGTTTTCCGCTTGCGGATTGCCGCTTGCGGATTGCGGATTCCAGCGTAGGAGTGACGCGGTTGGATTTTAGATGCCAGAACAGGAGCGACACAGTTGGGTTTTGCGGAATATCTGTGACGATTTCTCCGCGGTAACAGGTCTGTTCAAGCCAGAGTGAAGAGCCGGCCAGCTTCTTACCATCTCGCGTGACTTTCCACTCGTCCGACCGGACAGACGGCCAACGGTGTCACTATTACACGTATATATCCAAATTAAACTATCGACCTTTCGTATATGAATTCTGCATCCGCGATCTGAAAACTGAAAACTGAAAACCGAAAACTGAAAACCGAAAACTGAAAACCGAAAACCCTCGCATGCCAATCCTGCGCCAGTCCCGAACATAGCAGGTCGTCCCCGCCTCGTGTAGGCGCACTCGACGGATCGGCCATCCCTTGGCTATATTACGTCGGCATGGAAGTCGGTCAGGCTTTTCGGCCGGGCCCTCCCGAAGGTGAGACCGGCGTCATCCGTCGACGGATGCCAATGCAACTGCCAATGCCCCTGACTCTGGCTCCACGCCCGAGGCCCGGATGCGCCTCCTCGTCGCGATCCCGCATTTCTACGCCGAAGCCTCGCGGTCGCCCGACGGCCGATGGCACGGCTCGGTCGGACTCGGCCCCGCGCCCCGGATCACAGCGCTTTCGGCCTGCATCGCCAGCCTTCACCAGCTCTACGGACTGGCGCAGTACACCGTCGAGCATGCCACCGGGGTGGCCTCGCCGGCCAACATCCGAACCGCGGGCACCGTCGACATTGTTGTCTGCACGACCGGCTCTCACCACCTCCTCGACCGGCTCCCGATCCCGGTCGGATCGTACACCCACCGACCGACCACCGCGCCGGCTCCGCTGCTTGGCTTCGAGTGCCACGCGGTCCTGCGTGAGGGGCTCGGCCGGTACGATTACTTCGCCTACCTCGAAGACGATCTGATCTCCCGCGACCCCTGGCTCCTCGTCAAGCTCGGCTGGTTCACCGCTCAGCTCGGCGACGAGGCCCTCCTTCAGCCGAACCGCTTCGAGGTCGGCCCGCTCGGACTGGTCCACAAGGTCTACATCGACGGCGACCTCGCCCCGCAGGTCACGGCCCCGTTCCAGGATCTTTCGGTCGTCCCCATCGTGACCGGCCACCTGCTTGGAACCACGATCGAATTCCGCCGGGCCCGAAACCCACACGCCGGCACTTTTTTTCTCAACGCCCGCCAGATGCAGACCTGGGCCAGCCGACCCGACTTCCTCGATCGCGAGACCTCGTTCGTCGGCCCGCTCGAAAGCGCAGCGACCCTCGGAATCATGCGGACCTTCCGCGTCTACAAGACGGCCCCCGAATCCGCCGGCTTCCTCGAAATCGAGCACTTCGGCACCAACTTCCTCTCGCAGCTCCGCCGCCGGGGCGACGTCGACCGCTCATGACCCCGGACCAAGCCGGTACACCAGCGACCGGGAAAGCGACCGACCACCCGGAACGATCCCCTCCGGCAATCGGACCGTCAACTCGCCCGGCCGCCCCGACCGGATCGCCTCGCCGATGACCTCGGCGATCTTCTCATAGAGGGCCCGACAGACCGGCCCCGAGGTCGGCTCACGATTGACCCGGGCCAGGTCCCACTTGAGAATCCGATACGCTCGATTGATCGCGTGGCCGAGTTCCTTGTCGGCGACATCGTAGAACCGCGTCCGGGCGTCATCGTCATGGTCGAGGTGCCGAACCAGCCCGCCGTCGAACCCCCTGCGTTCCAGGCCGGCGAACTCGAAGGCATCGAAGAGGTCATTATCCTCCTCGCCCCAGCAGGGATAGGTTTCGTCGTACCCGCCGACGCGCTCAAAATCGCGTCGCGAGCAAACGAACGTACCGCCGAGCCCGGGGTCGGCCGACCTCGCCCGGTAGTATCCTCCAGAAGCGAGCGCCGGCCGGACGGTCGCCGCGAACGCCGGATCGAGAACGACATCCGAATCGACGAACGCGATCCAGCCCGCCGCCTCGCCAACAGCCCGGGCGCCGGCGTTCCGAGCCGCCGAGAGATTGAACCGCGACCGACCCGGCACGCGAACCACCCTGGCCGCGGGATGCTCGATCGAGGCCCAGTCGCCCGCCCCCTCGGGACACGAATAATCGACGACAACCACCCCGCCGACCCCCTTTTGAGCCAGCATCGGCCCAAGCGTCCGACGAAGCGAAGCCAGCCGCCCCATGCAGGTCGTCACAATCCAGAGTTCGCCCATCGCGGTCGTGAACCCCTCGGGGTCTTCGGTTTTTCGAACAGAGGATCTTCCCGACGGAGTTGCCAGGCATTTGCATGACGGTGCGGAAGAGAGCGTATCGCAAGGATTCCGATGCGACCACCCAGCCCCAGGGAGCGACCCCCTTTCGACCGCCAATCTCGGCCACCCCTGGCCATCCCAACGAATCCCGCCAGCCCAGTTCACAGCAGGAAATCACATCATGCAATGCACTTTTTTCTCACAAAGCAACATGGTGTCTCTGGACTACTAGCCCGGATTATTCAGCCCGGATCGAATAAGTAGACCTCGTTCGGCGTCTAAGCTCTTGTGCCATGAGAACTTACACGTTCGCGCCGAGGTCTCCCATGAGTTCACAGTCTGTCCCCGGAACGGCACTCGATTTCTTC
>DAIDKV010000180.1 GCA_027449865.1 Planctomycetales bacterium
CCCCCGGCGCGGGCCATCATCGCGGGGTGCGAGCCGACCGGCGATCGCGGCAACTCGGCCGTCCGGGGGCGGCTCGCCGGTCCACTTTGTGCCGCCCGACGCTCCAGTTGTACGCGCTGCTCGCGCATCTGGTGCAGTTCGGCGGCCTGCTGGCGGATCTGCTGACGCTCCGCCGCCGCGACCCGTTCCAATCGGAGGTTCTGCCCCGCGAGCCGGTCGGCCGCGAGCTGGCGCAAGGGCATCGCCATGTTCCGATGGTCGATCACGTTGATGTTCCTCGTGATCGAGACTTCGCGCATCACGCGGACCTGCTCGGCGTAGGTTCGCGGTGGGCGAAGGGCGATGTTTTCCCGACGGAGCGCGTACGCCTCGCGCACCTGCACCGCCCATCCCGGGTTCTCGCGGACGTTCACGACCGAGTAGTACGAGAAGAGCGGATCGTAGAAGACCGGCGGGCCGGTCACCACGCTGAACGAAAACCACGGGACAATCCCGACACTCACAAAATTCTGCGCGTAGTAGTCGCCGAAGAGATACTGACCGGTCCCGACCGAGACGAAGAGGTTCGACGTCATCGCCGAGCCGACGATCACGACCGAAGGCGTGTAGGCAAATCCAACCTGGGTGTAAACCGGCTGCGGGTAGTAGACCGGCGCGAACATCAGGCCGCGGTTGGCGACGGGGAGGTCCCAGTAGCCGGGGACAAACAGGTAGCCGGTCGGGCTCCAGACGTAGTGCGCGGGAATCCAGACCCATCCCGGCTGGATGGCCGCCCAGAAGCCGGGCCGCCAGGCGTATCCGCCGCCCTGCCACGACCAAAATCCGGGCGTCCAGACGGTGTTCGGACCCGGCTGGGGCGACGTCGGACCGTTTTCGAGGCTTCCCGGAGGCGCGGGTAGATACGTCGCCTGAGACGATCCGGTCGCTCCCTGACCGGCGGCCGGCATCCACGAGCCGGGGACCCACTGGTAACCGTCGTCGACGGCGTTCCAGTAGCCAGGGACCCACTGCGTCCCGGGCGGCGGCTCGCGCCAAACGCCGCTGACCCAGAGGTAATCGTTTCGAGTGGTGTCCCAGGCCCAGTAGCCGGGGATCCACTGGACGTTCACCCCCGTCGGCTTCTGGTCCGGCGGCATCTCCTGGATCGGCTCCGGCGGCGACTTCGAAACGATCCGGCCCGCCCGGGGATCGTGAACCACCGGCGCCGCAAAGGCTTCATGCACCGGGCCCTGCGTCAGCACCTGCCCGCCCGAGTCGTCCGGTGCCTCATCCGCGCCGACGGGCGTCGGAGCGGGCGGCGGTTCCTGCGCCCGGGTTACCCGTGAGCCCGCGATCCAGAGTCCGACGACAATCACGGCGCACGTCGCCCGCCGCCCGATTCGAGGAATCGCCACGTCCACCCTCCTCGCGATTGATCGCGATCCGAATCCCTCCGGAGGCGCGGGGAGGCACCCCGCGGGGCCGGGATTCTAACCGGGCGCGGCGGTTTCGTCAGCGGGAGTCAGAGAAGCCTCCAGCGCGAGGTCCGCAAAAAAATTTTGCACTTGAGGTAGCGACAACCTCGGCGGTGGAAATACATAGGGGCGACCTGCACAAAAATGCGGGCCGCCTCCCCGTTTTTCCGCGATCACAGAAGTCTCAAGAATTGGTGTTTTCTCCCACCGGCCGTAACATGCATGTCACGGATACGCTCACGCCAGTGATCTGGATTCTTTGCCATCTCATCCATGAATCGACTGGCGACGGAGGAAGGCTTCTTTCGTCCCTGCTCCCAGGAACGAACCGTCTTCACGCTCACACCGAGGATCAGCGCGAAAAGCGCTTGACTCAGATTGAACGACCTACGGAGATTTTTGACATCCTCCGGCAGGTAATCACGTGGACAAAGGTCCAAATGGACGGTCCGAACGGTCAATTTTTTCTCGACAGGGACGCCCTCCTTGAGAGCGTCGCGAAACTCAGCGAGCGCCCCGAGAATCTCGGCATCGACCGAGTTCAGTTCGAGGGAGTCGTCCTTGTGCATCAGATTTCCCCCCTGTCAAGCAACTCCTCAACTTCACGGACCATCGCTGCGACGGCCCATTTGCCTGCTTCACTGAGGTCGGAGAACTCCGACTTAGCGAACACGGAGATTAAAAGAACAAGACTATATTGTTCAAAATAAGCCTAATACACACAAAATGCCCCGCTTTTACCCTTGCGAGGATCATGGCCAGCGAACCGAGCTTTGCGCACCCCTCCTGTACCGCGAACAACTGGTCCCAGGTCGGGTTTGATCATAATCATAACCTCAAGAGCTCGGAGATCATTGTCATCGAGCCCGAGTTTGTCCCACTTGCTGCTGAACGGGCGAATCTGAACAAACCTCAACCAATCCTCCGGACGAAAAACCCCCTGGGAGATAACTCAGAACATGCTTCTCAATACAAAGCATTCTAGGCTCCAATCTTGATCGCCGCCTTGACTTCGGACAGGCGGCTTAGGGCAAACCGATGTCTCACTAATAGAAAAATATGCACATGGCTTCTCAGGCCTGCGAGTAAAATGTACTCCCTGGGAGTAGACTTATCAAGCGAGGCTTGCTCCGCGATACCGGCTCGTACTGGTAACCCATCGTGAACTGAGACTTGAAATGGCTTCCTCACGCCGCCAAAGAACCTTGCGGGAACTCGCGGGCGGCCAGGGCGATGGTTTCCTCGTCGACGATCGGAAGTTCGCGGGCGTACGCGATCAGAAGCGCGAGATCGGCAAGGCGATTCAGGCGGCGGGGCAGGCCGTCGGCGGACAGGTGCAGGGCTGAGAGCGCCGAGGGGGAAAAGAGGTCCGGGCCGCCCTCGGGACGCGCCGCCTCGATCCGGCCGACGACGTACGCGATCGATTCCGATTCGGTCAACGCCCCGGCCAGGCAGCGCGCCGAGAGCCGGTCGGCCAGGCCGGCGGGGAGGTCGAACAGAAACTCCGTCGCACCGACGAGCAGCATCGAAAGATCCGGCATGCCGTCCGTCGCGAAGTTGAGGAGTCCTCGGAGCGCCTCGAACGTCGAGGGGTCGCGGATCGTCTGCGCCTCATCCACGATCAAAAGCGGCCGATCGCCGCGCGTTGACATCGCGGCGAGGCGGTCCCGGATTCGACGCAGTGCCTCGATTGTCGAGGAGGAGCCCGGCGGGTCGCCCAGGCCCTCGGCGATCATCGCGAGTAGCTCCGACGAGGGCAGGGCGGGGAACGTCAGGTGGACCGTTGGGCCGCCGATCGTGGTCGAGAGCCGGCGCGCCAGGATCGTTTTGCCCGAGCCCGGCGGACCGTACAGCGCCGCGGTGCCTCGCGAGGCCTCCAGCGCGTAGCGAAGGCGCCTCAGGATCGCCTCGTGACCGGCCAGGGGAAGATAGGCCGAGGGATCCACCGTCTCGGCGAACGGACGGCGGATCAGCCCGTGATGAGCCTCGTACACGCCGACTCCTTTCGACACGAGATTCCCGTCAAACGAAGGTCTCGGCCAGGCCGAGCAGGGGAATCCCGGCCGATCCCAGAGTCTCCCGGGCACGGGCAAGTGTCCGGAGACCCGTCAGTTCGCGGTGGTAGACCAGCACGGCGGCATCTACCTCGCGGTGGATCGTCGAGGCGCTCAGGCCGTTGAAAAGCGGGCCGCCGTCGAGCAGGATCAACTCGTGATCGCGACGCAGCCGGGCGAGCGTCGCTGACCACGCCGGCGAGGCCAGAAATTCGCGAGGCCGCGCCACCGCCGATCGGATCGGGAGGACGGTCAGATGGTCGTCAGCCGCCTCGATGAGGGCGTCGGCCAGCGAGAGACCACCCTCGACCACATCCTCCAGCCCTCGCTCGGGCCGGAGCCCCAGCAGCCGGGCGATCATCGGACCAGCCAAATCGGCGTCTACCAGCGCCGTCCGAACTGGGTGCCTCGCCAGCGCCCGAGCGAGCGTCAGAATGAGCGTCGTCCGCCCCTCGGCGCGGTGGCAACTCGTGAAAAGGATCGCGCGAATGTCGGTCCGATGATGAATTTCGATCAGCGAGGCGGCCAGTTCATCGAACCGGTCGCCGCAATCGCGCTCCAGGCCGAGGACCACCCCGGGCCACTGCAACTCGACCGAGGAATCCGAGTGCGAGGGCTCAACAGCTTCTCCAGGCGAGAGAGCCCCCACGCGTCGTGCGACCGCGTGCGAGGGCCAATGCGGCGCCGGCGGAACTCCCCGAGCCGGCTCGGCCTTCTCGCGGTGAGAGTAGGCCCGGGCCAGAGCCTCGTCAACTTCCCTCATGCGACGGCTCCTCTCGATCCCGATGGTTGTCCGGCAGCAGATAGCCCGGGAAGACCACCGTCGACTCGGCATCGACAACCGGGGCGCCCAGGTCGGGCTCGGTCGAGGGGGATTCCAGGACCGGGCCGATCCCATCGTCAACCCGGGCCACCTCGACCGTCGGCCGCTCGGCCGGAAGCGCCAGCCGGGGCAGGCCGCCCTCTCTCGGCGTCCACCCGATCGTGAAGAGGCCCGCCATCACCGCCAGAAATACCGTCGAGATCACCGATCGACGAACTCCCCGACGAAGCCGGCGCCGGGGACGCCGGCCACTCGTTCCGATCGGGCGAGCCCGGACGGTCGGGGTCGTGGTCAGGGTCGAGGTCGAGGTCGGGCGGGACGATCGCCCTCGTGCCCGCCTCGGCGCCAGGCGGGGGACGCGGATCAGGGTCGGGATCGGGATCAGATCGGCCTCAACGGGCCCTCTCGCGGTCCGGGGGCCCGGTCTCACGGTCTCGGTGTCGAGTCGCATCATGGCGGTCCCCTCGCGTTCGGCGCATCAACGGTCGCTACGTCGCCCCGCGTGCCCTCCCGGGCCTCGGTCTGCGTCCCGCTCGTCGTCGGTAATCTTCATCGACCGACCGACGAGCGAAACTTGAACAGCCGTGACGAAAATGCGGAAGCCGGGATCTTTGCCAACCGGCGAAGCTCGGCACGATGGGAGAGTCCCGACGACCGGCCGACCGTCCAGCCAAGCAGAAGGCCGGTTGCGACGGTCGCGCCCTTCGCGACCATCCCAACCGGCCATCGTCGATCGATTTGAGGAGAGGCTCAGCCGACGGGTCGGCGGCCGGTCACCGTCCGAAGATCCGACGGAAGAACCCACCACCTCCGCCGCCGTAGTCAGGCGAGGACATCGACTCGCCGCCGAGACCACCGGCCACCATCGGGGTCGGCCGGCCGGCCTCATACTCGCGGACACTTCGGAACTGCGGAGGGCTCGAACGGAACCGCGCCAGAGCGCCACCGCCGTTGGCCAGGTCGATCGAGCGAACGTTGGCTTCCGTCACATAAGGGTTGTGACCGCTCCATCGCGACTCGGCCAGCTCCAGGATGTTCAGGGGAGCGAACATCCCGTCGCCCGCCACTCGCATCCAGTCGGCCGAGTACGGGTTCGACTCGTCGACCTTCCCGTCCAGCCCGTAAACCAGGCTGTATTCATAATAAATCACGCGATCCGAGGCGTCCTGATTGTTGAGCATCGAGCCGCTGTTGGCGTGAACCTCGTTGACGATCCGGACCGCCCGAGGGCCCCGGCCGGGAATCGCGTGGTAGCTCGCGATGTACTTGTAGACACCGTGGTTCCAGACCTCGTTCATCTGACCCCGAGGCGGGAACGCTCGAAGGTTCGCCAGCAGGGCCTTGCGCTCGCCCCGAATGTGCGTTTCCAGCATCGCGTGGACCCGAGAAACCTTCCAGTCGGTCTCGTCCGGACCCGGTCGCGGCGGACCGGGCGGGATGTCGTTGGCGTAATCGCCGATCCGATGGTTGTAATGGTTCTCGCCCAGCTCGGCCCAGAGCGCCTTCAACTCGTCGCGCGTCAGACCCGACCCCGGCGCGGGGTTCGGCTCGTTCATCAGGATCGAGGCCACCGCGCCGCCGAGGCAATGCCCCGGCCATCGCGAAATTTCCCGATTCTGTGCCAGGGCGGCCTCATACGCCCGCGCTCCCGTGCCGAAGAGCTGGTCGTACTTCAAGAGCGGGGCAGGGGTGAGAAACCGGGTGATCTGCCCGCCGTGATCCTTGTCGGGGCCAAGCCAGAACAGGTCATCGTAAAGGTTGGGAAACCAGGTCGCGTCGTCGCCCGCCGCGGGCTGGGTCTCGAGCAGTCCGTTCGGACCCGCCAGAACAATATCGATTCCCGGCGGGATGTACGAACCGGGCGAGGCCAGCAGGACATCGTCTCCCGCGGGGAAGGGGGTGTCGACCCGGGCATTCCCGCCGGCCCACGGCTCGTGAATCGAGTCGGCCTTGGTCGGCCAGTAATAGAAGTTCCAGGGCCGCTTCAAACTCTGCCCAACCTGCACAAAAGTCGTGCTGATGGTATAACGCCCATCCGCTCCCTTCACCTTGAAGGTGTACCACCCCTGGTGATCCGTGCCGACGTCCTGACCATTCGTCTTCGCCGCGCCGTCAGGACCCTTCAAATCGACCACCTGCCCGGCGGTCGTCCGAATCGTCAACTCGCCGCCGAACCGGGTCGGCACGTAAACCCCATAAAATCGCTCGCCAGACTGACTGCCCAGCGATCCCCCGAGCGGGACGGTCGCCACTTGCTCGGTGGTCTGAGCGCCGGCGGCCACACTCATTGTGGCCGCCAGGGCACAGACCAGCATCCCACCGAGCCGGTTGCCGATACGCATGCTGCCTCCCGAAACCGATTTGGAATGGACTCGCCTCGCGCTGACTCCGGCGCCCGCAATCACTGGCTCGCGGTCTCGCGATCCTCGGCCGGACGGCCTGCGAACCCTCTGACGCTCCTCAGGATGACACCGCCTCAACAGGACGAGATTCTGGTTCGGCTCCCCACCCCGGCACCGTCGATGTCAATTGGTAAAGTGAGCTTGCCTATTCCCTGGATACTCGTCACAGCCCCTAGAGCCCCTTCTCAAGTCATCTTCTGGATTTTCTCAGGTTCACTGAATCCTGGGGAGAGGGCTGCCGATAACAGGCACTGGCCACCCCTGGGGTGGAGAGCGAGAGTCGGCCAAGATGACCGGCTTGAGGCTTCCGCCACCGTGAAAGGCCTTCGTGATCCGCTGCCCTCCATCGCGGGTTGGAGGGGAAGGGCCATCGGGTGTCGCGTCGCGCGGCGAACCGGGGCACATTGCGGGGACGGTGGTGTTGGCGATCGGACGTTGTCCAGCATCGGCCGTGCCGAACCATCAGGGGATTGTAATTCACGACTCGATCGAGACCTCGACCGACAATCTCTCTCTTCAACAGAGGACATCGCGATGACCTATGCGGTTCTTGTTGTTGCTCTGAGCCTTGGCCAGACCCAGCAGGCCTGGCCGACGGCGCAGGGTAAGGTGCTCCCGCAGCCGCAGGCTCCGGCCAAGGTCGCCCCGGCGCCCCAGGCCCCTCAAAAGGTGATGCCCGCGCCCCAGGCTCCCGCCAAGGTGATGCCGGCTCCGCAGGCTCCGGCCAAGATCATGCCCGCCCCGCAGGCTCCGGCCAAGATCATGCCGGCCCCGCAGGCCCCCGCCAAGATCATGCCAGCTCCCCAGGCTCCGGCCAAGGCGATGCCGGCTCCTCAGGCTCCCGCCAAGTGGATGCCCTCGCCGCAGGCTCCGGCCAAGGCGATGCCGGCTCCTCAGGCTCC
>DAIDKV010000181.1 GCA_027449865.1 Planctomycetales bacterium
CAGGGGGGGCTTCGAGCCAGGAATCTGCGAGTCCGCGTGAAACTCTTCCTCCCCACCAGGGGGGGCTTCGAGCCAGGAATCTGCGAGTCCGCGTGAAACTCTTCCTCCCCACCAGGGGGCGCTTCGAGGCAGAAACTGAAACCCAATGTCCCAGGTCACCTGCCGCTGCGGCGAGACGATCGTTGTGGATTCGAGTGAGGGGCCCGATCGGGTGGATTGCCCGAAGTGTGGGGCACGGATCCGGCTGCGCCGGAAGGTGGATGCCGGAGCGGTGGAAAGCACGGGGGATGGCTACGTCCGGTTTCCCTGTCCATGCGGGCGTCGGTTGAAGGTGCGGGCATCGGGCGGTCAGAAGGCGGGGAAGTGTCCGGATTGCGGACGGCTGGTGCCGGTCCCCGGGATTTCGGCGGGCGGGGGTGGTCGGATGGATCCGGACGCGAGGACCGCCGAGCTGGATCCGTCGGAGATCGAGGCGCTCCGGGAGTGGACCGAGCGGCACACCGGTCGGTCGCCCCAGGCCGCGGACGGGCCGGACGCGACACCAACAGGCGTCCCCCATATCCGGGTGGGTCCGACGGGCCTGGGCGAGAGCGCGGCCAGGCCGTCGATGGTCTCGTTCGAGACGGGGCTACGCGTTTGCCCCCGATGCGGCAAGCCGGTCCACATCAACGCGACCGCCTGCCGCGAGTGCGGAACCGCCGTCCCGCGGCGATGAATCCCGGCCGCGCGCCCGGCGAGGGCCCGGCCGGATCGGCATCGGCCCAGCCCGCTGGCCTCGTCCCTCTCCTCAGCCCGTGCCCCGGAGCCGGCTCGCCAGGTAGACGCGCGTCATCTCCCTAAGCTCCGCCACGGCGCCTCCGGCCTCGCCGTACTCGGCCACCATCGCCTTCATGGCCTTCATGTTGTGCAGCAGGACGACCGCCATGTGCCGGGCCGTCTCGGCCCCCAGGGCCGGCGAATTCAGCGAGAGCGTCCTCGCGATATGCTGCAGGGCCGCGTCCCGGAATTCCATCCGCCTCGCCGACCATTCCGCCCGCGACTCCAGCAGCGCGACCATCGCCCGCGACTCGGGCTGGATCCCGGCCAACAGGTCAATCAGCGCATCGGTCAGCTCGCCGACCGAGAGCGTCGGCGCCCGCTCGTCGACCCGCGCGAACGCCTCGTCGACGATCCCCTCATAGCGGCGGATCAGCGCCTCGGCCAGCGCCTCCTTGCTCGGGAAGAAGTGGTAGAGCGACCCGACCAGCGCCCCCGCCCTCGCGGCGATCTCCGCCATCGTCGCCGCCTCGAACCCCCTCTCCGCGATCACGGCCGACGCCGCCTCCATCAGCGCCGCGACACGTTCCTTCCCCGGCCGTCGCCGCGGCTCCACAGCACCACGCCGAGGCCCACCCCTTGACTTATTTGAGGCCATCGTCAATTATCCCGTTACTTGAGTCGCCACTCAATGATCGTAACGCGCGGGATCTCCGCCGTCATCCCGTCGGTTGATGGCGTGGTCCCGGGCCGGCCGAAAGCCCCGGAGGGATCGGAGGTAGCATGCAAGAGAAGACGCGTTGGTTCCACGATGTCGCCTATTTTTTTGGCGGGCTATTCCTGATCAATGCGGTCCCGCATCTGGTCAGCGGGGTGATGGGGAGTCCGTTCCAGTCGCCGTTCGCGACGCCCCCGGGCGAGGGGCTTTCGTCGTCGACGGTGAATGTGCTGTGGGGGATGCTGAACCTGGCGGTGGGGTACCTGCTGGTCGTCCGGGTCGGCCGCTTCGACCTGCGCCGGACGAGGCATGTGGCGGTCCTGGGCATCGGGACGCTCCTCATCGCGCTGATGCACGCCCGGCACTTCGGGCAATTCCACGGCGGCAACCTCTAGGGGCGAGGCCGGGGGTTCGGACGGAGCCTGGCCCTCTCGGATCGGGCCTCTGGATTGGGCCCGGATATTGTAAGCTCGGATCGAAGGAGCGGGGCTGGCGCCGAGCGTTCGAGGTGCCCGTCCCCGTCTCTCCAGTCCAGGACCGATCGTCCTCCGGCCGAGGGGAGGTCCCGCCGATGACCCCGATCGAGAAGGTGGGCCTGGCCGAGAAACCTGGGCAGTTCGCTGAATGCTGGAGCCCCCGGATCGTCGGCGAGCGGAACGGCCAGCACGTCAAGCTGGTGAAGCTGCTGGGGGCGTTCGTCTGGCACCATCACGACGACGAGGATGAACTGTTCCTCGTGGTGAAGGGACGATTCCGGATGGAGTTCCGCGACCGCTCCATCTGGCTCGAAGAGGGCGAATTCCTGATCGTCCCCCGGGGCGTCGAGCACCGTCCGGTCGCCGATGAGGAGGCGCACGTCCTGCTCTTCGAGCCGGCCTCCACCCCCAACACCGGGAACGTCCGCGACGATCGGACCGTCGACACACCCGCGCGGATCTGACCGGGCCCAGTCTTCGGTCCGAGGCTCCCTGTTCAGAGGGAATCGAGAACGGAGCCTTCGACACCGGCCGATAATCGACGGCGTGCCCCTGGCGTCGTCTGATCCGATCGCGATAATGGAGGTCATCCGGCCGACGGCCGGGGCACGGTGAGTGGCAGGATCGAGCGAGGCGGCACGATGGACATCCTTGGGCACGGGGTCTACACGCTCCCGGAAGCGGCCAGGCTGACCCGCCTGCGCCCCAGTCGAGTGCGCGAGTGGTTTGCCGGCTCGGCGAAAGCGCGAGGCGTCGCGCCGGTCTTTCGCGGAGACTATCCGGTCGTCGACGGCGACCAGGCCATCAGCTTCCACGACCTGATCGAGTTGTTCGTTGCCGGTCAGCTCCGCGATCGGGGCGTCTCGCTTCGGAACCTGCGGAAAGTTCACGAAAATCTGCGCAACGATCTCGGAACGGCCCACCCCTTCTGCCGCCGCGAGATCCTGACCCGCGATGGACAGGTCTTCACACTCGGACTCGACGAACCCGGGCGAGGGGAGATGATCGACGTCCTCCGCCGACAGCGCGTCTTCCCCGATATCCTGCTTCCCTTCCTCCATCGGATCGACTACGACCGCGCCACCGAGATGGCCAGGCGCTGGTGCATCGCCGATCGCGTTGTCATCGACCCCGGGATTTGCCTGGGCAAGCCCATCATCGAAGGGATCGGGATCGCCACGGCCGTCCTCGCGGCCTCGTATGAGGCCAACGGTCGCGACGCGGAACTCGTCGCCGACTGGTTCCGCGTTCACCCCACCCACGTGCTCGCGGCCGTCGACTTCGAGAGAACTCTCGCCGCATGAGATTCTTCTTCGACCGCAACATGTCCCCCCACCTCGCTCGGATGGTCGACGCCCTGGAGAGGGAGCATTCCGCGCGCTCCTATTACGACGACGATCGATTCACCGACACCACGCCGGACGTGGAATGGATTCGGGTTCTCGCCGCCGACGATCCACCCTGGATCATCATTAGTGGCGATGGAAGGATTTTGAAGAACAGGGCGGAACTTGCTGCCCTCAAGGAAGCCGGGCTAACCTTCTTTTGCCTGTCGAGGACCTGGCTGCATATGAGCCTCCACGAACAGGCCTGGAAGTTCATCAAGGCATGGCCGGAGGTCGTCGAAAACGCCCAGGGAACCTCCCCGAGAATCTTCGAAATCTCGGGCGGCGCGGGTCTGAAGGTGGAGCGAGTACCGCTCTGATCCCGCTGAACCTGGCTCCGGCAACGTTCGCCGGTTTAAAAAAAATTTTGGCCGACCTGTCCCATTCGGCCCGCTCACGGCAATCTTCCCTGCGAGGCGAGATGACTCCTCCATTCGCGGTGTTACCCCGGAGCCCCTTCGATGTCCCGCACCCGATCGTCGCGACGACGCTGCCAGCCGACTCTGGATGCCATGGAATCCCGCGCCCTGCTCTCGACGCTGGCCGTCCACGCGCAGCCTGACCATCGACATCCCTCAGAGAACGGTCCAAGCGCCACGATCGTCGGTACCGCCACCGCGAGCGGCGCTCAGTTCACCAACTTCGACACCCCAGGCGCCGGCACCAATGCCAACGCCGGGACCAACGCCAATGGGATCTCCAACTCCGGCTTCACCACCGGCTTCGCCATCGACAACACCGGCGCCTTCCACAACTTCCTGGTCAACCCGCTGAAGCCGCACTCGCTCGAATCGCTCAACATCGGCGGCTCCACAACCGCGAACGCCTTCGGTATCAATCGGTCGGGTCTCGTGGTCGGCTCCGATGGCAACGGCCACGCCTTCGAACTCGCCCGCAAGCGATTGATGACCTTCGTTCCGACAGGCGCCTCGGCGGCGACTGCCTTCGGCATCAACGACCGAGGGATGATCGTCGGTCAGGAGACTGTCGGCAACACCATGCCAGGATTCGTCCAGGTTCGCAGGAAAACGTATGTGACCATCAACGCCCCCTCGGGTCCGAACACGGTCAACGCGCAGGGGCTCAGCAACAACGGCCAGGTCGTCGGGTTCTACGTCGGGACCGACGGCCAGGACCACGGGTTCATGGCGAACCTCGGCAAGGTCGGCCGCAAGGGCGCGACGATCACCGGAACGCCCGTCGCCGACCCGAAGATCCCGAACGTCCCCGGCGAGCCGGGCGCCACCTTCGTCTTCTCGCAGATCCTGGGGATCAACGACAAGGGGATCGCCGTCGGCTACTACGGCGACTCGACCACCAGCCAGCACGGGTTCCTCTACAATACCCACACCGGCCAGTACACCTTCCTCGACGACCCGAGCGCCGCCTTCCACAACGGCGTCGAGGTCACGCAGATCACCGGGATCAATAACGCCGGCGAGATCACCGGGTTTTACTCCGACGCCCAGGGCGTCTTCCACGCCTTCGTTGCAACCACGACGATCGCCTGATCTCCTTCTTCCGAGATCCCGATCGTCGCCCGAACCGACCGCGCCTCGGATCTCCTGGAGCGAGCCCCCCTCGCTCCGGAGCCGAGGCGCGGTTGCTTTTGAACCCGGCGCCGGAGTGACCTACGGTTACATTGCGCGGGATCGTCCGCGCCCGGAAACCGCTCTCTCGCGTCGAGGTCCCCATGCCGGAACTGGCCCTCCCCGCTTCATCGACCGCCTCCGCGACGCCGACGCCCTTCTCGCGCCTCCTCCACGCCGCCTGCCTGGCCCTCGGAGTCCTGGCCTGGTGCCGGCTCGCTCCCGCTTACGGGCAGGTCTTGAAACCCTCGCCCGAGGCCAGCCCCGACTTCTACCAGGACTGGGCCTCCGCCCGGAACTTCCGGATTGGGATGCCCGTCTACTCCCGGCACGATCTTACGATGCCGATCCACCTCGGCCGCGAACAGCAGGACTGGGAAAAGGATATCCAGTACAACGCCCATCCGCCGACCTCCGTTCTGCTCGCGATGCCCTTCTCGTACCTGAAGCTGCCCGAGGCCGTCCTTGCCTGGAACCTCCTCACGATCGCCGCCCTGCTCGGCGCCCTCGGGATTGTCGCGGCAAATCTTCCCGAACTTCGAACCCTTTTCCTGCCCGTTGCCCTCTTTCTGCCGTTCTGTCTTCCCATTTACGGGAACTTTCAGCAGGGGCAGTGGACGCTGGTCCTGGTTCTGTTGACGACGGCCGCCTGGGCGCTGGAACGTTCGGATCGGCCCATCCTGGCGGGGGTTTTGATCGGCGCGGCGGCCTCGATGAAACTCTTCCCGGCGTATCTGCTCGTCTATCTGGCCGCGCGTCGACGATGGCGCGGCGTGCTCGCGGCGGGGCTCACGATGGCCCTGCTCGCGGCGGTCACGGTGGGCGTGCTGGGGATCTCGACCTATCGCGACTACTGGACGATCGTTTTGCCGAGCCTGGAACGGTTCCGAAGCTACGCGTTCAACCATTCCTTCGCCGGGTTCTGGCACAAGCTGTTCGATCCGTCGAGCGAGCGGGGTTGGGTCGCGGCGGTCTGGCCCTCGCCGGCGGTGGCGAGGTGGGGAACGATCGCCTCCGACGCGGTCCTCACGGCGGTCGTCGCGATGTTTGCCTTTCGGGCGCGAAGCCGGGACGAGACCGACCTGGCCTTCGCGATCGCGGCCACGGCGATGCTTCTGGTCTCGCCGATCACCTGGGATTACTCGCTTCCGATGCTGATCGTACCGATCGCGGTCGCGGCCCGATCGGCGATGACCGCACCCTGGCTCGGGGCCGCGTTGCTCCCGATCCTGATCGTCTTCGGACTCCCGCAATCCACCCTTCTGGCCTGGGCCCTGGCGCATCGGACGCCCGGCCCGGCCACCCCCGGCTTCATCCTGGGCATGCCCTCGCTGGTCTTCTACGCGATGGCCGCCATGCTCGTCGCGCTCGTCGTCCGGGCCGCGGGCGTAGTCAAGCCGACGCCCTCCGCCTAGAATGGTCCGATGATGCGCGGGCCCCGGGAATGGGGCCCGGCGGCCCGGGGCCTCAGGATGGGTATCATCGACCGACTCTCGGTCATCTGCTTCGCGGGAACCTACGGCCTGGCCCTCGCGGCCGAACTCGCCCGGTTCGTCGTCCGCGCCCCCGCGCGCTGGTACGCCGCCACCGGCCTCACAGCCCTCGCCTGGCTTGTGCAGACAGCCTATCTTGCGAATCTTGCGTGGAAGTCGCCGATGGCGCCGGTGGCGAGCGAGTTTGGCTCGATGATGGTTTTGTCGTGGATGGTGGGGGTGGTGGGGCTGTACTGGATGCTTCGGTCGCCGCGTGGGGTTGCGGTGGGGATATTTGTGTTGCCGATCGTGCTGGTGCTGGTGATGGGTGCGGGGTGGATTTCGCCTCGGGGTTCTGGATGGATGGAGGCGGGCGGTCGGGTGGCGTTCTGGGGGGCGGTTCACGGGATCTTTCTGCTGGGTGGGGCGGTGTTGACCTGCCTGGCGTTTTTCGCGGGGTTGATGTACCTGGCGCAGATGCGTCGGTTGAAGCTCAAGCGGGCCTCGCGAACGGGACTGGCGTTGCCGAGCCTGGAGCAGTCGGAGCGGATCAACCAGGCGGCGATCACGATGGCCTTTCCGCTGCTGACGTTCGGGCTGCTGATTGGCGGGATTTTGAGTCTCTCGGGGGCTGGCGACGCGACGGCGCACGCGATCCGGTGGACCGATCCGAAGGTGATCAGTGCTCTGGGGATGTGGCTGGTCTTCGCCGGGGCGTTGCACGCGCGGTTTCGGCCCGACTGGAGGGGTCGCCGGATGATGATTCTGACGATCGTGGCCTTCGGTCTGCTGGTCTTCACCTGGGTTGGCGTGGTGGCGCTTCGGTTGCCGACGGCGCACGGCTCGATGACCTCGGCGGGCTCCGGGAGGGTGGCGACGCCGTGAGACTGCTCGCGATGGGGGTGGATCACCGATCGGCGCCGGCCTCGGTTCGCGAGGCCCTGGCCTTCGACGGCCCTCGATGTGCCGAGGGCCTTCAGGCGCTCACCTCGGCGTTTCCGGGGATTGAGGCGGTGATCCTGTCGACGTGCAACCGGGTCGAGCTCTACCTGGCTGGCGATCCGATGGCGGTTCCCGAGGCCGAGGCGCTGGCCGCCGAGCTGATCCGGTTCCACGGAGTCGATGAAGACCTGATCGGCGGGCACCTGGTCAGCTATCACGACGAGGGGGCGGTCGGACATCTGTTCCGGGTCTCCTCAAGCCTGGAGAGCCTGGTGCTGGGCGAGGGGCAGATTCTCGGGCAGGTCCGCGACGCCTACCGCGCCGCGATCGACGCCGGAACGGTCGGGCCGATCTTCCACCAGGTGTTTCAGGCGGCGCTTCGGGTCGGCAAGCTGGTCCGGACCCAGACCGGGATGGACCAGGGGAAGCTCTCGGTGGCGAGCGTCGCGGTGGACGTCGCGCGCGAGGTCTTCGACTCGTTCACCGACAAGACGGTCCTGGTCATCGGCGCCGGGAAGATGGGCGAGACGACGCTCCAGCATTTGAAGGGGCTCAACCCCGGAACGATCCTGGTCACCAACCGAAGCGCGGAACGGGCCGAGGCGGCGGCGGCGCGGTGGGGCGGGCAGGCGTACCCGTTCGACCGGCTCGGCCAGGCGCTGGTCGAGGCCGACCTGGTCATCAGCACGACGGCGGCCAGCGAGCCGATCGTCACGCTGGAGCAATACCATCGGGTGCAGCGGGCTCGCCGAAATCGCCTCGCGTTGATCCTCGATATCGCCATCCCGCGCGACTTCGACCCGAGGATCGGCGACCTCGACCGGGTGATGCTCTATCACGTCGACGACCTTCGGGCGCAGGCCGAGCAGAACCGGATGCAGCGCCAAAAAGGGGTCGATCCCGCGCTGGCGATCATCGAGCGGGAAACGGCGACCTGCTACGCGAGGCTTCGCCACCAGCACGACGCCGGGCACCTGCTCCGCGAGCTGGGCGACTGGTACGACGCGGCGCGGGGTCGCGAACTGGAGAAACTCTTCGCGTCGCGTCCTCATCTGTGCGCGGACGAATCGGACCGCGAGGCGATCGCGCACGCGATGCTCCGGCTTCAAAACCAGTTCTTGCACCACCCGAGAGCGGCGGTGCGTTCGGCGGCGGCCGATCCTCCAGAAAACCACCCCCACCCGCTGCTCGACTACGCCCGCCACCTCTTCGGACTCGGCGACCGATCGCCGAAGTCGCTGAGGAAAATTTGAGAGCAGTTTTCGGTTTTCAGTTTTCGGTTTTCAGTTTTCAGTTTTCAGTTATACGGATGTCGCGGGGCGGCAAGGCATTCGTGAAATCTGAAATCTTGGTCGTGTGCCAGGGGGAGTGGAACAGCCGCACACACTTTACGTACCACAAGGTGTTCCGCCTGACGGGTCGCCGTGGCGAATGGCATTGTCCTGTAACGGTTTACGGACGCTATTCCATTCGCCCGCGACACCACCGTAATCTGGAATATTGAAAATATACATCTTGACATAATTGGAGTTATAATAACTGCAAATCATTAGATTTATAGAATCCGGAATATAGAAATGGAATCTGGAATCTTTCATCCTATTCTTTCGCATAATTCTGAGCGATAAGGTGGGCCTCGGAACAGCAGAACCTACGGCGATGCCTTTCGCGCGGCCGGGTCGCGGCCGTTCAGCTCGCGAAGCACGTCCTCCGTGATGTCGATCCGTGGATCGACGTACAGAATCTGAAGGCTCGGCTCGCCCGCCGACCGGTTCATCGACCGGACGACCAGATCGAGCCCCTTCCTCCGGGCAACCTGGCCAATGGCCTGGCGAAGCTCGTCGAGAAAGTTTGCCCCCGGCCGTGCCATTCCCCGGGAACGCGCCACGATGACGTCGGTATCGACCGACCCGATTCGAACACCACCACCGGAACCCGCACCCTTCAGCGCGGGTTCCGACGCCTTCGCATCGGCCGCCTTCGCATCGGCCGCCTTCGTCGACGCGCCGGCCGGATCGAGCGCCTTCCGGGCGATCGCGAGGTCGCGGGCCCGGCTCAGGTAGGTCTCCCGGGCCTTGAGGTATGCGGCCTCGGCGTCCTTCGAGGCCCTGGGATCGGCGGTCGTCGTGCTGGTTCGGTAGGCGAGGATCTCCTTGAGAGAAGCCGTCACGCCATCGTGCAGAAGCTTCACCTCGTCGTCGAGCAGGCTCAGTTCGAGCTGCCGGATTTCCTTCTCGATCTCGGGGTCCGCCACCGAGGGCGCCGGGTTGACCACGTAGGCCGCCCCGCGCGAGACCTGGGCCGGCGGCGGGACCGTCGATCGAGCCGAACGACCTCTTCCCGCCTGCTGAGCCGTCGCAACCGCCCCGAGAGCCAGCAATCCGCCCGCAATCGCCAGTAACTTCATCCGTGTCCGAAACATGAGCGTCGATCCTTCCTGAGGTCCTGCGGAGAGAACGGTCAACAATGGTCTTTTTACGGGTTTTCCAGATAGGTCTTCAGCACGGTTCGGGGCACGCCGATATCGATCACGGCGACCATTCCGGTGTAGTCCGAGGCTCCGGGCGCGGAGAATCCGCGTTTGGCGGCGGCGAAGGTCGCGGTGGCCTCGGCGCGGACGGCCTGACCCATCGGCGTACCGGTGTCGGCGTCGAGTCCCGAGGGGAGATCGAGAGCGAAAACCGGACGTCCCGAGTCGTTGATGGCCTCGATCGCCGCCCGGATCGGTCCCTCGACGGGTCGCGAGAGGCCCGTTCCGAGCAGGGCGTCAACCAGCCATTCCGCGGTGGCGATCCGGTCGCGGAGGGGACCGGAGTCGAAGGGATCGGTTGGATGGATGTCAAGCCAGGCGGATTGCGGGATTCCCGACCGGCCCAGAATCTGGAACTGGGTCGCGGGATCGCCCCGAAGCTGATCGGCGTGGGCCATCCAGAGGACCTCGACCGGAAACCCCCAGGCGTCAAGGTGCCGGGCGACGACCCCGCCGTCGCCTCCGTTGTTTCCCGGTCCACAGAGGATCAGTACCCGGGGCGGCGGCGGTCCATAAGCGTGGCCCGGTTCCGGGGGTGGCGGCGGCGGTGTGAACGGCCGGCCGCCGGCGTCTGGCGCCAGGACTCCGACCAGCTCCGCCAGCCAACCGGCGGCGCCCCGGCCCGCGTTCTCCATCAGGAGGAGGGTCGGGATGCCCAGCCCGGCCGAGGCCCGCTCGTCAAGCCCCCGAACCTCCTCGCGCGACATCGGCCTTGGTCGGACGATCATGCCCCCTCCCGCTTTTCTCGGCTCAGCCGGATCCCCAGGTGGCCTCGCATTGACAATCCCCCGGACGACTTCCAGAATACGGAAAAACCCGTCGCGAATCGCCCCCAGGAGCCTCGATTCCATGCCAATCTACGAATACCATTGCGATCCCTGCGATCATACCTTTGAGACGCTGATTCGAAGTGCCAGCGACGCCGCGCGATGCCCAAGGTGCGGCGGTGTCGAGGTGGCAAAGGTGCTGAGCGTTCCGGCCGCCGCGCAGACCGGCCGGCCACGCGCCGACCTCCCAATCTGCGCCGACCCCGCCCCCTCCTTCGGCTGCGGACGACCCCAGTGCGCTGGAGGCTCCTGCGCCGGCCTGGATTAGCCCTCTCCAATCACGTCGAACAAAACGGGATGAGATGTCGCATGAAGGTCATCATGGCCTGGTAGAGAAGACACTTATAGAATCAAGTCGGTTGACATTCGATAAGACCGACTATAAATTCGTGGGTGATCGAGCCCTGTTTTCGTGAGGTGAATCTGGTCCGGCATCTCGTTTCTCGCCGCGCCGCGCCACACCGTACGTCCCGAGACTCTCCAGGGAGGAAGAGGATCATGAGCACCGCGATTTCCGGATTCCACTCTCTGGCCTCGCTCGATCGCTCGATGGGTATCAACTCCTCGACAGGTCGGGCCTCGGCGGCCGAAAATGGCGAACCGGCCCCGATCACCGAGCCGTACGCCCTGTTCGTGTACCAGAACCTGGAGATCGACGCGCAAGGACGTCGGTGGACGGTCCCGGCCTGGGCCAAGGACCTGGCGCTGCACCTGGACTACATCACCGATCTGACGCTGGTGAGCCCGGCGCGCCGGGTCGAGACCCGATCGTCCGAGACGGTCTCGCTCGACGAACCGCCATTCGACCGGATCCAGTTCATCGACCTGCCGTTTCCGGTCGGCTGGGGTCAGGCGATCCGCACGATGCCCCTCCAGGTCCGAACCTTCTGGCGGGCGATGAGCGGGGCGGCCGTCGTGCATTGCGGTTATGCCGGATGGCCATTTGTTCATGCTTCGCTGGCCGTGCCGATGGCGAGGCTGCGCGGGAAGTTCATCCTGGCGAACGTGGAGTCGTCGTTCTGGCGGGCGACGGCGGCCAGTCGATGGATTGGCCGCCTGCGTGGTGCGTTCAGTGAGTGGCTGGTCCGCCGGACGATCCCGATGGCCGACCTGAAGATCCTGACCTCGAAGCGATACCTCGAAGAGTTGCTGCCCCCCGGCGCCCCCGGCGCGCACGTGACGCCGGCCACCTGGCTGAACGAGGAGTGGCTGATCAGCGACAAGGAGGCCGCCTCGGCCTGGGAGCGCAAGACCGGCCCGATCCGGCTTCTGTTCGTCGGCCGACTGATCCCGGAGAAGGGTGTTCCGCAGCTTATCGCCGCGACCGAGGCCGCGGTTCGGGCTGGGGCCGACATCCGGCTGACCATCCTCCATCCCCGGCATGAGACGGCCTGGAAGGACGAGTATCTCGCCTCGGCGCGGGCGATCGGCTCCGAGGTGGTGACGATCCTCGACGAGATCCCCTACGGCGACGAGTACATGCGGCTGATCCGCGAATTCGACGCCGTGATGGTTCCCTCGCTCTCCGACGAGCAGCCGAGGATCGTTTACGACGCCTTCTCGCAGGCGGTCCCGATTCTCGGCTCGGCGACCGGCGGAATCCGCGAGCTGGCCCAGGAGGGGGTCTGCGCCCGGCTGACTCCGCCCGGCGACGTCCCGGCACTGACCGAGCAAATCCTCTGGGCCGCCTCGAACCGCCCGGCCCTCCGCGAGATGGGCTATCGAGGCCGGGCGAGCGTCCAGAACGCGACCCACAAGGAAATGCACCGGTACCGGCACCGACTCCTCCGCGAGGCCATCGACGCGCGCCGACCACGCGCCAGCGAACGCCCCGGAATCTCGGCGGAGGACCGTTTCAACGCATCCGGAATGGCTTCGGTCAGCGCCGCCGCTTCAGGTTCAGCCAGTTGAAGAGATCGCCCAATCCGGATATGTTGGGTGGGAATTCATCCTGAAATCAGGAGGCCCACCCGATGCAGGTTCCGATCGGACGTCGGGTGATCCATCCGGCTGTTTTACTGTCGGTCGCCGCCTTGCTGGGCATCCTGGCCGTCTCGATCCCAATGACGAAGCCGAAGCCGGTGGTCCAGGGGCCGCCGGATCGGAACAAACCGGCCCCGAGCGCCACCGAATCCGAGCCGGCCATCCAGCTCTGGGTGCCCGCGTATTTCTACCCGATCGGACCGGGCCTGGGCGAGTGGGAGCACCTGATCGCCTCCGCGCGATCGGTCCCGATCGTCGCCATCGTGAACCCGGCGAGCGGACCGGGCCGCCACGCCGACCCAAACCTCGCCGCCGTTCTACCACGCGCCCGGGCGGCGGGAATCCGGCTCGTCGGCTACATCAGCACCCAGTACGGCCGAAAGCCGATCGATCAGGTCCGTCGCGAATGCGAGACCTTTTTGACCTTCTACCCCGATATCCGAGGCTTCCATTTCGACGAGCAGAGCAGCCGGGCCGAGGATCTCGCCTATTATGCCGAATTGTATCAATACATTCATGATCGCATTGCACATGGCCTGGTGTTGACGAATCCTGGCACGCTCTGCGACCGCGTTTATGCCGAGCGGCCGGCCTCGGACGTGATCTCGCTATTTGAGAATGAGGGGGGTTTGGAGAGGTTTCGGCCGCCCGCCTGGATGGGCGCGTTTCCGGGTTCTCGATTCTGCGTGCAGGCCCACGGGGTCGGCGGGGCGGCCGAGATGAGGCGAGCCCTCGACCGCGCCTCGAAGCTGCGGATCGGATATGTCTTCCTCACGGACGACGTCTTGCCGAACCCCTACGACCGCCTTCCCACGTACTGGGACGAGGAGGTCGCCGCGGTCCGTGAAAGGAACCAGGCCGCGGCGAGGCGGTGAAGACGTTTGTTCCGGAGAGCGGATTCCGGATTCTGGTCGGGTGGCAGGGGAATGGGACAGCCGCATTAACTCCAGGCACCACAACGTGTTCGGCTATTCGCCCGGGACACCGCCCAAACTTACCGTGGCTGGTGCGCGGTTGGTGCCCTGGGGAGCAAGGATTGGTCGACGCGTTCGCGGGCCTGGCTGAGGGCGTCGATTTCCTGGTAGAGTTGCTCGACGCGCTGGATCTGCTCGGGATCCTGATGCTTGGTCCGTCGGAGTGCGGAGTCGAGTGGGGCCTTGCCGCGGAGCTGGTCGCGGGCGATCTCCGCGGCCGACTGGGCATTCGCCGCGGCCTTTTCGGCGCGGGCCGCTCGATCGAGCGCCTCGCGGGCCATCTGATCCTGCCGGACCGACCAGCCCACCGCCCCGATGACCGCCAGGACCACCGCCAGAGTGCCGGCTCGACGCCCCCATCGCCTCGACGAGTGACGCACCAGTTCGCGAATCTCGCCGACTTCCATGTCGTGACACTCCCACCCAACCGAAACCGCCGGTACGGTTTCGGGATCGACCATCCTCGATCGGGTCGCCCCGGCCCACCGGCGACCGGCCCATTCGCGCGACCCCGGCGGATCTTATCGCGCGGGCCCCGGGCGTTCCATCTCAAAAAGAGCCTCCGAAAAGGTGAGCGAGCGTCCTCAGGAAAGTCGGTCGGACTTTCCAGACTGCCCAGCTTTCGCCTTCTGGAGATTTTCTCCATGCAATCCGCGTAACCGTTGCGCGGCGTCGTGTTGCCGATTCTCAACGTCGTCGGAGTGATCCTTGAATCCGGAAGATTTCCCCGGCTATCATGAGACATGGATGTCCGCGTCGACACGCCAACCACACACTGAATCCCAACTCGGGGCCGATCCCGCTTCCGGGCGGAACGCCCTGGAGCCCCGCGCGGGAGGCCAGCCCTCCACGAAAGGCGAGCATCCTCTTTTTCAGAGGGTCCCAACACTAATGATGAAATACAAATTCTCCGGTCCGTCCTGGCGAATCACGGCTCTGGCAGCCCTCGCCCTGATCGGTTTCGCCGCCCACGGTCCCGAGGCCCACGCCGGGCCCATCATCGTGACCGGAGTCTACATACCTCACGGTGATCCAGCTTTTGAATACATGTTTAATGTGCAACTGAATCAGGGATATGATCTGACCGCTGGGGAGAGCTTCACGATTCAGGGCCTGCCGGGGTTGACGACCAACTCGCCCAGCTATGTCTCGTCGCCCTATACGTTTCCGTATCCCAAGATTACCCAGGAATCCTCTCCTTCTTCGAACCTTTACGATGTGACCTGGACCTATTCGGGCGATCAGGGAACATTGGCGGGTCCGCTCAATCTGGGATCGTTCTCGATTTACACGATGAACTACCCTTCCGGCACGGTCTCGCCGTTTCCCTCGGGAGAGACGACGGCCAGCCTGACTTACACCACGACCATTGGTGGGACATCGGGAACGGGTTCTTTCACCATTTCGTCGGTGCCCGAGCCCTCGTCGATGGTTCTGCTTTTGATTGGCGGTGCGATACCGGCCGGTGTTTCGGTGTGGCGACGCTGGCGGCGCGCCGGCTAGAGCGCTTAACGGTTGCATGGACGATGCCGGTGGGAGCAGACTCCTCCTACCAACCCGACGCGCCAGCGAGGGTTCCAACACGAAGACCCTCGCTGGCGCGTCGGGTTGGTAGGAGACATCGGCCATCCAACGGTCACGCACTCGAGGCCGCCTGGAGATGGCTCATCGTCTGTGTAGGAAAGTCTGCTCGCCGGGTGCGATGTCCTGCCGGACCTCGTATCCGGCGATTTTTTGTTCCGATCTTCGCGAACCAGGGGTCGCGAACCTGGCCAGCTTCTGCCCGAGGGAAGGATTGGGAAGGGATGTTCTCTCGCGGGGCGCTTCGGATTGCCGGATGGGGCGATTCGGGGTATGGTCGGAGTCTGGCCGAGCCGGGACGCGGACGCCGTCGGGCTGGCCATCCGATCGGAACGGAATGGGTCCACAGCAAGGAGGAAGCCATGAAAAGGACCGCCCGCCGCACCCCGGCCTTCGACGCGATGGAGGGCCGGCTCTTGCTCTCGGCCGGGATCTCTCAGGCGCGCCGTCATCCCGATCGCGCGGCGATGGTCCATCGGGCGGAGGCCCAGATCACCCATATCATGCTCAACGGGGTGGTCTCGGGCATCCCGAACGGGACAGTCGGCCAGGACGGCATCCACGTCTCGGCGTTTTTGCTCTCGGGGCAGGTCCGGACGCTGAACCACGTCTCGGCCTCGCTGGCGCTGACGGATACCGTGATCGCGCCCGGGCACCCGCCCAACCTGAGCAACGCGACGCTGACCCTCGCCAACAGCAAGGGGAGCGTGCAACTCAAGACGGCGGCGGGGCCGTCGAACCGGTATATTTTCATCGTGACCGGCGGAACGGGTCCGTATGCCTCGGCGTACGGTTCGGGAATCCTCGCGATCCGGTACAACCAGAGCCTGCACGAGTACCAGGTCGGGATCCAATCGGCGAAGCGCTGAGCAACCCGAAAACAACGAAGCCGGCCCCTCATCGAGGCCGGCTTCGGGATCACTCTCGGGTTTGGGCCGATGCTCGTCAGGCCGCAAATTCGCGATCAGGCCAGGGGACTGGTCCCACGACCACGACGGCGGATGATCTGGACCAGGCCGATCGGGGCCAGGGCCGTCAGCAGCAGGATCGCCGTGGAGGGCTCGGGCACCGCGGTGGGGATTCCGGTGATATGAGAATCCGGTTGCGTCCCGAAGAAAACCGTCGCGCTCGTCACCGTTGTCGTATCGAGGATACCGGTGAGCCCCAGCGTGAGGGTCAACGTGTGGATCACGCCGGGACTGAAGTTACTCAGATTGTTGATATTGGAGTAGGTCGTATTGTTGGCGAAATTCGGAGTGATCAACTCGGAGGGCTGGCCGCCGGTCAGGGCCGACACGTTCACCGTATTCCCACCGGTAATATAAGGCACGGTTCCTGTTCCGCCCGAAGCACCCTGGCCCAGCCATCGAAGCGGATCGCCCGATTCATAAGTCACCAGGTTGGTGCCGTCGATGGTGGCGAGCTGCCCCGCGACGCTCGAACCCGCGGCATTGTAACTCACGCTGCCTGATGTGCTGCCCAGCGTGAAATTGATCCCGCTGATCGCCTCGGCCGAGCTCAGGTTCGTGATATTTGTTGGTAGGTTATTGGTGAGCGTGATCACGACCTGCCCGGCCGTGACGTTGAAGGTGGCCGTCGCGTCGGTCGCGGTGTTGCCCGACCCACCGTTGCTGACGGTCAAGGTGTAGAGGCCGGCATGGGCCGAGGCTGGCCCAAAGATCAGAGAAAGCGGGACAAGAGCGAGGCTAAGGATACGAATAGGCCACTTCATCTACATTCTCTCCTTGGTCAGTCCAAGCCGAGCCATCACGGCGACGAAAACCGGCCCACGGTTGGCCCAGGCTCGAAGAGTCACCGAGGCTCAAAAAAACTTTGCCGAAGCGTCGTTTCCTCATTCCTCCGCACACCGCCGGTGCCAGAACGCCCTGGTCCGATCCGGATCTCATGGGCCGTGTTCGGAGGATTCCGCATCCAAATTCAGGTTATATCGTTAGTTTCCGACGACCGTCATGGTCGAACTCGCCTCATCGCGACGCCTTCAGATCGAGGTGTCGCGGATCAAGGATCGAGTGGGGCGGAAGGTCCAGAACGCGTGACTCCACGGAACCATACGCGCGCTGCTCCTTGCTTGATGATATCCATTTCTCCTCTGAAATTCCATGGAATCCAGAAGAACACACGTGACGTGTCGCTTTTTTGAAACACTCTGGTCGTACAGTTTTTTTAGACCAATCCATTGCCATCTCAAGAGGACTGGTCCTCAGGCCTTGGCGTATGGCTCGGGAATCCTCGCGATCCGGTACAAGCAGAGCCTGCACGAGCACCAGGTTGGGAAGCCATCGGCGGAGCGCTGATCGATCGTCACCGGATCGAATCCCGCGCAGGAGAAAGGCCGCCCCGAACAGGTTGTTCGGGGCGACCCTTGATGGCACGATCAAGTCAAATCGTTAGCCACCGTGGCCATTCGAGCCCGAGTTGTCGGAGCCCTTGCTCCAGCTCCAGCTCCAGCCCCAACCGCTCGAATCGTTCGAGCCAGAGCCCGAGCCGCACGAGCCCGAGCCCGAGTCGTTCGAGCTAGAGCCCGAGTCGTTCGAGCCCGAGCCGCAGGAGCCCGAGCCCGAGTCGTTCGAGCCCGAGTCGTTCGAGCTAGAGCCGGAGTCGTTCGAGCCCGAGCCGCACGAGCCCGAGCCGGAGTCGTTCGAGCCGGAGTCGTTTGAGCCCGAGTCACACGAGCCAGAGCCCGAGTCGTTCGAGCCGGAGCCCGAATCGTTCGAGCCCGAGTCGCACGAGCCGGAGCCCGAGCCGCCCGGATACACCGAGGCGACCTCCTTCTCGCTGCCGAACGAGCTGGTAACCGTCCCGTTGTGCGCGTCGCCGCTGTAGACGACGACCCACTCATAGGTCCCGGCCTTGCTCGGAACGAATCCGCCGGGGTTGTCCCCCTGCGCGGTCGTGTAGGTGCCGTCGCCGCTGACAGTAACGACGTCCTTGTAGACGGCGGAGGTCAGCGGCGTGCTGGCGGTCGAGCCGGGCGCCATCAGGTAGAACGTCAGCGTTCCGCCCGGATTGGTCCCGCCGGAAAGCGTCGCCGAGTCGCTCAGGACGCCGTTGCCGTTGGGCGTGGCGGTCGGATGCGCCACCGAGGGGCCGCCACTGCTGGACGTCGAGCCGGGGCCGTCGGTCCCGCCGCAATCGCTCGAGATCTCGCGATCCTGCGCCTTGTAGAGCAGGTCGCCGCTGTCCGGGCCATAGGCGTCGTTGTTCTGGCTCGGCTCGAGCTGCTTGATCGGGTCACCACAGACGAACGCGATCTGGTAGTCGCAGTTCGGGATCGTCACCGTCAGGGTGTGGTCCGACTTGGAGGAATAGCTGCCGCTATCCACCGAGCAGATCGTTTCCTGGTAGGCGTTCGAGTCGCTGAACGAGGAACTCGGCGCCTTGTACACGATCAGGCTATAGGTCTGATCGCTGTTCGAGGGCAACCGAACGGAGACGGTGTCACCCTCCTGGGTGTTGCCGTCAAGCGACGAGTATTGCTGGGACTGGCTGCCCCAACCACCCCAGCCGCCCCAACCACCCCAGCCGCCGCCCCAACCACCCCAGCCGTTGTTCTGGCAGGTCACCGTGTAGGTGAACTGGCAATCGTTGTTGCTGGTGGGAACCTGGTAGTCCGCGAAATTATACCCGGAGTAGGTGTAATCGCTGACGGCGTTGATGGTGTAGTACGTGTCGCCGGTGGAGCCGTCGGGGCCGCCGCCGGTCTGCACGTAGCCCTTGGGAACCGACTCCCAGACGGTGTAAGTACCGGGAGTGTTGACGTGGAACGTGTACGAGCCGTTGTCGCCGGTGACGGCCGTGGCGATCGTGGTCCATCCGCCGTTGCCGTTGGACTGCTTCAGGTCGATGGTGACGCCTGACTGCGGCGTATCCGACGAGGAGAAGCCGTTGCCGTTCGGGTCGAGGTACTTCGTCCCGGTGATCACGATGTTGCCGATCGTCGCCGTGGCACCCGGGGTGGTGGTCAGCGAGAGGCCATTATTGTTCGAGCCGTTGACGACCTCCGACTCGCTGCCGTACGAGCTGCTGGCCGACAGGTTATTGGTATCGCCGCTGTAGACGACGACCCACTCGTACGTGCCGGTGGTTGTCGGGATGGCGCTTCCGGTGGTGGTGCCGGAGGCCGTGGTGTAGGTGCCGTCGCCCTTGACGGTGACGGTGTCGGTGAAGACGGCGGAGGTCAGCGGCGTGCTGGAGTTCGAGCCGGGCGCCATCAGGTAGAAGGTGATGGTGCCGGCGCCGTTGTAGGTTCCGGAGAGCTTCGCCGAGTCGCTCAGGATCCCGGTCGCGGTCGCGGTCGGGCTCTGGGTTGCGGTCGGGTGGGTCGGGGTGGCCGGGTTGGGGTTGTTCGGGTAGGGCGTGGCGATCGAGTAGCCGCCGCTGTCGGAGCTGATGAAGCGATCCTGGGCGTGATAGAGCAGCTCGGCGCTATCGGGCCCGTAGGCGTTGTTGTTCTGGGTGGGGTCGAGCTGCTTGAGGGCCGACCCGCAGACGAAATCGATCTGGTAATAGTTATCGGGGAGCTTGACGGTCAGGCTATGGGAGCCGGGGCCGAAGGTTCCGGTGTCCTGCTGATCGATCGTCTGCTTGTAGGGGTCGGAGAAGTTCGACGAGGGGGCGATGTAGCTGACGAGGGTCAGCGTGTCGCTCTTCCCATCCGGAATGGTGAAGTTCACCGTGACGGTATCGCCGGGCGCGGTGTTGCCGCCGAGGCTGCAATAGGTCTGGCTGCACCCGTTGGGCGTGGTGACCGTGTAGCTGACGTTCGTGACCGAGCAGGTGCTCGTCTGGAAGTCGGCGAAGTCGTTACCCGAGTAGGCGTATCCAGACTGGGCGTTGATGGTGTAGTACGTGTTCCCGGCGGAGCCGTCGGGACCGCCACCGGTCTGGATGTAGCCCTGCGGGACCGACTCCTGGACGTAGTAGGTGGCCGGGACGAGACCGGTGAAGCTGTAGGTACCGTCGCTGGCCGTGGTCGTCTTGGCGACGAGCGACCAGCTATTGTTGGTGCCCGGCTTGTACAGGTCGATGGTCACCCCACTCTGACCCGACTCGGTCGAGGGGGAGTAACCATTGCCGGTAGTGTCGAGGTACTTGGTTCCCTCGATCGTGATCCCGGTGCCGCCACTGCCCCCGAGAGTGACCGGGCCGCCAGGAGTGGTGGCGATCGACGGGGTGGCCGGGATGGTGGTGACGCCCTCGTTCTTCCCGTTGTCCGAGGCACCGGCGTTGTTCTTGTCGCCGGAGTACGTGGCGTGCCAGGTGTATGTCCCGACCTCGGTGGCCAGCACGGGCGTCGGCGTGGTGTAGCTTCCGTCGCCGTTGACGGTCCTGGTTGCGTCGGCTGACGGCAGTGTGACCAGCTTGCCGTCAGGGCCAGTCAGCGTGAAGGAGATTGTCCCGGTCGGGGCATAGCCTCCAGTCAGCGCCGCCGTGTCTGTCAGGGTTGCCGTACCGACCACGTTGCCGTTCTCGCTCGCCTGCGTGGTGATCGCAGGAGCGGCCTGGTTCACCGTGAACGGCTCGGGCGCCCCGACCGACATGTTGTAATGGGAGTCGCCGCTGTAAACCCCGATGAACGCGTAACCGCCCGAGTCCAGCGGCCCGACGGTCGGCGACGGAGGAACCACGCCGCTACTGAGTGACTCCTGATACGATTGGATCGGCGTTGACGTTCCGTAGACCGGCGTCGAGGTATTGTACAGGTAATAGGTGACCGTGCCGGTCGGGACTGGTCCGCCCGGGATGCCGGTGACGGTCGCGGTGTCGTACACCGAATCACCCGGCGCGATCGGGGCCGTGATCGCGCTACTGGTGGTCGCGTCATGCAGACTGGTCGACACACTTGCGGGAGCAAGGTTGTTGAAGTTGAGCGAGCCCGGGGCGATCACGTCCTGGTAGCCCTGGGTGGAGTAGGATGCTTTGAGTAAGATCGCCTGATCAGAGTGACCGATCGCATCGTTGATGTAATGAGTTGCGATCGACTGCAAATCCGTGATCCCCGCGGGGTCGTTGGTGATGCCCTGCAGGCCGCCGACCAGGGTGAAGTTGCTGGCATTGCCGGTATTCCAGTAGTTCTGGAAACCCGGGTCGGTCGGAATTGTGGAAACCGGTGTGGTCGGAGCCGGATCGTACTCGAGCTTCCAGATAGCGATCTGAAGCGCCTGCGCCTCGTACGCCTGATTCAAGGTGAAAGGGTCGGTGGCCGCGGACCCGGTGTTCGAGATCGGGGCGCCGAACTGGTCAACCAGGTAGTTGATGTACTGATTATAAAGATAAGCGATTTCTCCAGCGTTGGCTGAAAGAGCCGGAGAGGTAAGCTGGGAGAGCGGCTGACCGGAGGCACCAAAGCTATCGGGACTGAAGCCGAGGCCCTCGACGGCGTTGAGACAGAAGGCACTGAACTCCTGCGTCTGTGTCAGGCCGGAGCCAGTGACCGTGATCGGCAGTTGCCCGAACGAAAACTGCTCGCTCAGGGAACTATTGCCTGTGTTCAGGGTAAACTTCAGATCGCCCGGGTATCGGGCAAATTCGCCCGTCGTGTTGGCGGTGTTCGTAAAGCTGCCGCTGTCAAAGGCCACAGTGAGCGAGGTCGGGTCGACAACCTGAACGGTGATCGAGTTGGCCGTCGAGGCGCTGACAGGGTTGAGCGGCGAGACGTAGGAGGTTCCCTGATTGTTGTAGCCCGTCGGCGGGATCTCCACGACGGTGTAGGTGCCGGGCGCCAGCCCGTTGAACGAGTACGAGCCATCGGCGGCCGAGGTCGTGGTCAGGAAGGGTGTCGACGATGGGCTCGGAACGGTTGATCCCTGATAGAGATCGATCGTGGCGCCGGCGACGACCGTGCCCGCGGTGGAGGGGTCGAAGGGATTGGGATAATTGTTGTTGGGGTTGCCGACCTGGTTAGAAGTATTGTTGACGAAGACAGTCCCCTGGATGAAGCCGGCGCCCGTCGAAAGCACGATCCTGGGCTCGGCGACCTCCAGCATCGGCATGATCCGGCGGACCTTGGCCCGGCGACGCGGTGTCCGGCGTGTCCAGTTCCTGGCGTTCCACATGAGGCGGCTCCTCGGTTGGTAAGACAGATAAGGGGACGAAATTCCCTGTCGTTTCGCGCTCGGCCGCGGGCCTGGCGCGCACCCCGATCGCGACTGGCCCGGGAGCCGGATGCCGGTCGGGCAACAGTCTCCCTTGCCATGATGGTGATTTCAGGCGTCCGCCCGGTTGGGGCGGGGATTCTCGCCGCGCGCAACTGGTTGGCGGCGAGACTCGATCATGAGCGTCGATCCGAGAGCGGCCCGCGTTGCGAGCCGCCCTGTTTTCTGGTCGTTCCGGAACGGCGGTTGGGTCGGCTCCCTCAGGAGAAGAGCGACCAGTCTCCCGTCAAAATGGCCTCGGCGCCGAGCAGGGCGTTGGTCGTGGCGTGGGCGGCGACGGCATCGCCGAGCGAGCCGCGCCGGTGGTACGCATAGGCGTAGAGCATCCCGGCGATTGTTCCCTCGATCCATCGACCGTGCAGGACACCAAAGGCGACCGAGGAGAGGACAAGGGAAACCCAGGTGAATCGTCCGTGGGGGATCGAGCCGAAGTCGGCGGCGAGGATACGGCGGGCGAGGAAGCCGCGGAAGGCCAGCTCCTCGGCGATCGGGACGGTGACAGCCGAGCCGATCGCCCGCGCCGTCAGCCAGGCGGCGGCGCCGGCGGGTCCGAGGGCGTCGAGCACGGTGGACCGGATCGGCGAGGTGCCGATCGCGGCGGGCCACCGGGCCATCCAGAGCAGGAAGACCAGTCCGCCGATCGCTGGCGCGGCCCACGAGACCGACCACCGGATCGCCGCATACTCGCGCCGGTAGGCCCAGAGCGGAACGGCGACAGCCAGAAGCCGGATCGGATACCAGAGGTCCACCCCTCCGGCGGAGAAAGCGGCGCCGATCATCGAGGCGGCGACGATCGCGAGCATCGGGGCCAGGTAGACGGCCTCGGGCGACGGGCCGGCATGGACCATGGTTTTTTGGGTGGGCTCGTCTCTCTCGCGGCGGAAGTATCGGGTGTGGCGGGCCGTCGCCAGGAGGCCCAGCGCCACGGCGTTGAACGCGAGCCATCCGGCCTGCGAGTGGAATCCGCCGAGCGCGACCTCGGGCGAGCCGAACGTGCCGAGCAGGATGAGCAAGGTGATCCGCAGAACGTTCGCGGTCCAGATGGCCACCGTGCCGATCGGCAGGAGGAGCCAGGCGCGAGGGAAGCTCAGCCGGCGGCGGTCGAGCCAGAGATAGGCCGCCAGGAAGGCCAGAACCAGGCCGATCCCCTCGTATCCGGAGCACTCCGGCGCGATCGTCACCGAGAAGGTCTCGGTTCCGATGAGGGCTTCCGAGGGGACGTAGGTCATCGGCAGCCCGGTCGCGGCGAGCAGGAGATGGACCATCTCGAACGTCCATCGCCCCATCGGCCGCCAGAGCTCGCGCGCCATCAGTCCGGCGGCGGTCGCCGAGGCACCGACGGCCAGCGCGATCGCCCCGGTTCTCGCCCCCAGCCGGATCGAGGCGCCCCACGACCGGGGAGGGATCATCGAGGCGGCCAGCGTCGCCGCCACCAGGAGGCCCACGAGCGCCCAGGCGACGATCCAGGTCACCCCGGTAGCCGCCCCATTCTCCAGCGCCGAGGTCATTCGCCAGAAGATCGCGAGCGTTCCAAAATGGAGCGCCAGCAGCGGCCAGGCCACGAAACCGCCCAGGCCCGCCTCGCGCGCTGGGCCTTCACCCAACCCCCGGCGACCGAAAAAGATCGCGGCCGCCGCCCCGGTCATCGCCACCACAATTCCGAGGCTCGAATGCCCCAAAAGCCAGGCCGCCCAGGCGGTGCTTCGACCATCCCCGCCCGATCCGGCCAGGATCGTCTCCCCGATCGTCCGGGCGTCGAACCGAAACGACAGAGCCATCGCCTCGGCCAGCAGCAGAATCGCCGACAGAGCAGGCCGCGCCAGAGCCCGCGGCGAGCCCATCAAGCCGGGCCTCTCGATCACTTCGGTGCTCATCGCGTCGTTCAACCCACCCCCTGGAAGAGACGACGCGACGTCCGGAGCCAAAAAGCCCCGGACGCCGCCCCGGAAATCAAGCCTTGCGGCCCTTGCCCGTCAGCCAGAACGCTCCGCCAACCAGCAGAGTCAGCGCGCTACCCATCGAGCCCGGATCGATCTCAGGAGTCGGATTCGGCCCGCCAGCGACGGCCGCCGTCGAGATCCCCGCCACGATCAGAGCCAGACCAAGCACGCGGGCCATTCCACCAAAAGCCTTCTTCATCGTAATGCTCTCCAAGAAGTCCGATGAAAAACCATTCTTCAATACCAAACAACCAAAGCCCAATCCCATCGCAAGGAGCGCGCAGTCGGGACGGCTCCGTACCGCTCATTACGGGACGGGAAGATCCACAAGTCTTCTTTCCCTTCGGATTCACCGGAAACCCACCGCCTCATTGCGGCCGGCCCGCGGGCTTTCCCTCATGGTCGTCGGATCATCCCGGGACCATCTCCATGTCCATCTCCATTTCCCGACCTTGCATCTCATTGTCAGCGGGATCAGTAACTCACAGTGCTTTGGATGAAGCCATTAGATCGAGCGACAACTTTTCTCGCAACCACCCAGGCCCCACATAATAGGATTTTTCATGCAAGCCACACCAAAAAATTCTCCGTCCCGCCAGATCCGACAACGTTTCAAACAAAATCGGCCTGAATCGTGAGGATCTGCGGCAACACGCTTTTTAAATAAGAAACGCCGGCGCCTTCTGGTGTTGCCTTCGATCAACGCCGCCCCGCCCTGAATTCCCAGGGAAGCCAATTCGAATATTCGGGTCGGATGATCCTCATTTCAGGGGTGGGGGTCGAGGCTGAAATGAAGCGGGCGTTCGGGTAAACTCAGGAGTGAGGGAGGGGGCGCCGATGGGCTGCGGCGCGGTTGGGTTTGGATGGGATCGGGGGCGCGACGAGACGAGGAAAAAAAGGCGGGCCGACGATGTTGCAGGGAATCCATCGATACACCCCCCGGCAGTTTCGCAGGGCGATCGAGGCCAGGGTCTTTGGGGAGGATCGCGTCGAGCTTCTGGGGGGGGTGGCTTTTGTCATGTCGGAGAATCCGCCGCATATTGTCGCGACATCCTGCCTGCTGGACCAGTTAAGGGCGGTGGCGCCCCCGCCGCGGTGGTTCGCGAACAAGGAGCACCGCCTGGCGGTCGGGAGCTGGCGGCCGGTCGCCGATGGAGTTGTTCTTCGAGGGCCCCGATCGAGCTACAGCACCCGACTGGCACGCGCTATCGATGTCGTTCTCCTGGCTGAGGTCTCGGACACGACCTATGCGCGCGACGTCGGGCCGAAGCTGCGGAAGTATGCGACCCATGGAATCCCGGTCTACTGGATTGTTGACCTGAATCGTCGGATCGTCGAGGTGCATACTCAGCCTTACGAGAAGGGAAAGCTGGCGGGATACGCGCTTTGCCGGATCTACCGGGAGGGCGAATCGATTCCGGTCGAGCTGGATGGCGAGGCGGCGGGGCAGGTCGCGGTGTTGGAGTTGTTGCCGTAACGGTTTGCGTTTGGGGTTCCGGGCTTTCCGGGGGCCGGCTATGATGTCGGCGCTTCGGTCGAGGAGCGAACGAAGAGTGACCCCCGCGAGGAAGGATCCCGTGAGCCCCGCCAGCACCGCTTCCGCACATGCGCCCCCGGTCTCGATCGCGAATCGCCCGATGCCGCCCGTGCTGGGCCGACTGCTGAGCGGGACGTTCTGGCTGGCGCTCCGGGTGCCGATGCAGATCGTCTTCACGCTCCTGACGACCCGGCTGGTCTTGCAGGCGATCGGCCCGATCGAAAATGGGGCCTACAACTTCGCCTGGGGTTTCGGCTTCTTTCAGTTCCTCTTCGAGTTCGGCGCCAGCTCGGCGCTTCAGCGCCAGATCTCCGACGCATGGACGCGGGGCGACCGCGAGGCCGTGGATCGGTCGATCGCCTGCGGGATGAACTTCTACGCGGCGACGGCGATCATGCAGTCGCTGGCTCTGATCGGGGTGGCCTATCTCTCGCTGCCGCACTCGGGCCTTTTGCCCGAGTCGTATCCGCTGGTGATCCGGCTGCTCTGGCTCCAGGCGATCACGTCGCCCTGCTTCGGGCTCTCGATCGTGATCACCAGCGTCTTGCAGGCGGCCCGGCGCTACGATTTCGTCCCTCGGTTCGAGATCCTGATCGCGATCCTCCGGTTCGCGGTGCTGGTCGCCGGGCTACACTTCGGCTGCGATGCCGACGGCCGGATGACGACCAGCACCTTCTTCGGGGTCGTCGTCACCCAGACGGCCGTGCAGGTCGCCCTGGGGATCGGGCCGGCGCTCTGGGTGATGACCCGCGAACTCGGATACGCGCCGCACTTCGGCGGAGCCCGGTGGGCCGATTACCGGGTGCTGATGCACTTCAGCGCCTTCGTGGCGCTGATCCAGATCAGCGTGGTCCTGGCCGACAAGCTCGATACGACAGTCCTCGGGTTCATGCTCGACAAGGGGTCGGCGGAGCAGGCGACGTCGGTCTACGGGGTGGTGAGCAAGCCGTTCGCGCAGCTCCGGCAGATGGGCTGGATGCTCGCTCATATGGTAATGCCCGCAGTGGCGAGTCTGGCGGCGGCGCGAGACGAGCGGGGTCTGGAGCGGGTGAAGTACGACGGGAGCCGGCTGCACATCGGCGTCCTGGCGCCGGTCGGCTTGCTGGCGTTCGTCCACGCCGGGCCGTTCCTCTCGCTCTGGATGGGTCAAACGCTCGGCTACGACGCCAGCCAGGAGGCCCCGCTGATGCGGCTCTTCCTGGTCGCGACGCTTCCGCTGGTTCTCTCGGTCCCGGTGCAGATGTCGATCGGGCTGAACCGGATCAGCGTGATCGCGATCGCGGCGCTGGCGGGCTCCGTGGTGAACCTGCCGCTGAGCTGCTACCTGACGGCGAAAATGGGGGTCGCGGGGGTGATCTGGGGGACCGTTTTGACGACGCTCTTCTCAAACCTGCTGGTGCCGGGGATCTACGTCTTCCGCGGGTTGAAGATCGACATCCCCACGTATCTGCGACGGACCCTCGCTCCGCCGATGGCTGGATCCGCGGCGCTGCTGGCGGTGGCCGGGGTGCTGCTTGCGCTGATGCCGATCCCCGGACCTGGGGCGCCCTCCTCCCTCCGATGGACAATGCTCGTGGTGCACCTCGCCGCTGGGTCGCTCGCCTATCTCGTCGGCTACGTGCTCGTTCCGACCGGGCGAGGCGACCTGGCTGCGCTCGCGGGTCGATTCCGGCGGAGGTAGTCGGCGGAGCTGGAATCCCTCGACAGTGAACCTCGCCCGCCGGAAGATGGAGACGAAAGACCGGCCGTCCCCTGTTCCTCGCGAGGCCCATCCGATGGCACTCGATGAATTCTTCCAGAATGTGAATCTCGCGGCCTCGCAACTCTGGCCGAACGTCCGGGCCGAACCCCCGCTGGACGAGGACCAGTACTCGACGATGCTCAACCGGGCGTCGCGCTGGCTGACGCCGGCCGTCGTCGATGGTTTCGACCTCGCCGACTTCGGATGCCTCACCCACTCCGAACGATCGGAACTTGAAGAGAGCGTCGCAGATTATCGATCGATCGCGGGCGCCGTCCCCGATCGTTCGGGGCCGACCGACGAGCAATTCCGGCGGGGCCTGGAAGCGCTGAGGAGGATCCTGGATATCCTCCGGCCCGATCGGTATCCCGATGTCGATGCCTTCCGGGCGGCCAAGGTGCTGGAGAACCTTCAACTCCCCGCGGATCTCCGCGAAAAGGTCGATCGGATCATCGAGCGGTTCGAACTCGACGGAACGGGAGACACCGGCATCTGGATATGGGTTATTCTGAAAGAGGACGTCCTCTGGGATCAGGCGTCGATCCGTGACCGGGATCGGATCAGCCGATCGATCGAGGCGGCCCTGCGTCGGCATCACATCGTCATGCGGCCCTATATTCATTTTCGTAGCTTCTCCGAACAGCGCGACGTGGAGCTTGGCCTCGTCAGATGAGTCTTCACCGCGACCTCCTCGAACAGGCGCGGCACCTGGCCGTCCGGGACCGGAGCCGACCCCGGCAGGCGAATCTGCGCCGGGCGATCTCGACGGCCTTCTATGCTCTCTTCCACCTGCTGGTGGACGAGGCCACCCGCGCACTGATCGCCGATCCGGCTTTGCGTCCGCTCGTGGGCCGGGCCTTCGACCACGGCGACATGAAGAACGCATCCCAGATCTTCTTCGAGGCGACCCGGCTTCCCACGGACGTAGCTGAGCTTGCCGGTTCGGTAATCCCGCCCGACCTTCGGCTTGTCGCCGGGTGCTTCGTCCGGCTTCAGGGTGAGCGACACGCCGCGGATTACAAGACGGATCGCGTCTTCACACGCGACGAGGCCATCGACCTCGTCCGCCAGGTGGAGGAGGCTTTCGAAGCGTGGGGCCGGATCCGAAAGCAGCCCATCGCCCGGGTCTACCTGGTCTCGATGATGCTCTGGAGGAGAAGACGCTGCTCCGCGGCGATGGACGCCCGGCTCCGGGTCGGTCATACTCGTCTCGGCACCGGCCGATCCGCGGCGATTTGGGCGGCCTATCTCTCCGGGCCGCGGCGTCGCGATCATCGAAACACACTTCCATCAAGGGGAGTTGAATTCCAACATGAAGCGCATCCGGATGGCGATGCTCGCGGCGGTCGCCGTCGCGCCGGCGATCGCGATGGCCCGTCCGCACGACGATCCGAAGAAGTCTCCGTCGACGCCCAGTCACGCGACGAGCCCAGCGCCCGGGCCCGGCGGCGAGTCGAAGGCCGTTACGAAGGCGATCCTCGACGAGATCGACAGGCACTCGGAATTGATGGCGAACCTTGAGCATCTCTGCGACCTGATCGGCCCCAGGCTGACCGGTTCGCCGGGGCTCCTCAAGGCGAACCAGTGGACCCGCGATCGGTTCCAGCAATACGGGCTTTCGGACGCGCATCTGGAGCCGTGGTCGATCCACCGGGGCTGGACCCGCGGCCAGGCCAGGGGTCGGATCGTCACGCCGACCGAGCAGAGGCTCCTCGTCGAGTCGGCCGGGTGGTCGCCCTCGACGAAGGGGGCGGTCCGAGGGCCGGTCGTCCACGTCCGGGCCGAGTCGACCGACGAGCTCTCGGCCTACAAGGGACGCCTGAAGGGCGCCTGGGTGATCCTGGCGGAGGTCTCGGTCCAGCCGGCTCCGGGACGCCCCGCGCCGAGCCTCGAGGCGCAGATGCAGCGCCGGATGCGCGACTTCCGCAAGATGATGGCCTTCCGCCAGGGGCTCCGAAAATTCCTGACCGACGAGGGGATCGCGGGCGTCCTTCGCGACTCGAACAAGGAGCACGGCCTGGTCGACATGACGACCGCCGTGGCGAACTACACCGAGTCTCCGTACCCCGAGGCGTTCCTGACGACCGAATCCTACGGCCTGATCTGGCGCCTGCTGAAGCGAGGGCCGGTCGAGGTGGAGATCGAGCTGAAGAACACCTTCAGCGAGGGACCGGTCGAGGTGTATAACACGGTCGCCGAGCTGCCGGGAGTCGAGAAGCCCGACGAGGTGGTGATCCTCGGCGGCCACATCGATAGCTGGGACCTCGGCACCGGTGCCACCGACGACGGCACCGGAATCATGGCCGTTCTGGAGGCCGCACGGGCGCTGAAGGCGGTCGGCGTGAAGCCCAGGCGGACGATCCGGTTCGTCCTCTTCTCGGGCGAGGAACAGGGCCTGCACGGGTCGAGAGCGTACGCGCGATCGCACGCGAAGGAAATGAACAAAATTTCCGGCGTCCTGGTCCACGACACCGGAACGGGGCGGGTCAAGTCGATCGGGCTGGAGGGTCGCTACGACCTTCGCGAGGTGATGGACAAGGTGGTCGAGCCGTTCAAGGACGAGGTGAAGCTCGAGGAATTGAGCCTCCGGAGCCTGATGGGAACGGATCACCAGTCGTTCCTGCCGAGGGGTGTCCCGGCGTTCGCGGTGATCCAGGACATGGCCGAGTACCGCAAGACGCACCACACCGAGAGCGACACCTTCGACAAGGTGTACTCCGACGAGATCAACCAGGGGGCCAAGGTGATCGCCGCCTGGGCGTACAACGTGGCGATGCTCCCCGACCTGCTCCCCCGCGACCCTCGGCCGGGAAAGCCCAGTCCCTTCTCCGCGCCCGAGTTCCTCCAGCCGGGCGAGAAGGAACCCGCCAGCGGTGATCGCGTCGCGGACGGATCGAAGCGGTGAACGATCCGGCGTCCGGCGCGGGTGGACTTCCGCCCGCGCCAGGACCGACCGGGCCTCACCGATTGTCGTCGTCATCGAGCTTCCGGACCGCCTCGCCGAGCTCCCGGATCTGGGCCTCCATCGCCGCGATCTTCGCCTCGAGCCGACGCTTTGCCGCGGCCTTGCCCTTCGGATTCTCCGCCTTCGCCTCGGGATCCTTCCGCTCGAAGACGTCGCCCACGATCACGGCCGACGAGTCAGGCACCTGTGTCCTCGACTTTCCCGTGATCACGGCCGACGAGTCAGGCAGCCGTGTCCTCGACTTTCCCACGATGAAGGCCGGCGAGTCAGGCACCTGTGACCTCGACTTTCGGGCCCGCTCGGCGCGATCCTGGGCCCGCTCCAGGCTCGATTCCGCGTGCTCGGCCCTCGCCTTCGCCTCGTCGTTCGCCTTCAGGGCGCCGGCCTTTGCCTGGGCCGCCTCGATCTTCTTCAGCACGAGTTCCTCGGCCTTGAGCGTGGCCTCCGAGACATATCCCTTCGCCTTCATCTTCCGGGCCCACTCGGCGCGATCCTGGGCCCGCTCCAGGTCCATTTTCGCGGCCTCGGCCGCCTTGCGGGCCGCGGCCTCGGCCTTCGCCCGCGCCTCCTCGCCCGCCTTCCTCATCCGCTTCTCGAAGTCGGAGCCCGGGCCGAGCTGGTCCCGGAGCTTTACCTGGACGTCCTTCATCTTCTTCTCGAAGTCGGAACCGGGCCCGAGCTTGCTATCGAGCTTGATCTCCTGGCCGGTGTGCCGATAGCGCATGTACTCGAAGCCGGAGCCGGGGCCAAGTTCCTTCTCGATGGCCTCCAGCTTCTTCGTGACGTCGGAATCGTCGCCCTCGATCCGGATGTGGATCTGGGCCACCGTGGAGTCCGGCCCGGACTTCGCCGTGCCGCGGGCGCCCGCCTCGGCCTTCGCTCCGGGTTTTCCAGGCTCCTTCGCGTCGGCCTTCGAGGCCTTCGCCTCGTCGTCCACCGCGACGGCGACCGCCACGCGCTCGTCGTCGCGTGCGGCCATCGACCACGAGGGTGAGGCCACGAGCGAGAGCAAAACGGCACCCATCGAGGCCAGCGTCGCAAATCGCGAACCGGCATGTTCACGCACGATCATGAGCAATCTCCTTTCGAGCAGATACCCCGCGCCGACGGCGCCCAGCACGGGCGCCGGGATGCCAGAGCGGGAGGAACGCGAACCGACCAGGAACAGGGCCTCGGCGTAGGCGAGCCGATTTTCGGGGAGGGTCCGGACGACCCAGGCATCGCAGGCAAGTTCGGCCTCGGCATCGAGCCGGGCGCGGGCAAGCCGGTAGAGCGGATTCCACCACCAGGCGAGCCCGGCGATCATTTCCAGCCGGCAGACCCAGTGATCTCGCCGACGAAGGTGAGCCAGTTCGTGGGCGAAAATGCCGCGCCAGCCGTCGTCATCGATCGCGTCGACGAGCGACGGCGGGATCAAAAGTCGGGGCCGACCCAGGCACCAGAGCATCGGCGAGGCGATTCCGGGAACGACCAGCGCCTCGGGCATCCGGACGCCAAGCACTCCGGCGACCCGCCGAGCCTCGTCGATCAGCCTCTCGGGCGCCGGCTCGGCGAGCCGAAGCCTTCGACGAAACCGGATCACACGACGCGCCTGGACGACCGCCATCCCCGCGCCGGCGGCCAGCCAGGCGAGGATCAGGGCGCGCTCGACCCGCTCCCGGAGGCTCGACGTATCAACGGGCGAGCGATCATCGAGCGATTCGAGAGCAATGACCGATTCCAGGGAGACCGATGCGGGGCCTGCTTCACGACCCACCATCACCGAGGCGACCGCCGCCGGCTCGCCCCAACGGACGGCCCAGGGCCAGGCGGCGACCGGCGGCGTGACCATCCGGATCACCACCGCGAGCCAGAGGAGATGTCGGGCCGTCGGCCCGATCGACCGGGACCGGCCGGCGATCGCCGCGACCCCGGCCAGCGCCGCCGCCACGATCGTGGTCTCCGCGAACCAGATCAGCATGTGCTCCTCCCGCCCCGGATGGCCCCTCGATCCCCCGACCTCGATGATCCGACTCACGAGCGCGGCTTGCGTTTCCCCTTGGTGGGCGGGGGCGCCTCGGCGGCGGCCTCGTCGAGGAGCCGACGGAGCCGCGCCACCTCCTCGGGCGAGAGCCGCCCGCCCTCGACCAGCGCCAGGACCAGCGGGGCCGATCGCCCGTCGCAGAGCTCGTCGGCGGCGTCCTGCAACCGGCGGCCGAGCAGCTCCTCGCGCGAGACCGAGGCCGAATAAACATGCGGGACGCTCGACGGGTCCGCCGCCGCGTACCCCTTGGCGACCAGCCGCTGGAGCAGCGTGGCGACCGTCGTGTACGCCCAGCTCCGCCCCCGCCCGGCAAGCTCGCCGTTGATGGCGCGCACCGTCCCCGGCCCCAGATCCCAGAGGACCTTCAAAACCTCCCGCTCCGAATCGCTCAGCCCCGCCAGATTCCCCATGTCCGCCCCCATCCCCGCCGATCATCGAGCCTTATCTACAACCTGTAGTAGCTAGGTTACTACAGCGTGTAGCAGGATGCAAGAGGATTCGTGCGGGCGACGGAGGAATCCGGGACCGGCGTGGGGCCCGCCTCCGGAATCGCGGGGCGAGCCGAGGCACGTTCGGATAGAATCGAGGTGTAACCCCACTCGATGGAGGCCCCCGGCGCCATGGAACCCGCGATCCGAAGACTGATTGTCCAGGGCTTCCGGAGCATCCGCTCGGAGGTCGTCGACTTCGACAATCCCACGTTCTTCGTCGGGCGGAACGGCTCGGGGAAGAGCAACCTCGTGGATGCGCTGGCGTTCCTGGGGGAGTGCATGACGACGCCCCTCCGCTGGGTGTTCGCGGATTGGGGGCGGCGTCGGGCCCTGACGTACGGCTCCTCGCGTGCTTCGGTCCCCGGGCCTGTCGAAAGGCTAGGAATCAGCACCGTCCTTGGACCGATCGACGATGTGGTCTCGGGGGCTCGCTATTCGGTGTCGATCGTTCCGAGCGAAGACGACCTCTCGCCTTATCGTGTCGAGCGAGAGCAATGTTTCATCGAGTGCCGGGGAGAGCAGGGCCATTGGTTTGATCGAATCGGGTCCGAGCCCTTCCGCACGAATGCCGATGGCCTCCGGCCTCAATTGTCGGAAGACGCTCTGGCTCTGCCGTTGCTGGGCGGCGATTCCCGATTCGGCCCCCTGTTCGAGACATTGGCCGGGATCCGGACCTATGCGATCGTACCCGATCGCGTCAGGGAGTTTCAGCTCCCCGACCGCGGATGGAATCTTCATCGCGACGGCGACAATGCGGCGAGCGTCCTTCGACGGATCGAGGAGAACAACCCGGACGACCTGCAACGGATCGGCGAGTTCCTGGGCGCCATCGTCCCGGGGATCGAGCGAATCGAGGTGAAGCCATATGGGCCCAAGCTGGGCCTGGAATTCACGCAGCGTTGGAACGGCTCTCCCGGCTCCCTGGTCCTGGAAGCTTCAAGCATGTCCGATGGGACATTGCGTACCCTGGGCTTGCTTGCAGCGGTTTACCAACGGCAAACGCCCTCGGTGATGATCATCGAGGAACCCGAGGCGACGATTCACCCTGGAGCCTTGAGTGTGATTCTTGACGTCCTCCACCACGCCAGCGAGCGCGGCCAGGTGATCGTCACGACGCATAGCCCCGAGGTCCTCGACGCCGAATGGCTGGAAGATCGGCACATCCGGATCGTGGACTGGCAGGACGGCGAGACCCGCGTCCTGCCGCTGGGCATACGATCGAGGGAAGCCCTGCGGCAGCACCTGATGAGCGCCGGTGAATTGATGCGATCGAACGCACTGACCGGCGTTTCTCGCCCCTCGGATTCGACGCCGAGAGCGCAGTTGTTCGAGGAAGCCCTGGTATGACCATCCAGCCAATCGTCGAGGGCGATACCGAGGTGGTGACGCTGCCATTGTTGTTGCGGCGATTGATCGCGGAGGCCGGCGCCTATACGGTCGACATCGGATACCCCGTCAAGCGGCCCAGGTCCTTGCTGGCCCGCGAGGATGGAATTCACGAGGCCGTGCGCCTGGCCCGGCTGGAGCCCGACTGCGACGCCATCCTGATCGTGTTCGACGCCGATGACGACTGCCCGAAGGACCTTGCACCGCGAGTTCAGGCATGGGCCCAGGCAGCGGCCGCTAGGCTCCCCTGCTACGTGGTCATGCCGAACCGCGAATTCGAGGCGTGGTTCCTCGCGGCGATCGAATCCCTGCGCGGGACGCGAGGCATCCGGCACGATGCGACCTCGCACCCCGATCCCGAATCGAAGCGAGGCGCCGCCGAGGAACTTCGAAGACGGATGACCCCGAACCGGACCTATTCCAAGCGCACGGACGCAGCGGCCCTGATCCAGGCCCTCGACCTGGCCGAAGCCCACCGACGATGCCGATCGTTCCGTCGGATGGTCCGGGCCTTCGGGCGGCTCGCCAACGAGCTGGGCGTCACCCTCCCGCAGTGGCCGCCGGCGGGATGGTGACGCGAGATTCCTTCACAAGCCGGATCGAGCGCGACGGACGGTGATCACCCCCGCCGCCAAAACCACGATCGCAGCCATCCCGAGCGCCACGCCAGAGACAACGACCGCGCGGGCAAATCCGGTCGGGTGATAGGCGACCTCGACCCGGTGCGTCCCCGCGCCGGGGATCGGAATCGCGTGCAGGCCGCCGTCGACCTTCCAGACCGGATGCCAGGCGCCTCCCTCGATCCGGTAGGTCCAGCCGGGATAATACGTTCGATTGAGGATCAGGACACAGGATCCGTCGTGCTCGACGACCGCGGTCCGTCCGTTGTACGAGGCGACCCTGGCCTGTTTCGCGAACGGGTCGGGCAGTTCGGGGGCGCCGTCGGCGGCGAGGAACCAGGCCTCGTCGATCCGGTCGGCGATCGAGAGTTCCGAGTGCAACTCGCCCCAGTGGGCGGCCTTCCGAATTCGATTCGCGACCCGCGCCGGCGGGAAGGCGCCAGGATATCGGACCAGTCGCCAGGGTCCGCGAGCGTTGGGGATTGGGACTCGCGCCATCACCCGATCGAGGGCCGGGTCGTCGATCACCGCGATCTCCTCGGCCCCAGGAAAGAAATCCGGGACACCCCAAATTCCGAGAGTCACGCCGAATCGGCGCTGCCATCGCGAGTCGACGTTTGTGTTCCGCGAGGGTGGCCGCATTGCCGGTTCGAGCAGGTAGTTCGGCGGGGGCGGCGTGATTCCCAGCGAGGGATAAGCGGCCGTTAGTCCGGCGAGGACCGGGACGTCGAGTAGCCGGCCGGCCACCCGCCCCGGTGTCACCTTCGCGGCCTCGCCCAGCCGCAGGAGCGCGGGGCTTTCGACCGAGAGCCGGACCGGCCGGGCCCACTCCGAGGGGCCGACGAAGAAGAGGCCGATCAGCTCGACCACCGCGACCGTTGCGGGCGCCCAGGCCCCCACCCGTCCGACCCGCCAGGCGACGATCGAGGCCAGCCCAAGTGCCCAGGCGACGGCCGACGCGGCCCATCGCGCCCCGATCGTTTCGGGGCCCATCGCCGCTCGATAGGAGGTCATCGAGGCTGTCTCGATCGACTGCGCCAGCGCCAGCCCTCCAAAAGCGACCGCCGCGGCGATCGCCCCCCAGAACCGCCATCGCGAGGCCGATCGACCCCGGTCCAGTCCCTGCGCGGCCAGCAGGATCAGGCCCAGACTGGTCAGCAGCGTGTACCGCCCGGGTGCCCGGAACAGCCCCATGCCGGGAAGCTTCAGCAGGAGCGCGTAACCGTCGGGGAGCCAGCCGGGCATCGTCGCCAGGCCGAACGAGATCGGAATCAGCAGCCGCCAGGGCGTCATCCGACGATCCCCCGGCACCGCCACCCAGCCCACAAATGCCAGTATCAGCGGGACAATTCCCACATACGCGCACGCCTCGCCGGGCGTTGTCTGGAGCGGGGCCCAGTAGTCGCCCATCCCCCTCGGCCGGCCCAGGTACACCGCGGGCATCGCCAGTTGGGCCCAGTGCCGGGGCGGCATCAGGTAGTTGCTGAGAAACTGCGCGGGACGGTCGAAGCCCGAGACCTCCTTCATCTCCCAGGTCAGCCGCAGTTGCACCATCGCGATCGCCGCGCCCCAGGCAATCGCCAGGATCAGCCCGAGAATTCGTAGCGGACGAGCCTTTTCCCCGCGCGCTCGGCCGACGGTCGCGCGCCAGCCTCCGGCCGCGATCGCGAGGCCGGCGGTCCACATCTGGATCTGAAAATGTCCGAGAAGGACCTGTGTTCCCCAGGCGATCGCCAGTCCCGCGAGCCAGGCTGGTCGGCCGGTCGCGGCGAATCGGTCGGCCAGGAGCAGGCAGGCGGGCAGAAAGGGCATCGCGTGATAGAACGGCTCGTGGACCGCGTGCGACGCCTGGAACCCGCAGAGCGCGAACGCCATCGCCGAAAATCCCGCGGCCGACGGCCCAAGCCCGAGGACTCGAATGTAAGCGTAAGTCGTCGCGACGATCGCCACCGAATGGATCCAGAGCGCCAGCCGATACGCCGCGCCCAGCTCCAGGAACCGATAGAGCAGCCAGTTCGGCGGGTAGAATGCCGCGGAGTGGCTCTCGGCGACGAGCGGGACGCCCAGCCCCAACCGATCGCTCCAGAACGGCAGATGCCCGTCGGCCAGCGCGCGGGCCAGTTCCGACTTGATCGGCAGATACATCAACTCGGGATCGCCGCCCACCGGCGCGATTCCCAGCAGCGCGGGCGCCATCACCGCCGCCACGACGCCGAGGGCCGTCAACAACCACGGTTGGACCGGCATTCTGAAGGAAATCGGTTTTTCCGGGTTCATCGTCGTCCGTTGTCTGTCGCCAATGGTCGGTCGTCCGTCGCCAGTTTAGAAGGCGAACCGGGGCGATGTCCATCGATCGCCCATCCTCGGGACTTTTCGGCGCGATCGGTGGAAAATCCTTCCGGGCGCGGCGTCATGAAGGAAGAGACAGCAGAGGCGGTTCGGCGGGAGGGCTCATGCGGCGGATCGGTCCAGAGATCCTCGGGCGGTTATTCGACGAGCATGCCTCAGCGCTGGTGCTCTTCGCCCGGCCGCTCTGCGAGGCGCCCGAGGACGTCGTCCAGGACGCTTTTGTCGCGCTCGCCCGCCAGGAACCGGCTCCCGATCGACCGGTCGCCTGGCTGTACCGGGTGGTGAGAAATGGCGCGATCGCGGCGGCTCGGCGGTCGCGGCGTCGGCGAGGCCGCGACCGCAGGGCCGCCGGCCGCGAGGTCGTCCCGTGGTTCGACGCGGCCGACGACCGGATCGACGCCGAACGCGCCGCTCGACTCCTGGCCGAGCTGGACGACGACGAGCGATCCGTCGTGATCGCCCGCGTCTGGGGTGGACTGACCTTCGACGAGGTCGCCCGGTCGCTCGGATGCTCGCTGACCACCGCCCACCGCCGATATCGATCCGGGCTCGCCCGGCTGCACGAAAGGCTCGAATCGTCATGCTCCCCGACCACCGCGACGCCGAACACAATCTCGGACCCGACCTGAGCCCCACCGAGCGCCGGATCGCGGCGTGGCGGCCGTCGGCCGTCGCGATCGACCGCGACCGGATGCTCTACGAGGCCGGTCGTGCCTCGGCCAGGGCTGCGGCGCGACCCTGGCAGTTCGCGACCGCCGCTGCGCTGCTCCTTGCAGTCGGCCTGGGCGGATGGGCATCCCGCGAGCGATCGCGACGGGTAGACGAGCTGGCCGCGCGCCCGACGATCAGCTTGCCGCCCTTGATGCCCGAACCGATCGAGCCGCCCGATCCCAACAGCTACCGGGCGCTCTCGGCGCTTCCCGCAGAGCGCTGGGAGATGGCCTCGGCAATCGAGTTCGGTGATGCCTCGAAATCGCCACATCCCGACCCGGCCGAGCGGCCCACGCACCCGACGCCGCTCCGTCCGCAAGATATCCTGCGGGTGCTCGACCTGTAGACGCATTCGCTTGCGAACATCCAAAAGGAAGAGCAACCACGAAAAACACGAAAAATCACGAAAAGAGGCCATCGAGACTCCGGGGACCTGGCATCGATCCGGCAGACGATTCCGGGATCGATTCGTCATGAGTCCCGGGACGGCATTCGAACTTCGATCGACGACTCTCTTTTTCGTGATTTTCGTGGTTGCTCTCTTCGTCTCTCCCGGGTCCTCCTCGGCCCTCACGTTTCCCCATCGAGAAAGGCGGATTCTCATGAAACTTCGAACCCGCGGTGCGCTCATCGCGTTCCTGTTCGTCGCGACCTGGCCGATCGCGGCGATCGGGCAGGCCCCGAGGCCCACCGAGCCCACTTCAATCGTGGTCGATCCTGCGCCCGAGCCGGTCCCCTCGCTGAAGTACCGGCTCTATCCGATGGCGACCGAGCTCGCCCCGGGCAATGCAGCGCCGATCTACCTCCGCGCCCGGTATCAAACCCCGGACGACCTCTGGTCCCGGATCGAGACGACCTGGTTGAAATGGCGGGAGCTACCGATCGAGAAGTTCCCGACTGCCGAGGCCCGCGACTTCCTGCGTCCGTTCGCCAGGACGCTCGAACAGGTCGCGTTCGGGGCACACCGCCAATCGTGCGACTGGAACTACACCCTCCCCGAGCAGCGGACCAACCGGATCAACGTCGCCCTGCCCGACGCCCAGGCAATGCGGCAGGTGATCCGGCTGATCGATTTCCAGGCCCGCGTCGAGATCGCCGATCGGCATTTCGATCGCGCGATCCAGTCGATCGAGACCGGCATGGCGCTCTCGCGTCACGTCGCCGAGGGCCCGTTCTACATCAACGGGCTGATCGGACTGGCCGGTGACTACGTGATGCTCGACCGATGCGAGGAACTGATCGCCCGCCCCGGCTCACCCAACCTCTACTGGGCCCTCACCGCCCTGCCGCGGCCGCTCGTCGATTTTCGACGGATGAACGAGATCGAGGAAACGCTCTGCGAGGACATGATTCCCGAACTGGTCGAGGCCCGGTCCGACCAGCCGCGAACGCCCTCCGAATGGTCGGCGCTCCTGGCCCGGCTGCACGCGCGGATGATCGCCTGGTGCCGCACCATGATCCCGATCCAGGCGCGGCCTGGCAAAGCCGACGACCCCTCGGCCTGGCTGAGAGACTTCGTCACCTGGGACCTCAACCGCCTCCGCGCCGAGACGCTCCCTGCGGCGCGCGATTACGTGCAGAAGACGATCGGAGCGGACGCCAGCGCGATGTCCGACGACCAGGTGATCGCCGTCTACCTCGCCGGCCGGCATCGCGACCTCTGGGACGATGTCTTCCGGGAAAGCTATCTCGCGCCGCGGGTGGCAATCGAGCGGCTCGCCGACATCGGAGAGCGTCTCCGCAAGGCGAGGAAGCCCGGCCCGCTGGCGGTCTTCGTCGAGATGATCCCGTCGGTCCGCGACGTGATCGCCGGCTCCCTCCGCTTCGAGCGCCGACTCGACGCCCTCCGCGCGATCGAGGCCATCCGGATGCACGCCGCCGCGGGCGGAGGACGACTCCCGAAATCGCTCGGCGAGGTCAAGGTCGTCCCGGTCCCCGACGATCCCTGGACCGGCCGGCCGTTCCGATACCGAATCGACGGCGACGCCGCGATCCTCGAGGCCGAGCCCATCGCGATCCATCGCGGAACCCTCGCATACCGGATCATGATCCGGCGGTGAGGGATTCCCGCCCACCGTCCGGGTACAATCGGGGCCGTGACATCCACAATTCGGAGGAAACCCCGATGTCTCGACTCATGACTGTCCTCGCCGTCCTGCTCGCCGTTGCCGTCGGCGAGGCCCGCGCCGAACCGCTGAAGGTCGGCGTCTTCGCCGTGGACGCCTCGCCGCCGGCCGGCAGTCCGCTGATGTACGACCCGAACAAACGGGTCGAATACCCGCTCTCGTGCAAGGGCGTCGTCCTGATCGGCGAGGGAAAGCCGGTCGTCCTGGTCGCCCTCGACTGGATCGGGGTCGCCAATGACGGCCAGGTCGAATTCAAGAAGGCGATCGCCGAGGCCGCCGCGACCGAGCCAAACCACGTCGCCGTTCACGCGCTGCACCAGCACGACGCCCCGATCTGCGACTTCACCGCCGACCGCGTCCTCGCCGCGCCCGGGATCAATGGACAGATGTTCGACTCGGCCTTCGCTCGCGACGTGATCGCCCGCACGGCCGAGGCCGTCCGATCGGCCGCCAAGAACGCCCTGCCGGTCACTCATCTCGGGCTCGGCCAGGGCGAGGTTCAACAGGTCGCCTCCAACCGCCGCATCCTCGGGCCGAACGGCCGGGTGAAATACGTTCGATACACCGCCTGCCGCGAGCCCGTGGTTCGCGACGCACCCGTCGGCACGATCGACCCGATGCTCAAGCTGATCAGCTTCTGGAACGGCGACAAACCCATCGCCGCGCTGACGTATTACGCAACTCATCCCCAGAGCTACTATCGAACCGGCCTCGCGAATCCCGATTTCCCCGGGATGGCCCGCGAGGATCGCCAGCGCGCCACCGGATGCCCGCACATCCACTTCGACGGAGCCGGCGGGAACATCGGGGCGGGCAAATATAACGACGGCTCCAAGTCGATGAGGCGCGTCCTGGCCGATCGGGTCGCCGAGGGGATGGCGAAGGCCTGGGAATCGACCGTCAAGACGCCGATCTCGGCCGCGGAACTCGGCTGGGAGACGGTCGCCGTGGCCCTCCCGCCAGCCCGGCACCTGGACGAGTCGAAGCTCTCGGCGACGATGAACGACCCGAAGGCGCCGATCCGCGACCGGCTCGAGGCGGGTCGGGCGCTCGTCTGGCTCCGACGGTGCAAGGCGGGCGAGACGATTGATGTCTCGTGCCTTCGCCTCGGCCGGGCCCGGGTGCTGCACCTGCCGGGCGAGCTGTTTGTGGAATACCAGCTCGCCGCGCAGGCGATGCGGCCCGATCTCTTTGTCGCGATGGCGGCCTACGGCGAATATGCCCCTGGCTACATCGGGACCGAGGCCGCCTATCCGGAGGGTGGATACGAGACCGGCCCGAAGGCCTCGCTCGTCGCGCCCGAGGTTGAGGGCGTTCTCATGTCGGCAATCGGCAAGCTACTTGAGGCGCCGGTCAGGGGCCGGACCGTCCCGGGCAGCCGATCGGCTCCAAACTGACGTCGTCAATCCACATCTCACCGACGTCGCTGTCGCCGGAGATCCGGAAGTCGAGGGCGAGCGTGGTGGCCTCGGCGTCGGTGGTGAAGATGTGTTCGACCTCGGTCCAGCGCCCGACGACCTTCAAACCCTCTTCAAACCCGGCCTCGTTGATCATCCGCCAGGTGGCGGGCGTCTCCTTGTACTGCGCCACCCGGAACCGGCACTCGCCCTCGGTTCCGGCGGCGATCAGGTACGAGAACTTCAATCGCATCGGGGTCGCGTAGCGGACCGGGCGGTCGGGGTACCGATAATAGTGGTGCCCCGGGACATGAGCCTCGAGGTGCAGGCTGTCGGAGCCTGTGAGCGAGTGCCGAGGGTCGCGCCGGGTGTCGGGCGGCTCGGGCCAGGTGTATCGAGGTTGAGCCAGGTAATGCTCGCGATCGAGCCCGACCCGGTCTCGGATCGGCGTGCCCGCGCCGGCCAGGCTGATCTCGACCTCGCGGACGCCCAGGAGCGGGTCGTATTCGCCGAAGATCACGTGATGGTGTTCCAGCCGGAGCTGGACGTTCACGATCCCGTTGGTGGGCACGGTCCATTCTTTCGGCGGCTGGCTCTTTTGTTCTTTTTCGGCCGGGGGCACTGCGTCGTCCCGAACGGCGGAGAGGCGGCAGACCAGCTTTTCGCGGCAGGTCTGTTCCTCGTCGGGCGAGGCGATCACCTTGCACTCGGCGGCGGGCTCCGGCGACCCGGCGACGGTTAGCAGCGAATGGCGGGGAACGGCGTGGCTGGCGATCCTCGAATTCGAGACCCAGCTTTCGACCTTCACCGAGAGCCGGTCGGCCGAAATCACGATCGGCGCCGAGCCGACGTTCCGAAGGCGGTAGTCGACCACCCAGGCGCCCTGATCCTGGGCGATGGTTCGACTCGCCATCACGAGCCCCGGCGAGGGCTCCGAACCGGACACCCTCGATGAGAGTCCAATCAACAAGAATCCAGCCAGTAAGAATCGATGACGTCGGAACATGGCAATCCTCTTCCTTCCCTGAATAGGAACAAGCCGTGCCATCCTGGAACGAAATGGTCCACCCTGAGAATTGTAGAACAGATCAAGGAGGAACCACGAAAAACACGGAGATCACGAAAAAGAAAAGCAGGCACCGATCAACGACCTCTGAGCGCAGAGGGAGCCCAGGCCGGCCCGTCTCCCCTTTCGTGCCCTTCGTGTTTTTCGTGATTGCTCCGAGATGCAACTCCGACGAGGACGATCAGTCGTCGTCCTCGTCGTCGAGATCGGCCTCGGCCTCGGGCTCGCTATCGGGAGGGCTCAAGCGGGCCTCAAGGGCGGCGCATCGGTCGAGGAACGGGGAGAGGAATCGGTCGAGGAAAACGGAGACGGCGATCTGGGTGGTGGCGTTATCCATTCCCCAGATGCTGGCCCTTGGCTCGCTGAGGTCGGGGTCCATCTGGATGAAGTAGCGCTCGCCGACGGCAAGCGAGACGGGAACCTCTTCGAGCCACCGGTGCGAGAGAGCGTTGACGCCCGGCCCGCCCAGCGAGATCGTGGGGAGGGTTTGCAGGGGGTCGTCGTGGATCCAGCGGAAGTCGGCCACGATCCGGACGATGTAATCTTCCAGGCCGTCGCGACCGGCGGCGATCGCGTCGGTGAGGACCTGTTCGATCCGCTGCTTGAGGTAATAGGCGAGCGGACGGTCCATTTCCTCGGCCCGCAGCGTACTGCCGGTGACGATCAACAGCACGCGATCCGCGGGTCCGTCGGCCATGCGCCGCCCCTTCGCTTCGTGAGAGATCGAGTCGATGACCGCGGGCCCCGCGCCTCCCGGCGTGGAGTGGATCCCGTCCTCTTTATTCTAATGGCCGCGCTCCGGCCGGAGAATCCTCCTTCTCATTCACAGGATCGGAGTTGGTATCGATTTCCGATGACGAGGCCGATCAAACCGTTTTTTGCGAAGGACCCAAGCGAGCACCCTTCCCCTGTAGGAGGGAGCTCCCGCTCCCGACTCGCCCGAAGCCCAGGGTATCGCGCCGATCGCCGGCTGGAGCCGGCTCCTACAACAACATCCGACTCGGCCGAAGCCCAGGGTATCGCGCCGATCGCCGGCTGG
>DAIDKV010000182.1 GCA_027449865.1 Planctomycetales bacterium
AGTGGGCTCGACCGGGTTTCGAGACCGGCATCAACAGCCCCGAGTTGAGGCATCCTGACGAATGCCGGGCTCCTGATGTCGCAGACCGATTTTAATGGGAACCGCCGAAGGTCATTTTCGCCCGAGCGTGCAATCCGCTTCAAGCCCTCCGCATACATCTCGGCCCGACGTTCACCCGACTGTCGCATCAGGGCGCTCAGCGCCACTCCGAGCAAGTTCTCACCCGTCGCGTAATCTTCCGCCTGTAGCTCCGGCAGGCCGACGTAGGCGTATTCAAACCGGACGATCCGCTCCTCCCAGAAGTGCTCTTCATACACATCCCGGCCAATGCCATCCAGCCCGACACGGAGCAGCAAGGCGATCGGCAGAACCGGCAAGCCGGTGTCGCTGCGAAGTTGGACATGGTAGTCGAACATTCGGGGTCGGAAAGTCGCGACGCTGTCGCGCGACTCGACCTTGACGGGCACCAGCGCCACCAGGTCGGTGGCGCCGTCGCGGGGCGGGGGGGCATCGGGCCGGAGTTTCATGCGGGCGATCAGGTCGAGCAGACGTTTCTCGCCCTGGGACGGACTGGTGAACAGTTCCTTGTCCAGCCATTCGATCTCGGTGAATTCAAAGCGGGCCGCCCAGATCGGGAAGAAGCAGAGGAAAAACGCTTCGAAGAACTCCTTGAGAAGCAACTTGGGGCGTTGATCGTGGTCCTGGGATTCGGGCTGCGGCACGATCGACATTCCTTCAGACCCGGCCCCAGATTGCCGGGTCTGACCAATAACGACGGTCTCTTTCGAATAGCGGGGAAGCCCGATATTCTACCTGCGGGATCGGTGGTCGGCAGCGTGGTCTGGCTCTCTGGCCAACGCACGGACCGCATCGGAACGACATTCCGCGACGCTTTCTTTGGTCGGTAACCTTGCCGTTATGGTGCCGAGAATCGGCTGACAAAGCCAGCCTTCTGTCTGGGTTGAGGTGGGTATCCCGATCACGAACGGAGCCTTGTTGTGGTCCAGGGATCCCTTGCCAGACTTGACAAACGTCTCCGCCCCTGCGACGGTCGACTTTTGTTGAACCTTAACGGCAGGAGATGCGCCATGAGAATCCGACGAGCCGTGGAACAGGCGATGGTCCTCGGTCTCCTCGCCGCCCCGCCGGCCCTGATCGCGGCGCCGCAGATCAAGGAGATCGCCCCGGCAGGTGTCCGCCGGGGTGAGCTGGCGGAGGTGGTCTTCAGTGGGTCGGCGCTTGGAGGTAGTCCTCGCCTGGTCGCGCCGTTTCCAGTCCGGGTCGAGACGATCCAGGGGAGCGACGCCGCCTCGTGGAAGGTCCGGCTGACCGTGGATCCGGCCGTCGCGGTTGGAGTCTACCCTGTCCGGATCCAGACCGACGACGGCGTCTCGAACCCGTTCTTGCTCGCGGTCGGCCAGTTTCCGCAGGTGATCGAGAAGGAAGAGAACAGCAGCTTCGAGCAGGCCCAGGCCATTCCTGAGCCGCCGGTGATCGTCGAGGGAAAGGTGCCGGGGAACGATGTCGATTTCTTTCGGTTCCGCGGGCGGAAGGGGCAGCGGATCGGGGTCGATGCTCGATGCGCCCGAATCGGATCGGGGATTGATCCGACCCTTCGTCTGACAACCGCGACCCCGAAACGGACCTACGTGGCCTCGGCCGACGACACACCTGGTCTGCTGACTGACGCCCGTTTCACGGCCATCTTGCCCGAGGACTCGGATTATGTCGTCGAGATTTCTGACACGCGATACCAGGGCGAGGGGCGCCCGGCGTATCGGCTCCTGATCGGCGATGTGCCGATGGCCGAGGAAATCTATCCGCTCGGTGGTCGGTCGGGCGAGACGGTTGGGATCGAGCTGCGCGGCGGGACAATGCCCGGAGTGCGGGTCGCCGCCGCGACGATTGCGTCGCCGTTCGGCACCGACCTTTTCCGCCCACGTATTACGGCTGGGATGGCGGGCTCGACCTCGCCCGCACTTCGAGACCTCGATTACGAATCCCTGCCGATGCTGACCGTTTCGGGGTATCCCGAGCTGCGCGAGCCGGCCGATGCCTCAGCGCCGCCACTCCTGGCCGCTGGTCCCGTGGGCCTTAACGGGAGACTCGATCCGGCCGGCGACGAGGACCGGTTCCGGGTCGCGGTCACGCCCGGGACCCGGGTCCGATTCGCCGTGAAAGCGTACGAACTGGGCTCGTCGCTCGATGCCGTCTTGCGGGTCGAGCAAAAGACAGGCGGCTCGATCGCCAGCGCCGACGACCAGACCTTCAAGCTTCCGCCGAAGAACGGAATGGCGCAATCGCTCATCCTTCCCGATCCCATCATCGAGACCACGATCCCGAGCGGCGTCACCGAGGTCGTCGTCGTGATCCGTGACCTGGAACATCGCGGCGGGATTGGTTTCCCGTATCGAATTGTGGTCGAGCCGCTCGAGTCGGATTTTAACCTATCCGCCGGCGTGACCGAGGTAAGCGTCCCGCGCGGGGGGACGGCGGCCGTTCCGATCTCGGTCAAGCGGAACGGCTACACCGGTCCGATTGAGGTTACCATTGACGGGCTACCGATCGGGCTCTCGGTCCGGCCCGGAACGATTGCCGCGGGACAGTCCGCCGGAGTCCTCACGCTAAGCTCATCGGCCGACGCCGCTTTCCCCGCGACGGCGATGAAGCTCGTCGGCCGGGGGAGCGGAACCTCCGGTACGATCGAGCGTATCGCCTCGACAGCGATCGTCTTCGCCCGGCAGTCGAACCTGGCGACCAACCAGGTCACCGAATATGGGATCGTCGGGGCACCGGCGTGGCCCGAGCCTCTTCGGCTCGACGTCGGAGCGGCTCCGATCGAGGTCGCCCACGGCTTCGGCGCGACGATCCCGCTTAAGGTCACGCGCGACAAGGGCGCCACGGGCGCGCTGGCGGTCTCGGGACTGGTTCTGCCGGCCGGGGTGACGATCCCGGGCGAGAAGGTCGACGAGAAATCCGAGGCGGTGGCGGTTCGCGTTCAGTCGGCGGTGGAGGCCCCGCTCGGAACGTCGACGCTGGCCCTTCAGGCGAAGGGAAAGGTCGCCGGCACCGACCGAACCCTCGTGGCGCCCTTGGTGACCATCGCGATCGTTCGCCCCGCGTCGGTCGAGCTGTCGGCGCCGGCTGTGGAGGTCAAGGCCGGCCAGACGGTCGAGGTGAAGGGGCGGATCGTTCGCAAGGGAACGTTCAACGAGCCGGTCACGGTCCGCCTCAACGGCCTCCCCGCCGGGCTCAAGGCCGACCCGGTCACCCTCGCGGCCGGGGCGAAGGATTTCGGGCTTCGGATCGTCGCCGAGGCGAAGGCCGCTCCGGCATCGGCTGGGGCTCAGGTCGTCGTCGCCTTCCAGGTCAACAAGAAGGATTACCCCGTGCCCCCCACGCCCCTCTCGGTCAAGGTCTTGCCGAAGAAGTGATCGGCCCGCCCGCGACCACCCCGCCCAGGGAGAACGTCTCGATGCCCCGAATCCTCCCCGTCCTCCTGATCCTCGCGATCATCACGCCTGCACTCGCCGGCGACCAGAAAAAGCCCGAGCCGGCAAGGACCGCGACGCCGAAGGCGCCGAAGGTCGAGAACGCGCCCGCACCGAAGGCCGGATCGAAGACCGAGGTTAGCTTCATGCGCGACGTCGCGCCGATCCTGGTCGAAAACTGCATCGCCTGCCACAATCCCCGAAAATCCGAAAGTAAATATGTGATGACAACTTTTGCCCAGCTTGCTCGGGGCGGTCAACAGGGGGAGGGGATCACGCTGGTCCCCGGCAAGCCGGACGAGTGCTACCTGGTCGAGCTGGTTCGTCCGGAAGGCGAGCCCCGGATGCCGTACAAGCAGGACCCCCTCACACCCGAGAAGATCGCGACGCTCGAGCGATGGGTTTCGGCCGGTGCGAAGTACGACGGTCTCTCGCCCACCGAGGACTGGACGATCCTCCTGCGCAAGAATCAAAGTGTGAGCGTACCTTTGGTCTATCCCTCACCGGTTCCGATCACGGCGCTGGCGTTCACGAGAGACGGATCGGCGGTGCTGGCCTCCGGCTACCACGAGCTGACGACGTGGAAGGTGGCCGACGGTTCGCCCGGTCCGAGGCTCGGCGGTCTGGCCGAACGAACCTACGCGATCGCGACCAGCCCGGATGGCAAGTGGATGGCGACCGCCAGCGGCGACCCCGGCATCTACGGAATCGCCCGCCTCTGGTCGGTCGGAGCCGGCAACGAACCGCCGAAACTGGCGCGAGAACTGGTCGAAACCCAGGATGTCGTCTTCTCCGTCGCCTTCAGCCCCGACAGCAAGAGGATCGCAACTGCCGGCGCTGACCGCGCGATTCGGATCTACGAGGTCGAGTCGGGCAAAATGGTCTTCCAGGTCGAGGATCATGCCGACTGGATCTTCTCGGTCGCCTTCAGTCCCGACGGTAAACGACTCGCCAGCGCCAGCCGGGACAAGACGTGCAAGGTCTTCGACGTGGAAAAGAAGGAATCACTGGTTACCTTCCCCACCCACGCACAGCCGGTCTACGCAATTGCGTTCAGTCCCGACGGCAAGTCGGTTGTTAGTGGCGGCGAGGACAACGCGATCCGATTCTGGAACCCCGACGCCGAGGGGAAGCAGGTCCGCCTGGTCGGCGGATTCGGCGGGACCGTCTTCCGCCTTGCCTTCTCGCCCGATGGCAAGACCCTCGCCGCGTGCAGCGGCGACCGGGCCGTTCATCTGTTCAAGCCCGACGGCTCCTCTCGACGCAAGCTGGAAGGGCATCGCGACTGGATCTACGCGGTGGCGATCTCCGGCGACAGCAAGACGATTGCCTCGGGAAGCTGGGACGGCGACGTCCACCTCTGGAACCTTGCCGACGGCAAGCCGATCCGCGATTTCATTGCTGCCCCCGGCTACAAACCGGCCAGCACGAAGGCCGCCTCCCGCTGAGAAGGGTGTTCGGAGGAACCACGAAAAACCCAGCGAACACGAAAAAAGACATTCAGATTGCTCGAATTTTAATGCCTTGAATCGAGAAATCCTGATTTTTCGTGTCCTTCGTGTTTTTCGTGGTTCTTCTTCTATGCGAAGAGTTCGCGGATGGGCGGGTGGGATTCGTCGTCGATCCCCAGACCGTGGTACATCGTTCCGAGGATCTCGGGGAGAGTGACCGGCCGGTCGATCGGTTCTCCACCCACTGGATCGGTGGCGCCGATGATCTGACCACCGCGAACGCCTCCGCCCGCGACCACCACGCTCCAGGCCCCCGGCCAGTGGTCGCGACCGCCCGAGGCGTTGATCCTCGGCGTCCGGCCGATCTCGCCGGCTGCCACCACCATCGTCGATTCGAGCCGACCCGATCGCTCCAGATCGTCGAGCAGGGCGCTGAAGGATCGGTCGAAGGTGGGGAGAATCTGGCTCGCATAGTCGTCGAACGTACTGAACGGCGAGCCCCCGTGGACGTCCCACGAGAGACGGCTGAAGACCGTCGAATACATGTTGACCGTCACCACGCGGACGCCCTCTTCGATGAGTCGTCGCGCTTGAAGGCAACTCCGGCCGAATGCGGTCGGGCCGTAGGCCGATCGGATTCGATCCGGAACGGTGGTGAGGCTCGGAGTCCTGGGGACGATCGGCTCGAAGCTCGGTCCGAGAGCGCCGGCGGACTGTCCGCGCGAGATCTCCACCCCGGTGCTCGCGATCGGACCGGGGATCAGGATCGGGGCGCGGACTGGCCTTCCGATGCGTTGATCCCGATGAGCGACGACCGAGCCGAAATGCGGAGGTTCCTCGCCGGGTTCGGCGAGCCGTCCTGTCTGGAGGAGTTGCAGGCCGACCTCGTGAATCGGCGCTCCCTCGTGGTGCACCGAACGAATCAACGCCACTCGATCCATTCGCTCCGCCAGCCCTGGCAGGTGCTCCGAGAGCCGGACGCCCGGGATCCTCGTGGCGATCGAGGCGAAGGGACCGCGGACGTCTTCCGTCGCATCGGGCTTCGGATCAAACGTCTCGTGCGCGCTAGGGCCTCCAACGAGCAGCAACAAGATCACCGATCGCTCCGAGCCCAGCGGCTTTACGCTTCTCGGGCGATGTAGACCTGTCGCCATTCCCACCCCGCTCGCCCGCAGGAAATCGCGGCGAGAGAACTCCAGGCCCTCGATCCATCCATTCCGTGGCATCTCGTGCATTGCGATCCTCCCGCTTTCTCTGATCTCCACGTCATCTTATCGCTCGACAGACGCGTCCAACAGGCGGTCGCCGCAAGTCGGCTCTCTTTTGTTTGTGCCGAGTTTGTCGATTGTCGTGATTTTGGGGACTACGGGAAAGGTGCTGAGATGCCGCGAAATCGGCAAGCTGGGATCGATTCGAATCCCGGGTCGGACCGATAGAAAACGACGGGCCGCGATCCGAGGGACACGGGCGCCGGTGCAAACGTCCAGGAGGGCGTGAAACGATGGCAAGAAACCAGATGGCCTGGGGAATGATCCTGCTCGCAATGACGGAGGCGGTGATCCTCACGCCCGAAGCTCTGGCGCAGGCTCCCGTGATCCAGGAGTCGGGAATGCTCCCCTCCGGAGTCATGACTCGGCCAGGGGGGACGCAATCCACACTCGGGGTGATGCCTGGCGGAGGGGCGAATCTTGGGTCCCAGCCCGGGCGAGACGAAATGCTTCTCGGCGGTCGGCCGGGGCCGTCGTTCCCGAGGGTTCCGTCGTCCATCACGATGCCGGGAGGTGGCTATCAAGGGCCTCCCTCGACGCTCGGAGTCGCCGCTCCTCAGCCAACGCCCTCGCCCCGGCCGCCGTTCTTTGGAACGCTGGAGGTCGGCCGAGGCCCCGAGGATCCGGGACCGGCGAATGGCCTGACCATCGAGCAGGCGATCGACCTCTACATCCGGAACAACCCGGCGCTTCGGGCACTGGCGTTGGAGCTTCCCCAGGCGAGGGCCGATGTCCTGACGGCCAGCCTCAGGGCCAACCCCATCCTCTATGCCGACAGCCAGCTCATTCCCTACGAGACCTACAGCCGTCAACGGCCCGGCGGCCCGACGCAGTATGATCTGAACATCTCCCATCCGATCGATTATTCCCGCAAGAGGAAGTCACGCATCACCTATGCCGAGGTCGCTCTCAAGGTGATGGAGCAGCAATATCAGGACGCCGTCCGGCGCGGGATTGGTGATGTTTCGATGGCCTATGTCGACGTCCTGGTCGCCCGACGCACGCTCCACTACGCGGAGGTCAACGCGAGGGGCGTCGACGAGGTCCTCAAGGTGACCGAGGCCCTCTACCGGCAGAATACCCTTACCAGCGCCGACGTCGAGCAGGCGCGATCGGAAAGCGCGGTGGCGGCGGTCAGCCTGGACGACGCGATGGAAGGGCTCCGGCAGCGAAAGAGGACACTCGCCGCTCTGCTGTACCTGCCTCCCGACGAATCCGACCGGTTCGAGGTGCACGGCGAACTGGAGCGGATCGGGCCAGAGCTTCCGCCCAACGACGAACTGATCCGCATGGCGCTGGAATCAAGACCGGACGTTGCTTCCTTCCGGCTTGGAGTCGAGGCCGCCGAGGCCGCCTACCAGCTTGCCCGCGCCAATCGGTTCGCCGACGCCTACCTGCTCTACCAGCCCTTCACGTTCCAGAACAACGCACCCTACGGTACCAAGAGTGCGACCTCCTGGGCGCTGGGGCTCACCGTTCCGTTGCCGGTCTATAACCGGAATCAGGGGAACATCGAACGCGCTCGGATCAACATCTATCAATCGCAAGTTCAGCTTGGTGACCGCGAGCGCCAGGCGACACTCGAGGTCCAGCAGGCGGTGGGCGAATATCGGATCAGCGGCCGGCTGACCACCGACATTCGCGATCGCGTCTTGCCCGTCGCCCGCCGGGCCGTTGAGAGCCGGCTTGAGCTCCTGCGCGAGGGCGAGGTGGATGTGTTCGCCGTGCTGAATCAGCGGCGGAACCTCAACGATAAGGCGAAAGCCTATCTCGACACCGCCGCGCGCCATCGCAAGGCGATGCTCAATCTCAACACCGTGGTGAGCCAGAGACTTCTGCCCTGAAGGTCTCTCCTGCCGGACGCGAGGTCGTCCACCGCCCCGAGGCATCGGGGCGGGAGGGACGGTGGTCGGGGAGAGACCGGCATGGTCCAGGTAGGGGCTCAACGTGGGGCGCCGGATCAGTCAATCAGATTGGTGACCACGCGGGCCAGTTCGGTTCCCGTCTCGGTCAGGCTGTAGAAGTTATTCTTCCCCTGTCGGCGCGGGGCGATGATCCCGCCATGGCGCAGCAGCGCCAGGTGATGGCTGACCGCGGGCTGGCTCTGTTCGAGCTGCTCGCAGAGAGCGCCGACATGCCGTTCCCCCTCGGCCAGGATCAGGATCACCTGGAGGCGTGTCGGGTCGCTGACGTGCTTCAGCAGGATCGACGCACGGCGAGCCTTGTTAAAACGCTGCTCGACACCGCGGAGACCCTTCGGCTTGGCGGCGACTGTCTTTGTCGCCGTTGCCGTCGCGGCCTTGGCGCCGGTCTTCGTCGTCGTTGGTGGCATCGGTATTGAACTCCTCTCCAAGAAACGGAATCATTCGGACCACCCCGCGGACCCGGAGCCCTCCGGTATCCACGCCTCTCCCCCGCAAGGGGCGACGCTCCGGCTTTCCGGCGCGATCGATCCTCTGTCACCACGGTCCAGAATCGCCCCCCGCCGTGGCGGGCCGTTCGTCGGGATTCGTCAGGCAGATCACTCGGTCGGCACGCAGCCCCGCGTCACCCGATGAACTGGCTCCGTCACCATCTCGCGCCAACGCATCCCAGGGTGGGTGATTATGGAAATCTTAAACTCCCGCGAGTCTCTGTCAACAGTAATCTGCAAAATTCATCCTGCTTTGATTCGGTACATCTGTTCGACCGTGTTCGACCCGCGTCGTCGCGCCCGGACAGTCGGCATCGCCCCCGGACGCCAAAAGCATATGCTAAGCTTCGCGTCCCAGCAAGAGATCCGAGACAGCACCCGTGATCCCGGCACGATCGAGTTCATTTTTTGTGCGGATTCGATTGGCTTCCTCAGCGAGGGAGTTGGCCATAGATGGTTCGGAGCAGGTCACCGCTCTCCCAGGCGTTGGCCTGTCGGCCGACTTCGAGCCGGGCAAGCCGGCCGTCGGGGCCGACGACGGCCGTGCAGAGGTTGTGGAGAATCTCCTGGCCGTTGGCGCCGAAGACGAGTCCCAGGCGGGGCGCGACCTTCGCCAGCTCGTCATGCGAGGCCACCGCATAGGTCCAGAGTGGCGGCCGCGCGCCCTGCCTCTCGGCATGTTTCGCGAGAATGGCCGGCGTGTCGTGCTCGGGGTCAAACGAGACGGAGAGCAGCCGGATCGCCTTCGCGCGATCGGGGAACAGGCTCGCTTTCTGGGCCAGCTCCGTGAACTTCCGATCCATCGCCGGGCAGAAGTCGGGGAGCGGGCATCGCGTGTAGATGAAAGTGAGAACGACCACCTTCCCGCGCAGCTCGGAGAGCCGGAACGCATTGCCGGTCTGGTCCGTCATCGCGAAGTCCGGAACCAGTTCGCCGACCTTCAGGATCGGCGGAGGCGGGTGAGCCTCGAATCGGCTGGCCTTCGACAACGGCCGCTGGGTCTCGGAGGGCGGTGGGGCGGCCTTCGTCCGCTTCAGATCACGAAGCTGGTAATTCCGAACCGCGCCGTCGCGCTTCTCCACGTGGAGGACGCCCTCGACCTCGTCGCCCGGTTGGAGCAGTCCGAGGATCGATTCGTCCTCGAGGTTGAACGGCATGGTCATCGCCGGCATGAACCCCGGAATCCTCTCGTGGCGGATCACGACCCGGCCAGCCTCCGGAACCACGGCCCCGACCACCCCCCGAAGCGTGTAGTCGAACGTTGTCACCGGGCTCTCGGCCTTCCGAGGAGGCGGGGTCTGTTCCGCCGCCTTCTCCTGGCAGCCAGCCGCGGCAAGGGCGATCGCCGCGACCGTGACGAGCCCGTGCATGCGTCGAACGAGGCTCGATCCGAGCCCATCGATCGTCATGAATCTCTCCTCGAGCCCTTCGATCAGAACGGGAAGGTCGCGTCCACCCGAGCGGCGGCCAGATCGCAAAGGAATCCGCCAATCCGCTCGACAACCAGGTCCGTCACCGCCTCGCCCTTGGCCGCCGACGCCCGACCGGGGTCGCCGGCTCCCGAATTGGTTGTCAGCAGGTGCCAGGGGCGGGTGATCTCGACCCATCCTCGGTTGACCGCCTCAAACCGGCTCGCGCGGACAGCTCCAGGATCGGCCCGTTCCATCTCAACCAGATGGCCGAAATGCGCGAGCCCCATGCTGGTCTCCATCTCTCCGGCGTGGTCGTCCCTCGCTTCAAAAATCGTGGGATACGCATCAGCGATCATCCGAAACCAGTTGCAGAGGAACAATTGCACCTTCGACGATCGATGCATCTCGCGAAGAACCCACTTCAGGTCGTTCCCTCCGTGCCCGTTGAGAATCAGGCATCGGTCGACTCCATGTGTCTCCAGCGAGTCCACAAGGTCGCCGATGACCCGGGCAAGGGTTGTCGGATTGAGATTCATCGCCATCGGGAACCGCATCTGGTTCGTCTCGGTCCCATACGGAATCGACGGCAGCAGGACCACCCTCGCCCCTCGTTCGTACGCCCAGGCACACGAACGATCGGCAATCACCTCAACCTGGAACGTGTCCGTCCCATAAGGTAGATGCAGATTGTGAGGCTCGGTCGCGCCCAGCGGCAGAACAGCGACCTTGATCGGTGGCTCTCCCTTGATTCGGCCGTAGTTTATTTCGGCCAGCCGCCATGGTTGCATCACGTCTCTTCCATCCGGGAATCACGAAAGCCTTGAAGTTCCCATCGCTGGCACCGGTCTTATTGAGACCCGTTTCGGGAGGGATTGCAAGCCTTGCGAGCGGCGGGCCCGGTTCGTTACGATCGGGCGGGTCGGGCAGAGGATCACCGATTCAATCTCATCATAGTCTATCATCATCCGAGGAACGGCCTTCCGATGCAAGCCTTCGAGGCGACGAATTACTATTTTGATCAGGCAGCTCGGCGGCTCGACCTCTCGGAGAATATCCGGACCCTCCTCATGACGCCCGACCGCGAGGTCCGCGTCGAGGTCGCCATCGAACTCGATTCCGGCAAAATCGGCAACTTCATCGGCTACAGGGTCCAGCACGACAACGCCAGGGGACCCTACAAGGGCGGCCTTCGCTACCACCCCGCCGTCGATCAGGACGAGGCCCGATCGCTCGCCAGCCTCATGACCTGGAAAACCGCGGTCGTCGACCTCCCCTTCGGCGGTGCCAAGGGAGGCGTCAACTGCGACCCCACAAAACTCTCCCGCGGTGAACTCGAGCGGCTCACCCGCAAATTCATCGAAAAAATCCACGACATGATCGGCCCCGACAAGGACATCCCCGCCCCCGACATGGGTACGGATGCTCAGGTCATGGCCTGGATTATGAACGAATATGGCAAATACGAAGGCTTCCAACCCGCCTGCGTGACCGGCAAGCCGGTCGAGTTCCACGGCTCCGCCGGTCGCGAGGCCGCCACCGGCTTCGGCCTCGCGATCGTGACCCGCGAGATGCTCGGACGATCGAACCGAACGGTCGCCGGCACGACCTTCGCCATCCAGGGATACGGCAATGTCGGCAGCTTCACCGCTCGATTCCTCGGCCAGATGGGAGGCAAGATCGTCGCGGTCTCCGACGCCTACGGCGCCATCGTCAACCCCGAGGGGCTCGACCTCGCCGAACTCGACCGGCACGTGAGCGTCTCGCACAAGGTCGTGGGCTACAAGGGAGGCGACGCCGCGACTAACGAGCAGCTCCTCACCATGTCCGTCGACGTCCTGATCCCCGCTGCCCTCGGCGGCGTCTTCGATCGCGACCTCGCCCGCGCGGTGCAGGCTGGGCTCATTGTCGAGGCGGCCAACGGGCCGACCTGGCCCGAGGCCGACGAGGTCTTCGTCGAACGCGGCATCCCGGTTGTCCCCGATGTTCTCGCGAATGCCGGCGGCGTGGTCGTCAGCTATTTCGAGTGGGTCCAGAACCTCCAGCATTTCCGCTGGCCGATCGAGCAGGTCCAGCGAGAGGAGGAGCGCCGGCTGGTCGACGCCTTCCGCGAAATCCACGATCTGGCCGAGCGCAAAAGCGTTTCCCTGCGCACCGCGGCCTTCATGAAGGCCATTTCCAGGGTCGGCCGGGCCAAGATTCTCGGCGGAATTTGATTCCTCGCCTGCCATCCATCCACCGGACCTCGGGGAACACGAGATGTTCTTTCCTCTGGCATCGTGGCTTGTCTTCGCGGTTGCTGGGCAGGGACCAGCCGTTCTCGCCTCGCAAGGGCCGATCCCCTCCGAGAATGCCAGGCCAGGCGCGACCGACTGGCAGCTCACTCGCGTCCGGGCCGATCGCGAGGGCTTCCGAACCCCCTGGATCGAGGGCTATGGCTCGAAGCCGAGCGTCTCCGCCGGCGAGTCGATCGAGATCATGGTCTCGACCCGTCCTGCTCGATCCTTCCGGCTCGAAATCTTTCGGATGGGATATTACGGCGGCCGAGGTGCCCGACTCGTCCAGTCGCTCGGCCCAATCGAGGGCAAGGAACAGCCCGAGCCGAAGCCCGGCGCCAACAATATCCACGAGTGCCGGTGGGAGCCCTCCGCCCGCCTGACGATCCCGCCCGACTGGCTCAGCGGTGTCTATATCGGCCGGCTGACGACCATTCCGAAGGACAACTCCGAGCCCTATTGGCAGAGTTACATCATCTTCATCGTCCGCGACGACCGCCCGGCCGACATCCTCTTCCAGTGCTCGGACAACACCTGGCAGGCGTACAACCGATGGCCCAATAATTACTCGCTTTACACACATCCGAAGGACGGGCAGGGGCCCTGGGCCCACGTGAGTTTCGACCGGCCCTACGGCCGGGAAGCCCAGCATCAGGCGGTCGTCAACGACCCGCTCACGTTCGGCTCGGGCGAGTTCTTGCCGCTCGAATTCCCACTGGCCTACTGGCTCGAGCAGCACGGTTACGACGTGTCCTATTGTTCAAATCACGACATGATTACGCCGGACCGCGGCCTCAAGTGCAAGGCATTTGTGAGTGTCGGGCATGATGAGTACTGGGACATTCGCCAGTATCGGAGTGTCGAGCGGATGCGGGACGAGGGCGTTAGCCTGCTCTTCCTCTCCGGCAACGCGATCTGCTGGGTCTCGCCGTTTGGGCCGTCGAGCGATGGCCGGCCCGATCGAACGATCTTCCGGGGCGGGCCCTACGGTGCGGGGAATGATTACGCTCGCCGAAGAGAGGCCGAGCACGGTCCTTTCCCCGAGCACGGGCCGGACGAGGGCCTGCTCATGGGTGCCCGGAACATCGAGCCGGTCAACGGCGGCGGCGACTGGATCATCCGCCGGCCCGATCACTGGATTTTCGAGGGGACCGGCGTCAGGTCCGGCGATCGGATTCCCGGACTCATCGGCTGGGAGTACCACGGCGACCCGCCGAAGCTTCCGGGGCTGGAAGTGGTCGCGAGCGGTACGGCCTGGGTGAGCGGTCAGTCGCCGCAACATTGGACGGCGGCCTGTTACCCTGGCCCGAAGGGGAATTTTGTCTTCAACGCCTCGACCATTTTTTGGGCCCAGGGGCTTTCGTCACCCCCGGGCCACACACTGCCCTGGTCGCACTGGTCGCGACCTCACGGGCCCGACGAGCGCGTTCAGCGGATCACTCACAATTTGCTCCGACGGGCGATCGCTCGAAGGCCCTGAGATCCCGATCGACCCTTGAAGGCATCGGACGCGATCAGAGCCCGCGTCCGCCGGCGCGCTTGGCCTTGCGGGGGTTGCGCTTACCGTGAATCTTGGCACGCCTCCCCTTCGCGACCGGGGAGCTGTCCGCCTTCTTCCGCCACTTGTAGCTCTTGCGATGACGCGTCTTGACCTTCATGTGAATCCTCGAACTCCCCGCGGACGCAATTGAGATCCCGACAGCGCCGGGCGCAAAGCACTATTATTGGGAACCAGGGGCCGGCGTTCAAGTCAATCTGCCGCGAGTTCCCGATTCCCTGATTCCTGGTCGTGCCCTGGGCTCCTGCCTTCGGGTCGATTGGAATGGCTGCCGGCCCTCGCGTTGTCATTTCTTCGCGTGCGATGAACCCGGCTGGACCTTGACCTCGAAAACGGGGCTAACTCGGCTGAGATTGCCGGCCGTGTCGTATGCCCGGATTCGGAAGGAATAGACTCCCGGACTCAGCGATGTGCTGATCCTCACCTTGTAATTGTTATTCCTGCGGACGACAGCCGTTCCGACCACATCGCCCGAGGGCGTCACCACCTGCACGTGAGTATGGAAGTGATAGGTTCCGACGAGGTCGGGATGTCGAAGGCTGGTCTTGATGTGATTCGCGTTGGCCTGAATGCCCTGGTTCTTCGCGATCCTCGGGAGCGAGGGTGGAGGCATCGGCCGGCCGATCGAAAGAGCGGTCTGGAGGATCAGCGAGTAGTCGTTGGTTGCCAGGAAGGCGGGTTGAGGACTCGCGGTGTCAACCTGCGTGACCAGTTTGTAGACCGACGACTTGAGACTATCGATGAGCTGGGGCGAAGCCGAGGCGGCAGTGAGCACCGAGCCGAAGTTGTTGTTGAGCGTCTTGGCGTCGGCGGCCGTGATCGACTGCTTGCCAACGATTGGCCGGAGACTGGCGTTGTAGTTGTTTAGCGAGGCGGTGGACGGCTTGTGAATCGTCGAGATGATTTGCAGGAGGTCCGACTGGATGGTCTTCATCTCGGCGGAAGGCAGGTAGCGCCCGGGTCGGATCTGTTCGATGTAGAACGGGAGGTGCTCGACCCGTAATTCCTTCTGCTGAAAAGTGATCGGGATATTGACGTTGGAGGTGAGCTGGTAGCCGAAGATGCTGTTGATTCCGCTCTGGTGTGTGTAACTGGAGGTTGGAAAAAAGGCGGTCATGAGCGCGCGGGATTCCATTCCTTCGGAGGCGGGCAAGAAGCGGCGGCGATCCATCGCGCGGGGCTCCTGACAGAGCGGGACGCGGGCAAGTCCCGAAGATAGGGCCCGATCGGGCCGGCGCGTCCGGACAGAGCCGGACGGACGCACCCTTCCCTGGGTGCGGCCTCTAGTTACCAGAAAGGCGGATCCTTGGGAAGGGCGAGCGGGCCGAGAGTCAGGCCGTTTCCTTCTCAAGCCAAACGGCGAACGGGCCCGGGCACCGATCCAGGCCCCCCAGAGGCGGGTCCCACTCTCTCGGCCAGGATGAAAAGGAAGCATCCATGGGTCGAGGGCCTCGCCGATCCCGCTACCGGTTCGCGGAGCCTGGATGGGGGACTTCAAGGCGGCTCCGCCAATCGGGGTCATATTCCCGGGAAAAGATGCGCTGGATGGTCTCGGCGCGACCGGGGCCGGGCTCGATCAGGGCTTCCAGGGCCTGGCGGAGCTGGCCGAGACGCGGGTCGGGATGCTCGCCATGCTTGACTGGTGCCCGATCGAGCCGATCCAGGGTCGCGGCCAGTTCGAGAACCTTGCCGCGCGTTTCCAGAAAATCGCTCTCGAGAACCACTATCGCGTCACGCTGGCCGGTCATGGTCCACCCCCCTCCAAGCTGGTGACTCGGATTTTCCCAGAATCGGGCCGGGCTTGCAAATCCCGAGACGGATCGAATCGCTCGATGACATAAATCCGCTCGTGGCAAGGGGAACGCCCAGGGCGCTAGGGGCAGTCCCTTGGTTCGAGCCAGGGGATCTGTTATCGTGGGAACATGGCCACGCGTTGTGTCGATATCAGCGATCGACGCGGTTACGGCCCCTCGTTCACCCCGTTTCCTGGAGACGAGCGATGCGATCGTTCGGCTTTCGATCAACGTCCCTGGTCGCGCTCTTCTGGGCCGCGATCGCCCCGGCCGCCGGCGCCAACGGCCATTATCGCGACGCCGTCGAGACGGTGTACGTGATGCCGTCGTCCTTCAGCGTCCCGGTGGCGACCTCCTACGTGGTCTCGACCTCGCGCGTGGTCTCGACCTCGCGTGCGGTCCCGACGGCCTACGCCGTACCTACCTATTACACAACCGCCTACTGGATGGATCCGGTTGCCGTGGCCCAACCGCTCTACGCCGAAACGGCCTACGTTCGGCGCGGGGGGTTGTTTGGCCGTCGATGGGTCGTCGAGCGGCCGGTCGTCGCGACCATGTACACGAACTCCGCCGTCCCCACGACCTACCTGGCTCCCACGACCTACCTGGCTCCGACGACGGTCTACCGATCGACCTCGTACGCCCTGGTGGATCCGTTGGTCTTGCCCGGCTCGTATCTCACCGAGACGGAATGCATTTGCCCGACGACGGTGGCTTCGGCCGCTCCGAAAGCCTCGGAACCGGTCCGGAGCGAAGCGAGCCCGGGCTCCCGGGCGATCCGGAGCGAGGCGGAAGATCGCCGGACGATGAGCTCGGACGTCGAACCGCCGCCGAGCCAGTTGAATCCGGCCCATCCGGGCGGAGCGTCCGCGCCGGTCACGGGTACGCGGGCAGAAGACGAGCCGGCGATGCCGACCAGCGTCAAGGAGACCTCGCCCCCACCCCCGCCCGCCGCCGTGAACCCGCCTTCGCCCTCTCAGGCTCCAGTGACAAAGCCGGAGGCGATCAAGAAGGCGCCGACCAGCCCGGCGGAGTCCGGAGGCCCTGGGACGAAATCCACCGTCGAGCCGACGTCGCCGCCGGTCGCTCCGGATCAGCCGTCGCTGGATTCCAACGCCCTCCCGCCGATCTCCCCGGCCGGCTCGGGCCGTCGCGAGTCGTTCAAGCCCTCGACCTACACCATGCGGCCCGTCCCGGCCGAAATGCGGAACGTCCTGGTCGGGACCGTCCGATCCCGGACCGACGGCGAGCTTCAAGAAGGCGTTCGGATCAGCCTTCGAAAGGCCGGCACCAGCTCGGGCAAGGAAACCATGACCAACGCCCTCGGGAACTTCGCGGTCCGGCTGACCGATGGAGCCTGGGATGTTGACGTCACCATGCCCAGCGGACGGGTCTACGTCGTCAGCCGCCTTCGCGTCAGCGACGGGACCATCGTCGACGACCTGGGCCGTCGCGTCCCCTCGCTGGAGATCACCCGATAATTCCGGGAACCTGGGCCGGGCGGCCGACCCTCGCGTCGCCCCCCGGCCCGTCGCGTCCCGACGAACGGAGACACCCCCGATGGATGAGGTCAAGGAAATCCAGCTTTGCGAGGTCGCCAACGAGGTCGAGGCGACGCTCGTGGTCAACCTGCTGAAGGAAGACGGCATCCCAGCCTGGAGCGACGCCAGCCCGGCCACGCCGGTCTTCGGCGGCCTCCCTTTCGAATCCGGGCATCGCGTCTTCGTCCCGGCCTCGATGGCCCACAAGGCACGCGAGATTCTCGGGCATTATCCCCACTTCCACAACCTTCGAAACGTCCACGAGCCTGAGCTCTGATCTCCCAATCCGCCAATCCGATCGATCCCGCGCCGGCCGATGGCCCTCCGCTCCGGATCGCCTACGTGGTCAGTTACTTCCACCCCTTCGCCAGTGGTGCCGAGGGACAGGCGCTGGCGCAGGGGATCGAGCTGGCCCGGCGCGGGCATCAGGTCCACGTTGTCACCCGCGAAGTCCCCGGTTACCCGGTGGTCGATGAGGATCACCACGGCGTTTTCATCCACCGATGGGTCCGGACGCGATCGATCGGCCCGCTCTTCGGGCTGAGCTTCGTCTCGGGGGTGATCGGCTCGCTCCGGCGGCTCCGCCGCGAGATCGACCTGGTCCACACCCATCAGGGACTTTGGGAGGCCGTCGCAACGGGCCTGGCGCACCGGAGAATGCCGGCGCTCCCCACGCTCGTCCAGCCGGCCAGCGCCGGCTATTACGGCGAGGCGGATGAGCTGCGACGCACCCGAGGCGCTGGTCTCCTTCGTCGGCTGATCCTCGGAAATACGGCCTTCGCCGCGATCTCGGCCGAGATCGCACGCCAGTGGCGGGAGCTGGGCGTCGGACCGGAGCGGATGATCCGGATGGCGAGCGGCGTCGACGCGGAACGGTTCCGGCCCGGCCCCAGCGCGGTCGAATCGACCTTGCTTCCGCGACCGAGGGTCGTCTTCACGGGTCGGATGCACCCGCAGAAGAATCTTCCCATGCTCCTCCGCGCGTGGGTGGAAGTGGCCCGGAAGTCGCCGGCCAACCTGATCCTGGTCGGTCCTGGCAACGACCGCCGGACGCTGGAAGACCTGGTCGGAACGCTTGGTCTGACCGATCGCGTCCAGTTCACGGGCGGGGTCTCCGACCCCTCCGATTACCTCCGAGCCGCCGATCTGTTTGTCCTGCCGAGTGTCGCCGAGGGGATGAGCAATTCGCTCCTGGAGGCGATGGCGACCGCGTTACCCTGCCTGGCCTCTCGCATTCCCGGCAACACCGACCTGATCCACGACGGTCGGACCGGCCGGCTGATCGACCCGAAGGATGGTCCGGCCTGGACCTCCGCGATCCTGGAACTGCTCGACGCGACCGACCAGGCTCGCCGGCTTGGCGAAGCCGCCAGAAGCCGGATTGACGAGGAATTCGCGCTTCCGGTCGTCGTCGACCGGTACGTCGATCTCTACCGCCGGATGATCGCCGGGAGCTGGCCTTCGCGTTGAGGAACGAGGTCTGATCCCGGCAGAACCCGCACGATCGTCATGACGCCCTTCGCGGAGCCGGTCGGCGGCACTCGACGACAGTCGAGAGTCACCTAGAATAGTAATAACCGGCTCGATGGCGCCATGCCGGAAGATTGGTCCTGTTTTTGCTAAAGTCTTGATCCGAGCCGAGGCAATGGGCCTGGCGATCGAGGCAAAGGGTCCGATGACGGCGTACGGGCGATGATCCCTCGAATCTCCTTCGCGCGACTGGATGATCCGATCGTGCTGGCCCACGGCCTGGGCGGATTCTCGCGGATCGGCGTGGGACCGCTAACGATCGCGACCTACTTCCGCGGCATTCCCCAGGCGATGCAACTGTCGGGGAACCGCGTGCTGGTGACTCAGGTGCCTCCGCTGGCGGCCTCCGACGCCCGCGCCCATCGACTCGCCGAACAGATCGAGGCCGCCTTTGGCGATCAGCCGATCCACCTGATCGGCCACAGCATGGGCGGGCTCGACTCGCGTCGCTTGCTCGCGGATCCGTCCTGGCATCGCAGAATTCTCAGCCTGACGACGATCGGAACGCCCCACCTGGGGAGCTGGCTGGCCGACTTCGCCAAGCTCCGCGTCGGCCGGATTTACCGGCTGCTGGAACGAATGGGCGTTGATCATCGAGGCTGTCTCGACGTGACCCGGGGCGAGGCCGGGCGATTCCACGATCGACATCCCGCGCCGGGTGACATCCCGATCTTCAGCGTCGCGGGCGAGCCGATGGCGGAGACGGTCTGCTGGCCGCTGAAGCGATTCCACGCGATCCTCGGTGAGCTGGATGGTCCGAACGACGGACTGGTCTCGACGACGTCGGCGCTGGCGTTTGGGACGCCACTTCCCGTCTGGCCGGCCGATCATCTCCGCCAGATGAACTGGCTGGTCAACGGATGGGCCCACTACCACGGACCGCTCCCGCTGGAGCTTTACGCCCAGGTCATCGCTCACCTTGCCGCGTTAGGGTTCGGGCGAGATGCGGGATCGGCCGAGGCGCTGGAGCACGTGGTTCGCTCGATCGAGGGGCCTGGGTCGCCGGTTGTCTGACCGGATCGTCCAGCGACATGGAGCCGATCGAGTGGAATCGGGCGGTACAACGCCCAGGTTTCTTCACGGACGCACCTCAATCAGCGCCAGGCCGTGCGTCGCGAGGGAGATTGTCAGCACGCCGTTTTGAAGCGGGAGTCGCTGGGCCTCGGGCCTTTTCGCCGCGTCTCGGAGCGTCTGCTGCTGCTCGCGACTCGGGAACGCCGGCTCGCCCATCTTTCGCCAGGCCGAGAGCGCCGAGCCGTGCTCCTCGTCGAGGATCGTGACCGCGGCCGAATCGCCCCTCGGCAGGTGAATCGCGAATTCGCGAGGCGAACCAGTTGCGCCCGGCTCGGCATAGTTCCAAACGGCGATCACGAGGGTGCCGTCGGCACGTCGAGTGACGAGGGCGTCTTTCAGGTCGGGAGCCAATCGCTGGTCGCCGAGCCGGTGCAGGAGCGCGAAGGCGTTGAAGGCGGCCTTGGGGATGTTCCCCGCGGCGATCAGTCCATAGCCGCCGTAGAACGGCCGCTTCACCACGCCCTGTTCCTCGAAGACGTCGGAGAGGCACCAGTAGGCCATGATCGTCGTCAGGCCGTCGCATTGCCGGATGTTGTTCGCCAGCCAGGGGCCCATGAAGGCCGAGTCGGTCACCTCCGGCTGATTCATGTAGGTGGCGTTGTATTCTGACCAGATGATCGGTAAGTCCGGACGCGGCGACGCCTTCACCTCGTCGTGGACCTTCCGCGCCGATCGGGCGACCATCTCGGATTGCGGGATCTTCTCGTCGGTTCGGAAGACGTCCTTCGACGAGTCGTTCCCGTAGACGTGGGTCGAGACGTAGTCGAGGGGGACGTCCTTCTCGGTGCAGTGGCGGATGAAGTCGCCGGTCCAGGCCGCCTGGGCGGTCGCCGGGCCTCCGATCCTCAGGCGCTTATCCACGGATTTCACCGCACGGGCCGCCGAGTCATAAAGGCGGAAATATGTCTCCTGGGCCGGCTTGCCCGACCAGAAGTCGATGTTCGGCTCGTTCCAGACCTCGAAGTACCATTGCCGAACCTCACCGACGCCATAACGCTCGACCAGGTGTCGCGTGAGCGCGGCGACCAGCTCGCCCCATTTCTCATAAGACTTCGGTGGGTTCGGCAGCGGTTTGTACCAGAACGGGTGCGGCTTCTGCGAGGTCGCCAGCGCCGAGGGCATGAAGCTTAGCTCGACAAACGGCCGGACTCCGTTCTCAAGTAATCCGTCGTAGATTTGATCCACGTAAGACCAGTTGTAGATGGGTTTCCCGTCCTTCGACTCGGCATAGACGCCGTTGTGGTCGTCGAGGATGCCGTGGAAGCGGACGAATTTCAGATCGGTGATGGATTGGACGGACCGCAGGTCCTTGCGCCAGTTTTCGCGGAGTGTGAGGTTCGCCCGGCCCGAGCCGAAGACCTGTTCCCAGAAGTGCGGGAACGGCCTCGACGGCGCCGAGGGATCGACGCGGATGACCTCGGGAGCCGGCTGCGCAAGCAGTATCCCGGGCGACAGGAAGACCAGCCCCACGACCGTGCATGTGATCCATCGAGATCGCCGCATTTGGCTTCCTTTCGGCAAGTGTTCAGAGATCCTCGACCACGATTAGCTCGCCCCCGTCGATCGTCGTCATCGCCTGGATTGTCTTCGGAGACGTCGAGTCCTTCACGAACCAGACCCGGCCGTCGGCCGTCACGACGTTCGCGCCGTCCGGATGCAGGCTGCCGATGCTCGGCTGCCTCGGATCGTTGATTTCGAAGCTCATCGTGCGGACGTCGAGGTCGATCGGCGCGGTCCAGGGGATCGGGACGTTGTTCACTTCCACGATGGAGATGGTGTTTTCAAGGCCATCCCTGATCTCCGACCGCCGGACGGACGAGGCGCCGGGGAACATCGTCCCGGGTCCGGTGATTGCCGCGTAGTTGGTTGCTCCGATCAGGTAATGTTTCTGCTCGGGGCATCGGAAGAAGCCCGGCATCCGGTTGAGGAGCCGGATGTTGTGCGGGCCGTCCCAGGGCTCGGAGAATTCGTAATCGATCGGGTCCATGAGATCGAGGAACGGCAGGACCAAGGCCCTCCAGCTATGCATCCGACGGCCACTCGCGTCGGCAGTGTAGGCCGGAGGAAACGTGCCATACTTCTGCTCATACGCCTGAATGGCGAGCTGGATCTGCTTCAAATTGTTGGCGCACTGCGTTCGCCGTGCTGCCTTCCAGTCGCAGTAAGTCGGAGTGAACAGCAACGGAATCGCGATCAGGCTGCCGCCCACGGCGAGGAGCACGTAGAAGGTCTGCCGCATCGGCGAAGGCTCGCGCACCGGGTTGCGAGGCACCTCGGGGCTCTGCGGACCATCCAGCTCGAAGTCGTGGATCATGGCTCGGCCTCCGGCGATCGACGATCCCTTGATCATAATCCACCGGACGCCCGCCTCGCGAGGACCGACCCATCCCTATCGTCGCGTCGCGAAGACCATCCAGCCACCGGCGCGGAGGGTGTGCAGCATCCCCGGCCATCGGATCGGCTCGGCGGTGATCTCGTCGAGCGGGATGACCTCGTCGATCCGGAATCCGGCCGCGAGCATCGAGCTTTTCAGCTCGCCCCATCGATAGAGATGCACTCGCATTCCGGGGATGCCGCGATAGGTCATCCTGCGCTCGCCCAGTTCATCACGTCGGAGGATCGTCCGAAAGGCATGCTTCAGGAGCCAGCCCCGGCCCTGTCGGTCGCGGAGGTTCAGCCAGAGGTTGTGCGCGTGCAGCGCGAGCCGTCCGCCGGGTCGGAGGATCCGCGACCATTCCGCAAGAGCCCGACTACGGGCGTCGGAGCCTCGGATCATCCCCAGCGTGCTGAACATCGAGAGGGCGTAGTCGAACGTCGCGTCAGGGAAGCCATCCAGGCGGCAGAGGTTGGCCTCGACCCGAAGGATTTCGACGCCCGCCGAGGCCGCCTTCTGACCGACGATTTCCAGCATCGATCGCGAGAGATCGACGGCGGCGACGTGGAATTCTCGCTGAGCGAATCGGATCGCGTGCCGACCCGCGCCGCAGCCGAGATCGATCAGCCGACCGAGCTCCGTGAACCGCTCGTCGAGCAGTCGGGCGTCGACCTCGAAGAGGGGATGATCCGAGAAATAAGCATCTTCCTCGGCCGCGAGGCGGGGCGTGTGCGCGTACTGCCAGAGCGGAGCATCGACCCCCTCGGGGAGTCGCCACGACGGCGGGACTCGGAACGTGCTCATGGCCGATCGATCGATTCGGATCTCAGGACGAGGGCCGGGGTGTCGAGAGCACCAGGCCCGACCTCGGGCCCAGCTCGATCCCGCGCACCGTGGCTCCCTCCACACGGACGGAATGCCTCGCCCACGATTGTTCCAGGACGGCGCCGTCGGGCAAGAGGTTGCCCGTCTCGAGATCGAATCTCCGGGGCATTCTCGAGGCGTTGATCGCGATGAGAACCACCTCGTCCCCGAGTTGCCGGGCGTAAACGATCACGTCGTTCTCGGCGTGGAGGAACCGAAACGAGCCGCGGCGAAGGGCCGGGCGAGACCGCCTCAGCGCGATTAACCGCTGGAAGAAGTGGAGGAGCTCGGTATCCCACGCGTCGGGACGATGCCAGGGAAACGCGGCCCGGTTGGCCGGGTCGTGACCGCCGGCCAGGCCGATCTCGTCGCCGTAGTAGATCGATGGGGCGCCGGGGTAAGTCATCTGGAAGAGCGTCGCCAGTTCTAGCGACGATCGATCGCCGCCGGCGAGCGTGAGGAACCGGGCCATGTCGTGGCTATCGAGAAGGTTGAGCATCACGGCCGAAATATTCGGGTGATACAGGCCGATCAGCCGCTCGATTGACTTGCGGAAAGCCGGGGCGCCGGGGTCGCCGGTCGGGTGCAGGCTGGTTCGCTTCAGGTCGTCCATGTTGAGGACATCGCCGGCGAAGAAGGCGAGGCAGGCCCGGGTGAACTGGTAGTTCATCACGGCATCCCACATATCGCCGCCAAGCCATCGGACGGCGTCGGACCAGACCTCGCCGACGATGTATGCCTCGCGGTTGACCGCGCGGACCCTCCGGCGGAACTCGCGCCAGAATTCGTCGTCGTCGATCTCGTTGGGGACGTCGAGCCGCCAGCCGTCGGCGCCGAACTCGATCCACTTGCGGCCGATCCCCCAGAGGAACTCGCGGACCTCGGGCGACTCGGTGTTGAACTTCGGGAGCGCGGGCAGTCCCCACCAGGCGGCGTAATTGGGAGCCTTCTCGGAATCGTAGGCGTTGAGCGGGAACTCCTTCACGGAGAACCAGTCAAGGTAGGCCGAATCCGAGCCGTTTTCGAGGATGTCGTGGAACGGGAAGAAGCCCCGGCTGGCGTGATTGAAGACGCCGTCGAGCACGATCCGAATGCCTCGATCGTGGGCCTCATCGATCAGCCGCCGGAGCGCGGGGTTGCCCCCGAGCATCGGGTCGACCTTCTCGTAATCGTGCGTGTGATAGCGGTGGTTCGAGGCCGACTGGAAGACAGGCGTGAAGTAAATCGCGTTGATGCCGAGATCGGTCAGATAGTCGAGATGTTCGACCACGCCGAGCAGGTCGCCGCCCTGGTAGCCGTGATAGGTCGGCGGGGCACCCCACTCGTCGAGGTGCCTCGGCTTTGGCACAAGGACGCTCCGCGCGAACCGGTCGGGGAAGATCTGGTAGAAGATTGCGTCGCGGACCCAGTCGGGGGTCTGGGGTTCGTCGGCCACCGCGTTTTTCCTCGGGGTCGGGGGATGCCTCGAATTCTGGATCGCCGCCCTATCGGATGGAAATCCTGTGCCAGTAGAGTTGCTCGCGGTCGCCTCGGACACGGAGGTCGTCGAGCATCGATTCCAGGTCGAGCTTGAGGATTCCTCGCCGCCCGTGAATGATGTCCTTGCGATTCACCCGGATGGTTACGCGAGGAACGCCCGGCTTCTTGAAGTTAAGGATCTGCGGATTGAGCCAGACGTCCAGCGCCCGGACGCCCTTGACGTCGAGGCGGATGAGATTGCTCTCGCGACTCGACCCCATCTTGATCTCAGCCGGTCGGAGGTTCTGGCCGAGAACCTCCGCGGCCTCGGGTGCCGTGGTCCGGCCGTCGGCAAACTCCTTGACCACGATCCCGAAGAACCGATTGTCCGACTCACGGGCGGTGAGGATGTCGAACGATCTTGGGTAGGGATCGCGACGGTGCCGGTCCATCCAGTCGAACGCTCTGGGGACTTCCTCGGGGATGACTTCGAGCCCTCGCCGCTGGTACTCGACATAGGTGATGTCCCAGGCCTTGAGGATCATCGGCTTGAGGAAGCGGTCATAGACAACCTCGCCTGCGGCTGGAGCCAGTTCGCCGATCACGCAGTAGAGTGGAACCAGTTCCTGCTGCTTCGGGGCGTAGATCGGGACGTACTTCGCTGGCAGGCCCGAGATCACCACGGCGCCGGCGAAGAGGTCGGGGTGGGCGAGCGAGTAATCCCAGGCCATGTTGCCGCCGGTAATCTGTCCGGCGACGAAAACGCGGTCGCTGTCGATCGCGTATCGCTTGCGGGCGTCTCGGAGGGCGAGTTCCACGGCCGCGTGTTCGCTGGTCGTGTATCGGTAGTCGTGGGGGAGTCCCCGAACATTGTACTGGGGAGCGATCAGGATGTAGCCATGTCGGTTGGCCTCCGCGGCCCACTCGTCGACCGCCGTGGCCGGCCCTGGACCCGAGTGCAAGACAATCAACGCGGGATATCGGCGAAGCGGATGGTATTCCGGTGGAAGACGGACGGCGTACTCGGTCGGCTCGGCGTTCTCGTCGTCGAGGACGCGATGAAGCGCCGTCTTGCCGGCGGGCTCGTCCGGGTCGTGGCGCGGGGGCGGCATGAGCTGGACAATCTTCGTGAGCAGTTCGAGCCGGTAGACCGGGTCGGCCATCGCCTGGGCGACCGGCCAGGAGAGCCCTTCAAGACGGGCGGCCTGGCCGCTTCGGTCGGCCGGCTCGTTGGCGACCAGATAGCCGCGGGCGGCCTCGCGAGCCTGCCAGAGAACCTCGGCCGCCTTCAGGTCGGGCAGTGCCATCTCCTGGCCAACAATGTAGCCCGACATCGCCAGCGCGAACTTCTGCTCGTCACTCGTCTTCGGGTCGTCACGCACCTTCTGCCAGGCAATGAAGCGGTCGCGCACGGCGTCCGGGGCCTCGTCGATCGCCTTGAGAATCTCGACGAGCGCCTTCTGCCAGGGGCCTCTCGCCTCGGAGCTTAGCCGACCGGCGAGCCGCCGCAGGTCGACGGCGAGAGCCCGATCCGAGGCAGCCTGCTGCTGGTCCCGCCGCTCGATTTCCCGGGCCTCAACCTGCAACTCGGTGCTAACTTCCTTGTCCTGGAAGGTCTTCAGCAGTCGGGCCACCTCTTTGTATTGCTGGGCCTTGCGACGGAGATCCAGCTCACTCCTTCGCTGGACGGCCTGGGCCTGGGTAATGAAGCTTCGAGCACCGGCGGCGCGCCGGCTCAACTCGGTGTTGGGGAAGTCGCGGATCAGCCGATCGATCTCCTCCAGAGCCTCGGGATACCAGGCCGCGTCGATCAGGAACCGGACGACGCGTTCACGCTCCTCGGCGTTCGACTGGTCCACTCGGCCAATCAGCGACATCACAACCGGGCGCGGGACCTGGCTTGTTTCCTGGACGCCGACCCAGAAACCGTCGATCCCGCGGAAGCGGACGACGTGCGGACCGATCTCGTTGATCGCCTGCTCCATCCGGATCATCCGGCTCGACTTCGAGCCGAAGTAGCGGAAGTCGCGGCGCCCTCGGTCGTCCCAGGGCCCGGCCTCGACGCTCAGAACTTCCTTCGGCATCGATCCGCCGTGGACGGTGATCGGCTGGATCAACTGGAACTTCTCGCCGGTCCGGTAGTCGTTCCCCGGAACTGTCTTCTCAACCTTCGAGTCGCGGACGACCACCCGCTTCACCCCGTCCCAGATGTAAAGGAGCGTGTTGTCCTTGTCGGGCGGGCCGAGGCTGACATACACCAGCCCATTCTTCATGATGATCCGGTCGGCGCGGGCGGTCGCCCACGGCCGAGTCATTACAAGGGCCAGGGCCAGCAGGAGCACGCCGCGACGCCCGCGAACCGGATGAAGGCCCCTCATGCCGCTCTCCTCGTGCTGGTGGCCGTCGGATAATCCCTGATCCGTCTCGAAAAGCCCGGCGATGCCGGGCCGGCGCGGCTGGCGATGGGTGGGAACCCCTTGACGCGATCCGCGGGGAGATACAGGCTTTATTGTGACAGCGATGCCCGACAGGTCAAGCCGCCGTCGTCCCCGGGCCGACGGCCACCCATCCCCCCCGGCCGCCGCGATCAACCGAAGGCGCGCCGACCCGAGGAGCCGCCATGCCTCCGCCGACCGCCGATCGGCTCAAGGTCCGATGCTACCGTTGCAACCAGCTCCTCGCCGTGGCTCTGAGCAAGGCGGGATCGGTCGTCGCCTGCCCCCGGTGCAAGGCCGAACTGCTGATTCCCCACCCCGAGCCACAGCCAGACGCCGAGGAAAGGTCCGAATCCTCGGTGCTCTCGCTCGGATCCGGAACCTTCGAATCGCTCGCGCCGGTCCCCAATCCGTCCGAACCCCCTCCACGCGCCGAGGATCCTTCGCCGCCCAGCTTCCTCGACGAAATCTCGGCGCTGATCCCTCCGGAACTCGCCTCACTCCGGCCCGAGGACCTTCGTGTCGAGGCCGATGTCTTCGGTGCGATCGTCCGGCAGCCGACTCCGACGCCTGCCCCGCCTTCGCCCGTCGCCGACCCGTTCCTCCTCCCAGGTTCGCTCTCCGGCTCGGGATTGCGCCCTTCACCCTCGACGGTCGAGCCGACCGTGACCGAGCCGCCTCCTTCTCCAGGCGAGACGTCTCCAACTCCGAACGCAACGTTGCCGATCGCCGTCGATCTCCCGCCGCCTTTGCCCAGTTCTCGAACGGCCCAGGCATCCGAGGCGAGCGTCGTTATCCCGCCGATCCGCGTCGAGCCGGATCCGATTCGAGGCGATTCCACCGTCGAGCCCCGCCGCGCCATTCGCGAGGTCGTCCTACCCGCCTCGGTCGTCCTGGCCTGGTCGCTCTTTGTCCTCTCGGCCATCCCAATGGCCTTCCTGGCCGGTCTCCTTATCGGGCATTTCCTCTGGAAAGCCGGGCCCTGAGAACGTCGCCTCATCCTACGGCGACCGGGCCCGTGGGTCGGACCGATCCTGTCCGCCAGATCCCCAGCAGGAGGAGTGCCCCGACGAGATGCACCGCGATCCCGATTCCGAATTCGGGGGGCTGAATCCTCAACTCCAGCCGACCCGAGGCGTCAGCCGACGCGGCAAAATCGAGCATCAGCTCGGCGCATCGGCGGCCCTCGAAGATACGACGCCCGTTCGCCAGCCACCAGGATCCGGGGTTCTGATTGACGTGGACCGTCTCGCCCGGGCGGACCTGGAACACCAGAAGATTGGGGCTCCAGTAGACCGGTCGAACCTCGCCCGCGTCCGTCCAGGCCTCGCCTTGATAGCCCGGCTCGCCCCTCGCCTTGCGCAGCGTCGGCGCGTTGCGGAAGTAGCTCAGCATCGGCTCGTAGCCCTCGATCACTCCATAACCGCGTTGAACGCAGGGATAGCCAGGACCCGAGCGGATCTGAATCATCTCCGTCACCGGCGGCCCGGGGAACATCGTGGGATCCGCATGAACGGAAAAGGCCCGCGGCAACTGCTCGTGGGCGAGGCTGACGTAATCGCCGGCGATCGCCAGCGCCACCACCGCGGCAATCGCTGGGCGGCCCTTGCCACCCTCGATTCGCCATCGAGCGACCACGCTGCCGGCGGCCAGGCCGAAGCCCAGCATCGTCACGATTCGCCATCGCGTCACGACGTGAGCCGATCCAAGCATCGGCCAGTCGGAAAGCCATCGACTCGGCTGATACCATTGCACCGACCCAATCGCCAGCCAGCCGGTCACCACGATCATCGTATGCCACCACCTCCAGCCCCGAGACAGGCTAAAGATCACCAGCGCCGCGACGATGTATCCGATATAGCTGGTGAGCGAGCAGTAGGAAGCCCAGGCCCGACCGGGCAAGACTTCCATCCAGTCGGGGGGTGGGCGATCGAGCAGATATCGCACCGCCGAGCCGAGCGACTCGTCCCAGTAGGTGACGCGCTCGCGACGATCCTGAAGCAGAACCGGCACCATCGTCGCGCATCGCCAACCAGCGAGGAGGAAGAAAGTCCCGGCCGCCGCCATCAGCGGTCGACATCTCTCGCGCCATTCCGAGGGCGTCTGGATTCTGGCACCTCGAAGCAAAATCGCGAGGACGAGAAAGGCTCCATGAATCGTCGTGTACTGGATGCCGTTGAGCACGGCGAAGGCGGACCAGAAGCCCAGTCCGATTCCCTGCCGGACGCCCTCTTGAATTCGGAAAGCATGGTAGGCCAGCCAGGGGAGGCTGCTGTATCCCATCACGATGATATAACCATCGACCGTGTTGACGATCGCGGCGCCGTTGATCGCGTAAACGATCGCGGCGACGGCCGCGCCGATGGCATCGCCCAGCCAGAGTCGGGCGAGTCGATAGGAGCCTTCGACCGCGATTCCGATCTGAAGGACCGCCGCGATCCGGAGGCCGACGCTGGTTCCAAACGCCAGAACGATGGGCGTCGCGATCGAGGCCGCACCGATCTGCGGCTCGGCGGCGAGCGGAAAGCCGCCGCGGCACCAGGGGTTCCACCAGGGAAACTGACCCCAGATCAGGACCGTCCGCCGGATCGCCTCATACTTATCCATCACGAAATCCCAGTCGGCGATGCCGATCGCTTCGGGGTCGTGCAGGATCGGTCCGAGCATTGAAGCGACGGCCAGCCGGAGGGCCCAGGGAATCCAGGTCTCCAACCTGGTTTGGCCGGACAGGGTCGGCAAGGTCTCTCCTGGCTTGACGCGAAGGAGCCGCCAGATGCCCGTCGCGAGCAGGACGAGCAGGGTTGACTGTCCAAGCCACCCGGCGACCTTCTGTGGGATGGCGTCGATCCCAACGAGAATCCAATCCCAGGCCAGCGGCCCCACGAGCAAAAGGATGGAGGCCATGACAAGCACGACCATCGGCCTTCCTGTTCGAAGGTCGAACCACGGGCGGAGAACCTCGCCCCACCCCCGCCACGATCGCCTGTCCCTGGTGACCATTCCGCCTGACCCGCCGAGTGGTGCCTCGCCGCCGGTCCCGCGCCGGATCGGCCAGTCGAACTTCTGTAAGATAGCGTGGACCGGCTTCCGGAACAGCCGGGGAACGTTCGAGGTAAGGGGAGGTTTTCCAGGTGTCGGATAAACAGGGAACGGCCGGACTACCACGCAATGTGAAGCTGCTGGGTCTCGCCAGCCTGATCAACGATATCGCCAGCGAGATGATCTATCCGATGATCCCGACATTCCTGATCGGGGTTCTCGGAGGAAATCGAGTTCAGCTTGGCTTGATCGAGGGGGCAGCCGATTCTGTTGCAAGCCTTCTTAAGCTGTGGTCGGGAGGGAGGTCGGATCAGGTCGGACGGCGGAAGGGGTTTGTGGTCTCCGGTTACTTGCTGGCGACGGTCGCTCGCGGGCTGCTGGGGATGGCGACGGCTCCCTGGCAGTTGTTCGCGATTCGGGTTGGCGATCGGGTTGGCAAGGGAATTCGCACCTCGCCGCGCGACGCCATGATTGCCGACTCGACGGCGCCTGGGATGCGCGGCCGGGCGTTTGGCTTTCATCGGGCGATGGACCATCTCGGAGCGGCGATCGGTCCGGTGCTTGCCGCGGCGTTTCTCTGGGCCTGGCCCGGGAGGTTGCGCGAGCTTTTCCTTCTGGCGATGGTGCCGGGGATCGTTGTGGTCGGGATTTTGACCCTCGCTCTTCGCGAGCCTGGCAGGTCGGCGATGTCGCGGGAACCTTTCCGAATGACGATGGCTCCGTTCGGCCGCGACTTCCGCCGGCTGCTGGTGGCCCTGGTCGTCTTTACACTCGGTAACGCGAGTGATGCGTTTCTGCTCGTGCGCGCCGGGGAGCTGGGCGTCCCGGAGTTCCAGTTGCCGATCCTCTGGTGTGTCTTCCACGTGGCGAAGAGCGCCGGATCGTTGGTAGCGGGACGGGCTTCCGACCGGCTGGGAACCCGTCCGCTGATCCTTGCCGGCTGGGGCGTTTATGCCCTGATTTACCTGGCGTTCGCGATGGCGACGGCGGCCTGGCAGGTCTGGGCGCTCTTCCTGGGCTACTCGCTTTTTTATGCCCTGACCGAGCCGGCCGAGAAGGCAATGGTCGTCGAACTGGTCGGCGGGGAACGGAAGGGGCTGGCCTTCGGCTGGTACAACCTTGCGACCGGAGTGGCCGCCTTGCCATCGAGTCTGATCTTCGGAATCCTTTATCAGACGTTGGGGGCCTGGGCGGCGTTCGGATTTGGAGCGGGGATGGCCGCCGCGGCGGCCCTGATTCTTCCCATGGGAGGGAACCGGAGCCCACGCACGGGGAACGAGCCCGGGCCGGTCGGGTCGGCGGTCCCACGGGAATGACTGGATTCCATCGGGCCGCTCTCAAACTTCGGTTCCGGTCCTCGGGCGACTCGACCGTGCGGTCTCATGGGTTTCGGACCGGGTTTCCATCGCTGGGGTCGAGCCAGAACCACTTTGCATCGATCCCTCTCCGGTCAAGAGCCAGTGGGGATCGACCTGGCAGGCCGCGATCAGCCGGAGAATCACCGTCGCGGGGATGACGACCCCCGCCTCGTAGTTCGACCAGGTCCGCACTGGAATTCTCAGAATCTCGGCAAGATGAGCCATCCCGTCCTCACCGAAAAGTTCCCGTCGAACCTCGCAGACCCTCCGGGTCAGCATGGTTCGCTCCCATTCTCGATCGGGCATCATCGCCTCCAATTGGACTGCGATCGGGTCAGCAACAAGGGTGGGCGTGTCGGCAGTATCGGGGCCGGACACAAAACGACTCAGTCTGCCGCCATGGCAGGCCGGCGCTTTCCACCACCTCGGATCGAATTATCCGTGGCACGGAGCCTGGGGAATTATGGCTTTTTGTTGCTAGTCTGGGAAGATGGTCGTTGTGAAATTCGCATCAATCTGGCCCGATTATGCGGAAGATGGCCTGCTCGGGATGGCAGGGAAATTGGGATAGGGAGTGGAAATCTGGGTCATCGGCGGGCTCAGGAGACTTCAAGTCCTTCGGAGGTCCACCAGGCTTCCGCGCGATTGGGTCCCCAGTCGGAGGCCGAGGTGCATTCGGCCAGGGCGTCGCCGAGCGCGCGGACGGAGGGATATCGATCCGAGGGCCGTTTCGCCAGGCAGCGAAGGACCACCTCTTCAAGATCGGCCGGCAGTCCAGGGATTCGTTCTGAGGGTGGGACGACCGGATCGCGAACCTGGGACATCATGATGGCGAAACCCGACTCACCCGTGAACGGCGGGCAGCCCGTCAGGGCGAAATACATCATCGCCCCGAGCGCGTAGATATCGGCCCGGGAATCAAGGGATCGGTCGGCGGTCGCCTGCTCGGGAGCCATGTACATCGGCGTTCCGCTCACCGTGAGCTCGCGAGAGATCTCCACGGCACCTGGATCCTGAGTGAGCTTTACAAGACCGAAATCGAGAACCTTTGCCACATCGGCCTCGCCGCCCCGGACGGCCAGGAACAGGTTGCCCGGCTTCAGGTCGCGATGGACGAGCCCCAGTCGATGCGCTTCGGCCAGCCCGGCACAGACCTGGCGGAAGATGTAAATCACCCGTCCCGGTAGGAGTGGGCCATCGCGCCGGACCAGGTCGGAGAGGCTCATCCCCTGAAGGTATTCCATGACATAGTAGAAGGTCCCGTCACCCGTGTGGCCGTAGTCGTAGATCTCGATCGTGTTCGGGTGCGAGAGCCGCGCCGCCGATTGAACCTCGCGCTCAAATCGCGCCAATGCGATCGGGTTCGATCCCGACTCTCGCTTGATCAGTTTCAGGGCGCACGGCCGCTTCAGCAGCAGGTGCTCGGCGAGATAGACCTCGCCCATGCCTCCTTCGCCGAGCTTGCGGATCAGCCGGTATTTGCCGAACTTCCGTGCCCGATGCAACTCGATCCGAAGTCCGTTCAGGAGGATCGAGCTGAAGGTCGCGATGATCGCCGCCATCAAAAGAAAGAGCGCGTTGGACCCGGTGAACTCGGCGGCCGACATCTTTTCGGAAAACGCGGCGAGCCTCGGGTTCTCCGATAGAAACGCGTGGCTAAAGAGTGGTGCCGCCGCCATCAACACGACAACCCAGGCCACGGTCCTCGGACGATTGGGGATCAGAGTCCCATACATGAGAATCAGGGTGACCATCTGGATCACTCCGTTCTTCATGAAGGCGACCAGGCCGATCTCCTTCTCACGCTCGAGGACCTCAAGACTCACGAAATACTGGGCGAGTACAACGATCGCGGTCAGGCCGCCAAAGAGGACGATCTCCAGCGTGCGAACCTGCCCCACGGTCAGTCGGATGGGGCTGACGAGCACTGCGGCGACGATCGTGCACAGGACAAGCCGGGAGGCGAACAGACCCCAGGTGTAAGGTCCGTGCGAGGACCGGTAACTCAGGTGCCAGACCAGCAGTGTGGCGAAGGCGAAGGTCAGCAGGAGAGCGGTGGCGGCGAGCCGATCCCGGCGCAGGGCTCGCATCTCGCCCGAGGCGCTGCTGGGGGCCGGGTCGATCGGCCGGGCATCCCTCATCGTTTCCGAGGAGGTTGAGGCCATCGCGGCGCGAAGCCCGTCGAACGCCGGGTCGGGTGAGGGCTCCAGGTCGATCACCTCGAAGGCGTCAACCGATTTGTCGGTCGTGGACATCGACATGAATTATCCCCTCGAATCGCTCCGGGATCTCGCGACCAACCCTTCGTTCCCTCGCCTTCGATACGGTTCGATGCAGGAGATCGATCTCATGGGATCTGACGAGATCCCCTTCCCGGGCGCCCGCGAGTCGCTTCGGGTTGCCCCGACTCGAGTTCACGGGCCTTCTCGATCAGCACCCGAACTTCACCCTTCATCTCGTCCTCGAGGTCCTCGGCATTCCGCTCGATCCGCTCGGCGAGCGGAGCCTGGAGGGACCGCTCGTTCGAGAGCCAGGGAATGAATGTGAACGCCAGAAAGACAAGGGCGATGGTGGCGGCCGGCTCGACCACCTCTCGGGTCGACTTCAGCAACCTGCGGCCGTCCAGGCCGTCTCGGAGGACGGTCAGCACCAGAGCCGGGAATCCGGCGGCCAGCCGGCCCAGGTTCAGCAGTACCACGAATGTCGCGCCGAAGAGAGCCAGTGGCCGAGCCTTCACGGCGGTTCCGAAGAGCAGGATCATCAGAAACGGCAGCGAGGCGAGGTAGGCCCCCTCGTTCAGCCACCGGAAGAATCGCGAAAACGGTCCGAGCACCTTTCGCCAGAGCCGTCGGATTCCGCCCGGGCCGATCGGCCTCGGCTCGCCGCCGGAGGGAAGCGGTCCCGGTCCCGCCAGGGCATAAGGGGTGGAATCATTGTTGTCCGAGAGGGCCGGCGGCAGGACCGGCGCGGGCCGTATGGCTGGCGCGCTGAGCGGGGCCAGGCCGACCTGGCTGATCCCCGTTCGGAGCCAGTCCAGGATCGAGGGAGGATCGGTCACGATCTCCGAGGGCCCGGCTGGCTGGGCCATCGAGACTCGAACCGCGTGCCCGGAGGCCACCCCAACCCTCGCGCCGGTCGCGGTCAGTTCTTCGGGACGAGGAATCTCCGTCTCCTGGCCGCAGACACGACATCGTCCACGTTTCCCAGCCTTCGCCGGATCAACGTCGAATCGCGATCCACAACTCCAGCAGTAGAAAATGATCCCCATCGAATCGAGCACTCCCGCCGCCTGTCTCGCGACTTTGTTGCCTTTCAAAACCGGACAACAAGCAGACCGAGGAGCAGGAGCGTCCAGAAAATCACACCCTCGTCGAATCGTGAGAGGAGCCAGAAATACAATGTCGAAAGCAGGAGGGTCTCGCCCAGAAACGCGATCTCGGGAGTGGTCCCGGCCATGCGGGCCGCCTGGATCTGCCAGTCAGCCCAGGGGAATTTCTGCCAGTTAAACAAAAACACATAACTGAGTAGCGCCACGCCGGCGGTATAGATCCCGGCGAGGAACAGCCAGTGTTCCTTCATCGTTTCGAACTTGACCTGGATGCGAACCAGACTGAAAAAGAGCATCACCTTGAAGACATAGTAATAGAGCAGGGCGGACAGGAACATTGTTCACCTCCCGCCTTTGGGAGATCCTGGACCCGGGGCATGCTCGGCATCGATGTCCATCGGCCCCGGCCCTCCTCTCGGGGGGCGGCGACCGCAGCGTCTCCCGCGAACCCCATTTCCGGGTCAATATAATCTTTGCATGTTCCCGTATCAAGCCGATCGTTTGCGAAGTGTGGCCTGGCGGAGACAAAATGGAGCGGCGATCATCATCCGGTAACAGCCCGTCGGATTTGGCCATCGTTCAGACGAGGGGCGTCGGCCTCACTGGGCAGGCCGGGGATTCGGGCGATCCCGTAAAGACTGAGCGCCGAGATGATGAACACGATAACGATCGCGATGGGCGTGGCGAGGCTCGCGACGACCGTGATCGCGATCACGGCTCCGGTCGTTCCCATCAGCCTGGCCTTCGAGCCCAGGCTCAGTCCGTGCCGTTCCTCCCACTCGACCAGCACCGGGCCCAGCACGGGCATCCGCCGGAGGCGGGCATTGAGCGTCGGCGAGGATCTCGCAAGATAGTAGCTCGTCGACAGAAGAAACGGGACTGTGGGGATGCCCGGTACGATCAGGCCGACCACGCTCAGCACGAATGACCCGCCGGCCAGAATGAGATAACGGATGCGACGGAGCCCCGAGGCGACGGCGACATCCTCGGCTTGGCCTCTCCTCAATGACGATCGACGGACCTGGACGGTTCGCAGTTCGTCCTCCACCTTGTCGACGAGCCGGCGGGCGATTGGGGCGCCCGGGCGATGGGCGATGGTGAGCGTCTTCGACCAGGGCGAGAAGCGACTCTGCTCGATCCCTTCGTACTCCGCCAGGATCTCGGCGAGCGCGCCGAGATCATCCTCGGCGCGGGTGGACGGCTCGTGGCGGAGCCGGATCTCTCCCGAACGCGACTCGATCGTCTCCCACCAGGAGAGCCCTTCCGGGGCGCGAAAGGCGGAGATCCGCGACCATCGTCCGTCCCGACGCCACCAGGGCCCGTCGCCGATCGGCCCAGAGGATGCCTCGCGTACGGCCGAGGTCACGGCGTCGGCCATCGATCGGGCGTTCGCCGAACCTGGGTCGAACCTGAGTCGGCAGGAGGCGGCGTGGAGGTCGACCTCGGCCCGCTCGAATCCCGGATGCTCCGCGGCCGACGCGATGAGCCGCCGGCAGAATCCACGCCGACCGACGCGAAACGCTCTCGGGTCGTGAATGTGGAGCCACCCCTCTCGCTCGTCGATCTCGATCTCCAGCGAGCCTCTCGGCGGCTCGGAGGCTAGATCAACCCGTTCGGACCGGACCGCGCCGACGACCTTCCGGATCAGCGTTCTTGCCATCGGTGAACCGCCCGGGACTCAGGGAAGTGGTTTCATCGGGGCCGCCATCAACCATTCTACCGATCGGGGAGGCTTCGTTCCATCAAGGAATTCCGGGTCATTCCATCAGAATTCCTCGCGCGGAGGCATTGAGTGGGCCTTGCGAATCCTCGGACAGCACCCCTCAACCTTCGGAGGTCTCGCCGTTCCGGCCGAGGCCGAGAACCTGGCGTCGGTAGGCCGCCGGGGTTGTCTTCAACGTCCGACGGAAGACCTCCGTCAGGTGGCTCTGCGACGAGAAGCCGACGGCCAGCGAGACCTCTGTGATCGGACGGTGTGGGTCGCGGAGCAGTTCGCAGGCGCGGGCGATCCGCAATTCGGTGACGTAGCGATGGGGGGTCTGACCGGTCACCTCGCGGAACGCCCCCAGAAAATAGTTCGGGCTCAGCCCGGCGAGGGCGGCGAGCGTCTCGAGCGAGACATCGTCGCGGAGATTCCTTCGGATGTAGTCGATCACGGGCGAGAGCCTCGGATCGCTCAGGGTTTCCTCGTCCCCCGGCCGGCGGACGATCGTCGAATGATCCCAGAGCAACCGGACAGCGATCAGCTCCTGGTACGCGGAGGCCATGGCGCGTGAGCCGGGATTAGGTTCGAGAATCCGGTCCGCCATCCGCGATCCGAGGTCCCACAGTTCCTCGTCGTCGCGATGCAGCCCCTCGATGATCCGATACGCCGACGCCATCTCCGGCCACTCGTCTCGGGCGAGCGGATCGAGTCGGTCCGGGTCGACGGGATGCAGAAACGCCTCGATGGGTTCCACCACCCGGATACGGTGGCCCTCGCCTCCGGGCGCGACGAGCAGATCGCCGGCCCGGATCGTGAGCCTGGAGAACCGATTCCCGCGCCGCCAGTCGAGCTGGGATGTTCCCTTCCGGACGAAGAGCAGGAACGGGAACACCGCGGAGAGGTCCACAAACTCGGCGATTGGGCCGGCGAGGACGACGCCGTGGATTCCCTCCCACCCGGCCGCTTCGGTTGAAGCAACGACGGTTTGTCCCCTGGGCGGCATCCGGGCGAGCCATTCTCGAGGAGTCCCGGCGGGCGGGCAGGGGGGATTCATCGTCGGCTCTCCTCGGCCGCCGGGCCTGGATCGGCTCGACCCGGACGGACAGGGCCCGGAACAACCCGGATTGGATCCAGCATAGCGCGCCTGGCAGGACGGCTCAACGCGGATCTCGCCCTTTCAAACGGGGCAGGCCGGATCGGGCCGCCCCGGAAGTCGCCCTGTCCGGCGTTGGCCTCGGCGTCCACAAGAGTGACCCGACCGCGATTTCGACTTAATGAACTGGTGTGGGGACATGAGGCCGAAGCTGGCCGCTTTCGACCATGCTTTCGAGGGCATCGGCGATCCGGCTTTCCTGCTTGTCGAAGACGTTGAAGACCTTGCGCAGCTTGTTCCTTCTTCGATTGATTTCGTAACCGAGATAGAGAGCCACACAGGTTCCGACGACAGCCGGGAGAACGGGGAATTCTTCGTTCATGGGGACCTCGGGCCTCACTCGATGAGCATTTCGACGGAAGTCTCGCGGAGAATCTTGACGATCCCCTCGATCCCTTCGCGATGGAGCTCGCGGCGTACCTCGCGATCGAGCCGCGCGACCGATCGATTCAGGGTGATGAACCGGACGAATTCCTGCAACCGGGCGAGCGCCTGTTCGGGATGCCGCATCAATCCGAGGTTCAGCCGGAAGCCTCGGTATCCGCCGGCTTTCGATTGGTGGCATCCGTAGAGATCATAAACGATGATCGTTGGATCGCAGCCGATGAGTTCCGGATCGTGCCCCTGGATCACGGCCGATTGCTGCGTCGTGAGCTCGAACAGGCTATCCGGCTCGAAAACACCGCCGATGCCAAAAAGCCCCCTCAGGTGGAGGCGAACGACCTTCGAGACAGAGGCGTTCCAGCCGGTGTCGACCAGGAAGATGTTGAAGCGTTTCGTGGATCGGTCGGGGGGTAGGCTGCTGACGCGCGTTCGGAGGTCCATCGGCTCGGATGGCTCGCGTCCGGGGCCCGAGTGCGCCCGTTCCTGCGCGGTTTTTGCCATGAGGTTCGCGTCCGTTGGTGTCGGTCGTGTCGAGCGGAGGCGTCTCGCGGTGCTCGGAGTGGGGAGCGTCCGAGCGATCCTCGTTACGAATAATTTACGACGCGGAGGCGGCTGACGCCAGGGGCGCTCTGCTGTCCGTCTCGGCGACGTCGAGGCACATTCGGGCGGCGATCGCTCGGCGGACCTCCATATGGTGCCTGCGATCGGCCTCCAGGCGAGCGGCTCGCCGGAGTCCTGGGCCGGCCATCGCCATGGCGGCGACGGCCGACAGATTGTTGATGGCGATGGAGCCCAGCACGCTCAGGCCCGCCGCGAAAACGGCGGCGACGGCCCCGAGATTCGGCAGGAAGACCAGCGACCAGGAGCGCCGGAGGTTCCGGTCGAGTTCCTGCCCGATCGCCAGCAGGTCGAGCAGCCGATCGGGATTTCCGTCGAGAAGCACGACGTGGGCAAAATCGTCCAGCCCTTCGACGGCTCGGAGTGAGATCGCGACCTGGACGGAATGGGCCAGCTCGGGCCCGATGATCCGATCACCGAGGTAGCAGGTTTTCCGACCATCCTGGCGGAGAGAGCGGCACGGGCCGGCAAGGTCGAGATCCGGCGGAACCTCGATCATCTCGATCCCGATCGCCCGAAGGGCCGAGATCATCGCGGATCGATCGTGGCCCTCGGCCTGGCCGAGGTCGAGGAGGACCGTGTCGATCCCTCGGATTCGATCGAGGGCATCGGGATCCTTGAGGACAATCCCCGAGTGAGCCGCGAGCGAGATGGCCGCGATCCAGGAAAGAGGCGTGGCCATCCGGAGTCCCGTTCCGAAATCGCGGCCGAGGACGGCGAGTGCGCCGGCCGGTCCGATGGCGGCCATCCCCGCGATGGCGAGGGCGGCCGTTGGCAGGATCGCGAGGCCCGCGATTTTATCCCCTTGTCGAGAGGCTTTCGGAGACCAGTCGGCGGCTCGATCGAGGAACTGCCCAATCCGGGCGGCGGTCGTTTCTTCATCCCTCGACATGACCTCGATCTCCATTCGGCCGGCCATCGCGATCGTCGAGGCGAGTGCGAGGGCGCCGGGTCTCTGGATGGTCGTGGTGGTCGCGAGGTGGAGTGGAGAACCGTCGAGGAGAGCGCCGCCGCTGACGATCCGGCCATCAATGGGGACGACCTCGCCCGCTTCGACGACCACGCGATCTCCCGGGCGGAGCCGGTCAACCGGTCTCCGAACGAGGACGCCGCCCTCTCGGGCGCGGGCGATCGCGGGTCGCTTGCGGAAGCCGTCGAGCAGGAGCCGCCGGGCATCCTCGCCCGACCGATTGGCGAGCGTTTGACCGACGCCGAGGCACCAGACAAGCAGAGCGCCCGGGAGGACCAGGGAGGTACCCAGGCATCCGAGGACGACCGCCGAGTCGAGAATCTCGGTTCCGAGTCGTCGCTCGCGGACGACTGCCCGATGCGCCTTCTGGAAGATCGGGACAGCCGCGAGGGCACACAGGACGCCCGCGGCCGGCAAGAGCCCGGGAGCGGCGAACTGGCCGATGGCCGCGACAGGCACCGCCGCCGTGGCGAGGGTCAGGTGCCAGTCGACCGGCTCCATCGCGCCGGGGTCCGGACATCTCTGGACCGCCCCCTCGACGATTGCGACCAGATCGCGCCCGAGAAGCTGCGCCGGGTCGTAATCCATGCGGACGTATCCCGAGGCCGGGACGATTCGGTAGTCCTCGACACCGAGCGTCGCCGAGAGTTCCCGCGCGATGGCGCGAAGGAGTGGCGGACGGCGTCGGATGGCACGGTTCGTCATCACGAGTCGGCCTGGGCGAACGAGTTGGATCTCCCATTCGCCGGGATCGCGATCGCTCTCGATGGGATCGCCGTCACCGCGGAGAGCGGCGGCGAGACGCGAGACCACGGTTTCCAGCCGGCCCTTTCCAGGACGGAACCGGATCTCGGCGTGTGGGACTTGCCTCGCCTGGATCGTGACGCCGAGTACCTCCGGGACGCCCGCGATCCGTTCGAGGAACAACCCTCGCGCCGGGTTCTCGGCATCGCCGAAGAGGGTGGCACTCTCCAGCCGGATGCGGCCGCGCCCTGGGAACGTCACGGTCAGGTCATTCAACATCATTGGTGAGGAGCCCGGGGCGTGGAATCGAGGTCTTCCTACAGTTTAGCTTCCGAACCACTGATGCGGCGATCCGAGCTCGTGAATCCGTCGACCTCTCCCGCGCCGGCCGCTTCGCCCGGAACCTCGGAGGATTCGTCGGCCTCGGATAACGCTTCCGATTCCAGGAGTTCCAGATTGCTGGACATCGGTTGAGAGGGGCCGCTCGGGCGGATCACAAAACTGAAAACCGCGATCAGCAGCATCACCGACCAGAAGACCCAGTCGTTGATGTGGAATGGGATGATCTCCCCGGAATGAAGTCCGCTGACGACCAGTTTCAGCCCGATCCAGGCGACCAGCACGTAGGCTCCCTGGGCCAGTCCTGGGAATCGGTCGAGCAGGATGACGAAATATCGGACCACGAACCGCATCGTGATGATGCCCAGCACGCCGCCGGCGAGGACGATGAAGAACTTTCCGTTGTCGCCGAACCGGGCCGGGAACTCATCAGCCATGGCGACGGCGGCCAGGATCGAATCGATCGAGAAGGCAATGTCCGTCAGCACGACCGAGACCACCATCCCCCAGAACTTCGATCGGCGTCCGTCGCCAGCGGCCTCGTGCCCCGTATCCGACTGGAGAAAATGCCTGATCGCAAGGTAGAGCAGATAACCGCCGCCGATCAGCTTGAAGATCCAGAATTTGAGGAGGATCGCCGAGAGTCCGACCGCCACGACACGGAACAGAATCGCTCCCCAGATCCCCCACTGAAGAACCTTCCGCTGCTCGCGCTTCGGCAGGTGGCGGACCATCAGTGCCAGGACCAGCGCATTGTCGGCGCTCAGGAGCCCTTCGAGGAAGACCAGCACTCCGATGTACCACGCGATGAGGGGGACGTCGGAGAGCGAGAACGGGATCATTTCGAGGGACCTCCCGCGGACCGACCCGGCTCGGGATGAATTCCAGGTGGAGAGTTCGGGGTGCCTCCGGCCGTCCGGAAGACGCGAAGATTCAACATCTTAACCGGAGTCCGCGCTCGCCGCGACCCTGCCTCGGCCGCAAGGCCGGGCCGGTTCGTTTCCTTCGGGGACCGCCGGGAAAACGGAGACTGCCTCCGGATAATGGCGGAGGTGCCTGTCCTCATTTCGTGGGCGAGGCGGTTCAGGGACGGGGACCGGTCAGGGGACGACCGATCCCTTTTTTCGCGTGGACCCAACCGTAGTGAGGAGGAACTGCCCTGAGAGGCCATCGATGCGACCCGACCGCGGGACCCTCCGCGAGAATAGGGTCGTCCCTCGGGACGGTCGTCAGGCCAGGACGGAGCCGACCATCGTCCTCGTGATCCGGCCGGTCGACGGTCTCGACAGCTCCCGATGAATCCGGTCGAGCAAATCCAGGGGATGATAGGGCTTGGTGAGGAACTGATCGACCTTCATCTCATGAAGCGCGACGATGTGGGCGTCGAGGATCGCCGCGCTACAGATCAGGACCGGCTGGCTCGGCCGCATCGCCTTGATCCGCCGACAAACATCCACACCCGAGAGGTAGGGCAGATTCAGGTCGAGGAGAACGAGGTCAAAGTACGGGTGGTCGGCATAGATCGAGGCCCCTTCGGAACCGTCGGCCGCCTCGATCACCTCGTACCCCTCGCCGCGGAGGAAGTCGGCGATCAGACGACGCAGGACGGGTTCGTCCTCCACCAGCAAGAGCTGACCACGCCCGTTCCCTACCATATTCGTCTCCTGCTCGTGAGACCGCGACTCCTCGCGGTCAATCTGGACGTACCGGGTCGGCGCGATCGATTCCCACGCCGCTTTGATCCTACCTTTTCCAGAGGGGGACAAGCGGAGGATCATAGCGAAGCGAATACCTCGCGCCCACTGGGTTTTCTTCACAATCCAAATCCCCACGCTCCTTCGATTCTCGAGTCGGGAAGACCGGATAGAACGGCAAGGTGGGCAAACGAGGCGATCGCCTTATGACGACGAGACTTCGGGAGTGATCTCAGTGGAGGAAGCCGGGGAATCCGAAGCGTTTCGGTTCACTCCCAGAGCCTGGCATAAATAGGCGACGAGCAGGTGTTTGCTAATATTCAGGCCGAGGATGCCCCAGAGAACCCCCAGCCGAAAGAGCCAGATGTTGATCGCAATCCCGGCGACCAGGCCGAGCATCATCGCGACGGTCATCTGGGCGGTGGGACGTTCCATGCGATCTAGTGTTGGCGACCGGCGGGTTTCCGGGGAGAGGCTCCCTCGGAACGGGTGATTGGTGCCTCCGGTGGGACCGGGGTGAACCGCCCGAGGACGGTCAGGTCGGGCACCTGGCCAGGCGGAAGGATCAGCTTTCGGCGAACGCCCGCGAGCATGGCCTGAACGCTCTGGATGTAGATCGTCCGCCGGGTGAGGTCGGGCGACTTGCGAGCCTCGACGAGCAGGGCGAGGAAGCGATCGGCCTCGGCCCGGGCGGCGAGGAGGATTCGGCCCGCCTCGGACCTCGCCGATTCGCGGAGCGCTTCGCCTCGCGATGTTGCCGTCGCACGCTCGACCGCCTCGTGAGCGCGAGCGACCTGAATTCGGTCGTCGCGGCGGCTCTCGGCCGCCTGAGCCTCCGCGAAGTCGGCCGCGACCTCCGACGGCGGGCGGGCGTCGGTCAAACTCACGCCAAGGATTCGGAATCCCAGGCCCTGGGTCTCCACAAAGGACTGCAAGTCGTCGCGGGTCTCCCGCGCGATCTGGAGGCGGTCTGACCGGAGCGCCGCGTCGATCCCTCGACGACCGAGCGACCGCGAAAGCGCCGCCTCGGCGGCACCAGGGAGCAGAGCCTCGGCCCGCTCGCCCTGGATCGCGACCGCAACCGGGTCGGAGACGCGATACTGTAACGTCGCCTCAACGCGGAGGAGGTTCCAATCGCCGGTCAGGAACTCGCCCGCCGACGGCTCGCGATCGGCCGACGCCGGCGCGGCCTGCCCGATGGTCAGGCGACGGACGGCATCCGTCGCGATCCGGTCGACGCGGTCGATCCCGAGCGGAATCCGCCAGTGCAGGCCAGGCCCCCAGGGTGGTTCGACGACCCGGCCGAGTCGGCGAACGACCGCGACCTCACCGGGCGCGACACTCACAAACCCCGACCCGAGGATCCCGAGGATCGCCAGAAACAGGACCGAGACCACGACAGTCCGGGTGCGTCTCATGGTTATCGAGCCGCCTTCTGGATGGCCGGGGAGGGCTCGGCGCGACCGGCCTCTCGGGGCGCCTCGGCCGAGGAAACCGGCGCGGGTCCCTGAACCAGCAGCTTCAATAGCGGGCTGGTCGCCGAGAGAACCACCGTGGCGCGGTCGTCGAGAATCGATCGGTAGGCTTCAAGCGTCCGAAGGAACTCGAAGAACCGGGGGTCGCGGGCGTGCGCCTCGTTGAGCAGACGCGTGGCCTCGGCCTCGGCATTCCCCCGAATCCGGCTGGACTCGGCCTCGGCCTCGGCGAGGATCGTGTCTCGGGCGCGATCGGCCTGGCTGGTGATCGTCAAAAATTGTGCCTCGCCCTCGGCCCGGAGCCGGGCCGCGACCTGCCGGCGCTCGCTTCGGATCAGCTCGAAGACGGCCGGCCGGACCTCCAGCGGATGACCGAACCGCCGGAGGCGGATATCGACCACTTCCACTCCCAACTCGTCGCGAGCGGCCGGGGCCACCGCGCCGAGAACCTCGCGAGTGACCGTGTCGAGCCCCCATCGGCCGGGGTCGGTCGAGGCCAGGCTCGCCAGTTCGCGGCGGCCGATCGCGTCGCTCAGGCTCGCCGAGACTCGCTCGTCGATCCTCGCCTCGGCCAGCTCCGCCGTCCCCGAGCCTCGAAGAAAGGCGACCGGGTCCGCCACTCGCCAGACCACATACGCCGCCACCTCAAGGTTCCGCTTGTCACCCGTGATCACCTCCCGAGGCGCGGGATCGAAAACCCGGAACCGCCGGTCGATCTTGATGGCCGACTGCCAGGGCGCCTTGAAGTGCAGTCCGGCCCCGGTCGATCCTTCCCCGTAAACCGCCGAGACCCGGCCGAAGCTCGTGACCACGACCATCTCCGTCTCGTCGACGATCGCAACCGACGACGCCACCACCCCTACCAGGACGGCGATCCCAGGAACGATCACAAATCCACGCCGGAATCGGTTCATTCAGATACCCTTATGGCGATCCCACTGGAGCGCCGGTGCCGGGGAGAACCTGACGGAGCGCTGGGAGCAGTGCCCGGTCGGCGGCATCCGGGACGATCAGATGATGACGGCGGCTCGGATCCTCGTCGAGCAGGAGCTTTTCCCGGTTCGCGAGCGCCCCGGATACCGCCGACCAGAACAGGCGTAGATCGGTCAGCGCCGGTGAATATTCGCGAGCGGCGAGCATCGTCGCGAACGTCTGGGCGGTCGCTGATGCCGTCGCGATCCGGCGTACCCGATCGGACTCGGCGGATTCCCGGACGGCCTGGGCCTGCCCGCCGGCCTCGGTGACGACCCGGTCGCGATACGAGATTCCCTCATTGATCCGGCGCTGGCGGTCGCTGACCGCTCGCGAGACGTCTCGGTAGGCGTCGAGGACCGGGAGCGGCGGATGCATATCCTGGAACGAGACCCGGCGAACGGCGATCCCGAACCGATGGGCGGCAAGCCGTTCGCGCAGCAGGAGGGCGGCGGCCGTCTCGGCGGACTCTCGGCCGGTTGTCAGAAGGTCGAGCAGCTCCCGGCGCGCGATGACCTCGCGGACGGCTGATTCCGCCATCGGCCCGAGAGACGCCTCGACGTCGTCGAGAGCGAAGACAAATCGCTCGATTGCGGTGGGGTCGGATCGATCGACCGCATATTCGAGTGTCGCCGAGACCTCGACGTATCGGCCGTCACCGGTGAGAAGTAGGCCCGCATCGTCTTCCGGACCGCCGCCCGTCCGGCCGTGGCTGGAGCCCCAGCCTGGATCGTCCTGCTCGGCGGGCGGGAGCCGGAAGCCAATCGGAAGCCCCCGGACGCGGTCGGGTGAGACGACGGTCACCCGCTCGATCGGATACGGCCAGCGTAAGTGCAATCCCGGATCGAGCGTCCCGGCCGAGCGGCCGAATCGCCGGAGAACGCCGATCTCACCGGGGGCGATGGCCCTCCATCCGCTCGTCAGATAGGCTCCCATCAGGAAGGCAAGTCCGGTCAGCGTCGCGATTCGGCGACAGGACCAGATCCAGCCGGCGATGGAGCCCAGGTCGATCTGATCGTCAAGCTGATGGATGCGCGCTCCGAGACGCCGGATCGCCCGGACTGGCGGCAGCTCGTGCCAGTCGCCATGAATCAGCAACCGCATCGAGTTGAGCAAAACGAGCAGTGAGCCGATCTGGTGCAGAACCGCCGCGGCAATCGGGCCGAGCAGGCCGAACGTCGCCGAGAGCATCGCGACGGCGTTGAACCCGAAGGCGAATCCGATGATATTCTGGCGGATGATCGCGACGGTCCCACGCGCGAGCCCGACCAGGTCAGGCAGAACGCGTAGCGGGTCGCCGAGGAGGATGATATTCCCGGCCTCGGCGGCGAGATCAGCGCCCGCGGCGCCGAGGGCGATCCCGGCGTCGGCGGCGGCCAGCGCGGGAGCGTCGTTGATCCCGTCGCCGACCATCGCGACTTTCCGCCCGGCCGCCTTGCGCTCCTCGATCCATCGAGCCTTGTCGGCCGGGAGTAGCTCGGCGGCGACCGCGTCGGCGTGGATCTTCTTCGACGCCGCCCGAGCGGCCGGCTCGCGGTCGCCAGTCAGGATGACGACCTCTCGGATGCCCAGGTGCCGCAGGTCGTGAACGACGTCGTGCGCCTCACGCCGGATCGGGTCGTGCACGGCGATCACGCCCGCGAGGCGACCATCGATCGCGACGATCAGGGCCGTCTCGCCCCTCGCGTCGATGGCCGAGAGCTTCGACCCGATCGCCTCATCAGGCTCGATCCCGTGCTCGGCCAGCAAGCGGCGATTGCCGACGAGAACGTTCCGAGCCTCGCCATGGGATCCTCGACACGTCGCCTGAACGCCGGCCCCCGGCAGGGCCCTCGAATCCTCGCTGGGCGGAAGTTCGATCGCTCGAAGGCGAGCCTCGGCCACGACCGCAACGGCGAGCGGGTGTCGGCTCGAGGATTCAGCCGAGGCGGCCAGACCAAGAACGGTCGCCTCGTCGTTTCCGTCGATCGGTTCCAGGCCGCGGAAGGCCGGGCGGCCGAGGGTCAGGGTGCCGGTCTTGTCGAAGGCAAACGTGTCGCAGGCGGCGAGGCTTTCCAGCGCTGTTCCGCCCTTGATGAGGACCCCGTGCCGGGCCAGCCAGGCGATCGCGGCGAGCATCGCGGCTGGAGTCGCCAGGACGAGCCCGCACGGACAGGCGACCACCAGCACCGCGACGGCCCGCGACCAGGCATCCGGCCATCCGGCGAGGTATCCGATGAGAAGGGTCCCGCCCGCGACCACTTCCACGACGGGGAGGAAGTAGCGAGCCATCCGATCGGCGGTCTTCTCCAGCCTTGCCCGGCGCTTCCGGGCCTGATCGACCAGCTTGAGGACCTGGCCCATCGTCGTCTGATCACCCACCTTTTCGGCGTCGACCTCGATCGCGCCGAACTGGTTGATCGTCCCGCGGAAGACCGGATCGCCCGGACCTCGGTCGACCGGAATCGGCTCGCCCGTGAGCGCGGAGAGGTCGACCGTCGATTGTCCGCTGACGATGGACCCATCAACCGGAATCCGATCGCCGGGGCCGATCAGAACCCGATCGCCGATCAAGACTTCACTCGCGGGGATTTCCTGATCGATCCCATCCCGGCGAACGCGGGCCGTTCTCGGGGATTGTTCCACGAGCCGGCCGAGGGCGCGCCGGGTGTGGGCGAAGGTCCACGCTTCAAGGACCTCGCCGAGAAGCGCGATGAAGACGACCTCCGCCGCGACGAACGGCTGCCCAATCAAAAGGGCGGCCAGGCAGGCCTGCGCAAGGGCGATGTCGGCACCGATCCGGCCGTGAAGCATCGCCTGCAAGGCTCCGTGAACGATGTAGACCGCACCCAGGAGCGCGGCGATCATCGTTGGCGAGAGGCCCATCGGATAATGTCGAGGGCCCCAGCCAGGGAAACCAAGGAGCAGGTCGAGCCCGATCAGGCCGCCGAGAACCGCCGTGAAGGCGATTAGCGCGCGTTCCTCGGCGAGAGGATCGGCCTGGACGACTTCAAGGCCGGTCCCATGATGGTGGTGGTGCGTTTCGTCGTGGCGATACTCGCGGTGCATCGGGGCGGGGCCGGTCGGTTGGATCAGGTTGAGACGTCGCCCGGGGCGGGCCTGGCCCATGATTCTCCCGGATCCGGACGCCCCGCACCACTGGCTTCCCCCTCCCGAATTCCCAGGCTCGCGTCGGAATCCGGTTTTTCCGGGTTGGCGGGCGTTGGGTTTTCCGGCTCGTCGGCCGCGCTTCGGACCCAGCGATCGAGGGCCTCGGCGTCGATCTCGTCGGTGGGCGAGAACCGAGCGGCCGGGCGATCGCCGCGACGGAAGCTCCCGCGAACGGTCGCCAGCCATCGGACCAGGGTCACCACGAACATGACCGCGAGCAGAATCAAGGTCCACCGGAGCGTCGAGCCCGAGCCGGGCGCCTTCGCGAAGGCCGACTGGCTCGCGTCCCAGCCAATCCGGCCGATCAGCAGCGGGGCGCCCCGGGCGACATCGCCCGCCTGGTACTTCATGATCTTGAGGAAGTATCCGTTGAAGACGACTCGCTCGGAGACGTTCGGACCGATCGGGAATCCCTTCGGCGGATCCTCGAAGACGCAGACGTACGGATAACGGCCCGTCTCGGGCGTCTCGATCCAGGCCTCGTACAGCCACCCATTCCGGCTGAGCTTCGACTCGTAGCGAAGGACGCGAAGCGCGGTCCCGTCGATGTGAACCGGAACGCCTCGATAATGCTCGGGCCGCTCCCAGAAGTGGGTCAGGAAAAGGTCGCGACGGCTCTCGGCGGCAAGCTGGACCGCCGATTTCCCTCGCGCCCGGTGGATCAGGAGCGAGTACGCCGCGGTGTCGCGAAGGGTCATCGGGGTGCGATCGCTGACGCTCTCGAACTCAACCGAACGATCGGGCTCGACCGGCTTCGGCGGCGGCCCCGCCACCGCCGGGGGGACGACCGGAATCGGCCGCGACCGACCGTATTGCCAGAACGCCCAGATACCTCCCACCAGCACGGCCAGCAGGATCACGAACCGGGAGAATTCCGAGCCTCGGAAAAAGGTCGAACTGGTCCGGCCGGCGATGGCCCACCCCCTGGTCTTTCCCTCGGTGACGGATCGCCCCCCGATCGTTCAGGCACCCGGGGGCAACTCCTCGAAGCTGATGTTGGGCGGCTTCTTCGCCCGCTGAAAGGAGTTCGAGAAGGCGTTGATCACCCTCATCAACTCGGAATACTTCAGGTTCGGATCCACCTTGAGCACGGTCTGATCGAACGGCAGGGTCGGATCCTGCAAGTACTTGTCCAGTTCCTTCTCGAGCTCGGCGGGGGTGGTGGGAACCGCCTGTTCGCCCACGATGATCTCGCCGAGCGACCCGCCCGGACCCGCCTTGAGAGTCGTCGGCAGGGTACGCAGCTCGGCCGGGAGCTTGTCCGAGGCCGCGTCGCTCGCCGCCTCGGCACTCGACGTCGACGGGATCGCCGGGAGGAGGTTCATCAGGAACTGCCCCTCCTGCGGCATCGGATGATAGGTCAGGATGAAGAAGGTCAGGAGCTGGAAGGCCATGTCGAGCATCGGCGCGATCTGCACCGTCGGCTCCTCCGCCCTGCGCACTTTGCGACGCTTCGACAAGGATCGATCCCCCTTGCCAGTGGCCAGCTAGCTGTTCATCGCCTTCAGGGCGAACTTGCGAAACCCGTTCGACTGGCAAGCCTTGATCAACTCGTGCACCGACGAGAACGAGGTGTCCCGATCGGCCCGAAGCACAATCGTGGTCGGCAAGCTGCCGCTGGTGTCGAGCTTCTTGCCGGCCGCCTTCAGGTTCAGCTTGATCAGGTCGGCCTGCCGCTTGATCGTCTGCACCGCCTGGTGGATCGGCTGAACCTCGCCACCCATCAGAAGATGGCCGTCCTTGTCGATGTTCAGAACCAGCCGATCCTCGTCCACCTGGCGGTCGTCCTCGATCGGCCGGGCCGAGCCCGCGACCGGGAGCGTGATCCGACGATCGTAGTTGTCCGAGCTAAAGTTGATCATCAGCATGAAAAACGTGATCAACTGGAAGACCACGTCGAGCAGCGGCGTGAGATTGGGCTCCGCCTTCAGCTCGGTCGACATCTGGGCGGACATCGCGGGCTCCACTCGGTTTCGGCTCGAAGCGAATCCGTCGATCAGGCGGACTTGGCCGCCTTCGCGGCGGCGACCAGCGAGTTGATCGTCCGGTCGGCCACACGAGTGGCCTCCATCGTCATCTGGGCGATCCGGTTGCGGAAGAAGGCGAAGAAGAAGATCGCCGGAACCGACAGCGAGACCCCTTCCAGCGTGATGAAGAGAGCCATCGAGATACCCATCGCGACCTTCTCGGGACGAGGCTGGGCCCCTCCGGCGATCGCGATCTCCTTGAAGCTATCGATCATCCCCGCGATCGTCCCGACCAGACCGATCATCGGACCGAGCGTCCCGATAATCGCCAGGTAACTGATCTTCATCTCCAGGCTGGTGACGATCTCGTCGGAAGCTTCCATCATCGCCTCCTTGGCCTCCTGGCGTCCATTCGGCAGGTTGGCGATCCCGACCCGGACCAGTCGCGCCAGGTACGAGTCGTTATCCTTGCAGGCGTCGTAGGCGTCCTGGAATTTCTTCTCGGCGATCGCGGCTTCCAGCCGCTCCACCAGCGCTGTCGGGACCGCCTCGCTGACCCGAAGCTCCATGAAGAGCCGGATCACCAGTGCCGTGAAGTAAATCGAGAGCAGCAGCAGGAATCCGCCGATCGGGCCCGACGCCCGGATGGCGAGCATCAGCAGGCTCTGGGGGGCGTCCGGGCTGGTTCCCGCGCCCGCGGCGTTATTGGGCATGGCGTTGCCGGCGGCGTCGGCCGCTGGGGCCGGCTCGGAAGCGGGCGCCGGCGCTTCCTCCTTGGCGGCGGGGGCGTCCTTGGCCTGGGGCGCCTCGGCCTTCATGTCCTGGGCCAGTAGCCGCGTGACCTCGCCCGTGCCCAGCCATGCCAGCAGCCCGCATAGCACCGCGACGACCAGCCAACGCCGGTCCGAGGTCCCGCCCGGCCCGGGTGCAATGAGCTGCCGCATCGATTGTGTCTCCACCGACGGATCGGAGTCGATTCTGTCTGGGCCTCGCCTCGGCCGGCCATCCATCCCAACGGACACGCCGGCTCCCCTGCGACCTACAAGCTTACGACGCCGGGTGGCCTCTGGTGACATCCCCCCTCGGGGACGCTCGGCCTTTTTCCGCGGGTCCGATTGAATTCACTATCCGACGGGACGGGGACGCTGTCAACAACCGAGACCCGCCCAGATTTCAGCGAATCGCCGGCCGATTGGCGCGCGCGGCCGCCCCGGTCGACGCAACCCGGACGATCGATACCGGCACGACGGTTGCTGACTCTCGCGAGAGCGAATCCAGACCGGCGCCTCGGTATGGCAAGACCCGCGAACCCGGCCCGACCGGCATCGGACGCACTCTCTCGAAGGGAGCGAACAACCGCATGGCGAACAACCTGGAAGGTAAGGTCGCCCTGGTGACCGGGGGCGGGCAGGGGCTCGGCGCGGCGATCTGCCGGACGCTCGACGAGGCCGGCGCCATCGCGATTCCGGCCGATCTCCGCAAGGAGGCCGCCGACGAGGTCGCCCGATCGCTTCGATCCGCCGGCCGCGACGCTCTGGCCCTGGCGCTCGATGTCCGGTCGGAGGAGCAGGCCAGACGCGGCTTCCAAAAGATCGTCGACACCTTCGGCCGGCTCGACGTGCTGGTGAACAACGCCGGAACCGATCGGACCGTCTCGATCGCCGAACTGCCGGTCGAGGACTGGGACCGGATCATGGCGGTGAATCTCCGAGGCCCGTTCGTCCTGTCGAAGCTCGCGATGGAGGTGATGGCCAGCGCCGGGCGCGGACACATCGTCAACATCGTTTCGACGGCCGCGAAGCGGGCCTGGGCGAATGCCGCCGCCTACCACGCGAGCAAGTGGGGGCTCCTCGGGTTCAGCCACGCGCTTCATGTCGAGGCCCGGGCGCAAAACATCAAGGTCACCGCCGTCCTGAGCGGAGGGATGCGCACGCCGTTCCTGCTCGACCGATTCCCCGATCTTGATCCCGCCGTTTTGCAGGACCCGAAGAACATCGCCGAGACCGTCCGCTTCGTCCTCCAGCAGCCCGACGAGACGGTGATTCCCGAGGTGATGGTGATCCCGATGCGAGAGACCTCCTGGCCCTGATTACGAGGCGCTTTATGACCTTCCGCGAGACGCTCGACAGGCACCTGAAGGCTATCCAGGACCGCGACCTCCGGGCGCTGATCGAGACCCTCCCCGACGAGAAGCTCACGCTCGTCATGGCCGATGGCCAGCTCGTTGAAACCGTGCACGAGTACATCGAGCTTCACCGAGGTTGGTTTGAAAAGACCACCTGGACGCTCGATACACGCATCGCCGCCGTCCACGAGTCGCCTCGGATGGCCTGCGCGACGATCCACCTGGCCTATCGCGATGAAGCGCCCGACGGAACCCGAATTCAGGAAACCAGCCATCTCTCGCTGGTCTTCGCCCTCCACGGAGACCGATGGGCGATGGTTCTTGACCAGAACACTCCGATTCGGGCGCGGGGTTGATCGACCACGAAGGGAATGCCGATGGCGAATCCGGATCCTCGGGTAGGGATCGTGATGATTACCCACAACAGGGTTGGGGAGTTGCTCCACTCCCTCGACGCCCTGACCCGACTCCCCGAGCGCCCCCGGATCGTGATGGTCGACAATGCCTCGACCGACGGAACGGCCGAGGCGGTCGCCGCCAGGTTCCCGGCCGTCGAAATTCTTCGATCCGGGGAGAACCTGGGCGCCGCTGGTCGAAACCTGGGTGTCGACCGTCTGGAAACGCCGTTCGTCGCCTTCTCGGACGATGACACCTGGTGGGAACCAGGCTCGCTTCGGCGGGCGGCCGATCTGCTCGAAGCTCATCCGAGCGTCGCGGTGGTGACGGCCCGGATTCTCGTCAACGACCGGGAAGCATCGATTTGCCGGCTGCTCGAACAGAGTCCGCTCCCCTCCGAGCCGGGCCTTCCGGGAATCGCGCTGGCCGGTTTCCTCGCCGGGGCCTCGGTGCTCCGGCGCTCGGCGTTCGTGGATGCGGGCGGGTTTGACCGCCGGTTCTTCGTCGGCGGCGAGGAGGAGGTCCTCGCCCTCGATCTGCTCGCCCGGGGCTGGAGACTGCGATACATCCGTGAACTGACGCTGCATCACGCGCCCTCGACGCACCGCGACGTCGCGACTCGCAACCGGACGGCTCTCCGCAACGCTCTCTGGTCGGCCTGGCTTCGTCGGCCCGTCCGAAGCGCCTTGCGGCGCACCTTCTCCCTCACCCGTGGTCTTCTCAGGGACCGGGGCACGCGCGAGGGGCTCGCCGCCGCGATCGCCGGTCTACCGTGGGTTCTTCGCGAGCGCAGGGCGATCCCCGGCGAGGTGGAGCGAATGCTTCGCCTTCTGGAAACGGCTCCCAGGTGACGCCCATGCTCTTCCAGATCGATATCAAGGCCGACCGGCTCCCGCCCCGAACCATCTGCCTGACCTACGACGACGGACCCGGCCCGCGAACCGCCGAGCTGGCCGCCTATCTGGCCGATTCTGGGATTGCGGCGACATTCTTCGCGATTGGTCGGCACGCGGAGGGCCAGGAAACGCTCCTCCGACAGATCCGGGACCAGTGTCACCTGATCGGCAACCATAGCGATTCCCACCCCGGGCTGGCGAATCTGGCCGCCTCGGGTGGCGATGTCGTCGAGGAGATTCGGCGGGCCGACGCGATCCTCGCCCCGCATTTCGGCTCCGACCCCCGATTTCTTCGACCGCCCTACGGCAACTGGCGCCCGATCGACGCCGACGGCCGCGACTCCCCCATCTCGATCGTCGCCCGAGCCCTCAACCGCGACCCGGACTGCCGTCGGTACGTCGGCCCGATCAACTGGGACATCTCGGGGCAGGATTACGATTTCTGGCGGCAGGGTCTCCCCGCCGACGCCTGCGCCCGCCGCTACCTCAACCGCATTCGAGCGATCGGTCGGGGAATCGTTCTGATGCACGACAGCTCCGAGGAAGCCGACTCCCGCCGGCACAACCGCGCCGACGAGGTCACGCGGAGGATTGTCCCGATCCTGCAATCCGAGGGCTTCCAGTTCGTCCGCCTCGACGAGATTCCGCAGGTTCGGACGGCGTTGGCGGTATCGTCGGTGATCGCCCTCCGAGGCGCGGAGGGTTCGTATCTGACCTGGACCGAGAATCCACCCGGCCGGATCATGGGCGGACCGCGATCGATCGGAGCCCGCGAGCAGTTCGGAGTCGTCGGGATCGGCTCCGGCCGGGTGGTTCTTCGGGCGACCAACGGATTCTTTATCGCCGATCGGCCAGGCAGTAGCGGGCTGGTCGCCGACGCCGATAACCTCGAAGAAGCTCTCGCCATTGAGAACGAGGGTGAACGGATCGCGTTGCCGATCCCTCGGGCTGAGGGGCTCGTTCGCTTCCAGATGCGGAACCTCTTCGACGAGACGGCCGACGATGCTAAGGAATAGGCCAGGGATAACTTCCCGATCTCATGCGGGCTGAGGGACGGCCGTATAGTTCCACTTGGGGAGGATCTCGTCGAACACGATCTTCATCGACTCCTTGAAGCCCGCGGTGCATTTGCGGCCCGTCTCATAC